>JBOGWV010000244.1:0-37524 GCA_050693975.1 Actinomycetota bacterium
GGTGCGCTATCCGGGCGCAAGCCATCTGTTCATCATGGACGGCCGCCCGTCCCATCGCCGCGATTACAACGAGCGGCTCATGGAATGGGTCGTCCGCCACACCCCGTCCACCTAAAGCGTCACTCGGAGATCCACCAGTCCTCGGTGTTCCAGGTGGGCCCGGGGCCTGCGGGGTTATCGCTCGCCCCCTGCAGCTTGTTGTCGAAGGCGAAGTAGTTGGGCTTCTGGTACAGCGGCAGGATGGGAACGTCTTCGGCCATCAATGAATCGGCCTCGTTGAGAAGGGCCGAGCGCTCGTCCGGGTTTGCGGTCACGTCGCTCTCCTTCAGCAGCTCGGTGACCTCTTCATTGCAGTAGTTCTGATCGTTCTGGTCGCCGTTGTACGACAGATCGGCACGGCGTCCTCGGTGAGCTCGGCTTCGTCCTCGATTAGGTTCGGCTTGTAGGACCTCCACCGTCGTCGCCCGACGCGCACGCCGCCGCCAGCATGACGGCGATGAGAATCAAGGCCATCGTTCTAATGCGCATGGCGTCCCCTCGTTGCGATTAGTGACCGAAGGTCAGAATGATGTTGGTGGCCGCTCCGCAGTTGCCCTGGCGCAGCAGAATCGACCCGGTGTCGGAGCCTCGAGTGAAGTAGATCTCGGCCTCGAAGCCCTCGTTGTCCTCGCCGACGATCTCGTAGCCGCCCCTGCGGAGCAGCTTCGTCATCGGTGAATACAGGCCCTCGACGCCGTCGGTGGCGATGGCCCTGGCGCTGACGAAGCCGTGCCTCTCCGCGGCCCTTACGACCGTGCCGAGCTCATCGAGCTCGAGGCCATCGGGCAGCACGGTTAGGTCGGACGCGGGCTCAGGGCGCTCACACTCACGCGCGAGCGCCCCCTCACCCGAATCACAGGAGGCCAGCATGAGCAGCGTTACGCACGCGAGTGCGAACGCAACGCCAGAGCGAGCCTCCCTTCGTGTATTCATCGGACCCTAGCCCTGCGGTCCGCCGCTCGCCGGCAACGCGAGGCTGAAGATGCCGCGTCCGAAGGTGGACGAGAACAGCGTGTTGCTCGGTTCGTGCAGCCGTAGGTCGGTGACCGGGACCAGCGGCAGGTCCTTGCCGAGCTTCAACCAGGAACGCCCGCCGGTGCGGCTCATGAACACGCCGACGTCGGTCGCGACGTACAAGGTCTCGCCCGACGTCACGATGTCGTTGACCGGCGCGTTCGGCAGGTTGCCGCCGATGTCGATCCACGAGCCGCCACCGTCGGTGGTCTGGAAGACGTGGGCGTCCTCGGCACCGCTACGGAAGCCCGAGAAGGTTGCGTAGGCGAGATCCTCGTCGTCCGGGTCCGTCGCCACGCGGGTTACCCAGCGGTCGGGTAGCTCCTCGTCGATTCGCTCCCAGTTGGCTCCGCCGTCCTTCGACGTCCACACCCGCGCGTCGTCGGTGCCCGCGTACAGCACCTCGCCATCGGACTTGGCGGCGGCCACCGTGGTCAGGGTCGCGTAGGGGTACTGGGTATCGCGACCACCGCCTGACGTGAGGTCGGGGCTGATCGGCGTCCAGGTCTCGCCCGCGTCGGTCGATCGGTTGAGGATGTTGCCGCCGTAGTACATGACCTGTGGGTCGTTGGGGTCGAACTCGAGCGGAGCCATCCAGTTGCGCCGCGTGGAAGTGGTCTGGTTGGCGAAGCTGTTCATAGTGTCCCCGCCGTCGGTCGAGCGGGCGCAGTTGCCGTACTGGAAGCAGGCGTACACGTAGTTCTGATCTTCGTAGTTGATCAGGTTCTCGAGCCCGTCACCTCCGTAATGCGAGTTCCAGCGTTCGCCGCTCCACGTGCGGTTGGACCCGTTGTCCTGGGTCCCGCCGGCGATACGCGTTGGGTCCTGCTCGCCCACATCGAGCGTGTAGAACTGCGTGTAGGGTTCGTGGGTTCCCTTGGTCCACGTGAGCCCGTTGTCGTCGCTGCGATACGAGCCGCCGTCGTTGCCCAGATAGATCCGGCCGTCGACCTTGTCGTCCCACGCCATCGCGTGCTGATCCACGTGCACGCCCGGCGCACCGATCTTCCAGGTCAGGCCCCCGTCGATCGACTCCATGAGGGGAACACCCGCGACGAAGACTCGGTCCTTGCTCTCGGGCGCGACCCACACTCGTCCGAACCACCAGCCGAAGCTCGACTGCGAGTTACTGAGCAACGGGTTCGGGGGGCTCTTGGTGAACGAGTCCCCGCCGTCGTTGCTGACGTAGAAGCCCTCGAAGAAACCGTTGGTGCGGATATGAACGACGTAGACGCGGCTCGGGTCGCTGGGCGACACTCCAATCCCCATGCGCCCTGTATCCACCGTCGAGGGTGGCAGTCCACCAGCGAGCTGTGTCCAGGTATCACCACCGTCTGCCGAGCGGTAGACGCCCGATCCCTCGCCCCCGTAGCGACGAAGGTCCGGTTCGCGCCGGTGATCCCACAACACCGCGTAGACATTGTCGGTGTTCTCAGGGTCGATGGCGATGTCACTCGCACCGGTGGTGCCATTCGGTCCCTCGAGCACGAGCTCCCACGACTTGCCCGCGTCGGTCGACCGGTACAAACCGCGATCCCCTCCCGGCGTAAAGAGGTTGCCCGTCGCCGCGACGAAGATCGTCTTGGGATCGTCAGGATCGATCATGATGCGGCTGATGCGATCCGTGCCCTCCAGGCCGGTTTGCTTCCACTTCTCCCCGCCGTTCTTAGACACGTAGATCCCCGTGCCGCCGAAGGTGATCGATCCGCCACCGGGGTTCGACTCACCGGTTCCCGCGTAAAGCGTGCCGTCAGGCGTGATTGCCAGCGCCCCGATCGACTGCGTGAGATCTATCGGCCAAGCCTCTTGAAAGGTGTCGCCGGCGTCGGTCGACTTCCATACTCCGCCGGTCGCCGCGGCGACGTAGATCGTGTCTGCGTTGTTCGGATCGACGGCCACATCAGTCAGACGGCCGCCGACGTTGGTGGGACCCTCGAGCGTCCACTTCTGGTTTGCGACCCCGGGGGCCTCCTGTTTGGTCGCCTGCTCGATCTCTTCGGCCTGCCCGACGGCCTGCTCGAAGGCGTTGCGAGGAATCTCCCCCTCGCGCTGGGAGAGCATGAACTCTCCAGGGACGTTGCGGGGTGCGGCGGTTCGCTCGAACCTCTGGGGCGCGTTCCCTCGATCGGCGAGGGCCACCCCCACGAGCGTGGCCATGAGCGCTACTGCGGCGAGCCCCGCGAGAACTCGTCTTTGCGTGGAGCGGGCCGGGCCGGACCACAGACTAGACAAGGACATTCTCTCCCCCTCAAACCTCAGGCGTGAGGCTTCCTTAGCCCCGCGCGCTGTCCGGGATGGTACAGAATGTCCCGTACTGTCAGGTTTTTCTAGGGGTGATCGAGTGCCCCGGCCTCGACCAGCACCCAGCGCCTGCCGTTGAAGCGTCCCTCGGCCATCACCTCGTCGGAGCCGATCCCGGCCTCCGCGGCGTCCGCCTCCGGCAACGGCACGTAGTCGGCATCGAACCCGCCTGCCGCCATGACCTCGGCGTAGCTGCCGGCGAGCTCCTCATAGCGGATGCGGAGCTCGTTGCCCTTGTAACGAGGGTCGTCGTGGCCGGTAACGCGCACGCCGGAGAACTGAAAGAGCCAGAAGCCGAGCACGTTGTCGGGTCCGGGCGGCGCCTCCACGATGTCATCCGGGCCGAGAACCTCCGCAGCGTTCACGATGAAGGAGCCGTCTGCGAACTCGGGCCGGTTGTAGATGAACCCGTTGTCGTCATTGTGGATGACCCGGGTTAGCCCCTGGGACGAGAGCCACAGCGACAGCGAACCGATCACCGCGACGGCGGCCACCGCCACCGGCGCGCTGAACTCCGACCGGCGCCTGAGCCAGTTGAAGCCGGCCGCAAGCGCGGCCCCCGCGAAGGCCGCCCCGAGGAGATGCGCGACCGGCCAGACGCGTCCCTGGTGAAGCGCAGTCGCGTTGCCGGCAAGCTGCCAGTCGAATGCGGCCCGAGCGCGTGCCAGTAGCAGCATTGCGACGGCGACCAGAGCGAAGCCCAACAGCACGCGGGCACCGGTCGTGGAAGAACGGAACGCCATGACGATGCCCGCGACCGCCAGGGGAAACAAGAGACCCCACGAGGCCAGGGCGATCACCATCGGCCATTCGACACCAAGCCGCGAGGTGATGTTCACGAAACCGCCGTAGCGGATGTAGTTGTAGGCCACCGGACCCACCCACAGCGCAAACACCAACAGGGTGGGACCGGCAAGCGTGACGAACATGCGGCGACGCGCTCCGGGCCCCGCGAGAAGCCCACCGACGACCGTCCAGAGTGCCGCCGTGAGAAAGAGCGGGGCGCTGATCAGTCCCACCAGGCCCGCGGAGATCCCCGCCAGGACACCGAAGCGGCGGTCCTCGGTCCTTATGGCAAGCACTATCAACAGCGCCGTCGCGGACAGCACTACGAGGCCGAGCTCGCGCGGGAACGCCGGCGGGAACAGTTCGTAGACCGAGTTGGGCGAAGCGGCGACCATGTCGGCGCCATGCCGGGCGTTGAGTGGCGATGCAACAAAATCGATTCCGCGAGCCGAAATCCAACCCCACCCGGCAACGACGGCTCCGCATAGTGCACCGGCCCACCCCGAGCCTCCGTAAAGACGGCGCGCCAGACACGCGCATCCGAGAGGAAGGGCGAACAACAGCAGAAGGTGGAGTGCCTCTTGCGCCGCGAAGGTGTCGGTTTCCGGAACCAGACGGACCATCGTCGCCATCACGGTGTGGAAACCCCAGGGATACGCGTTGCGAGCGAACTCCGGAGCGGGCCCAGGCGGTACCGACTCGCCGCGCAGCAGTTGCTCGGTCCACCCCATGTGCAACGACGAGTCGCCGGCTCGAACTCCAGTGCCCTCGTGCAGCACCGGGGTCTCGAAGATCGCGAGGACCACGATTGCGAACAACACCACCATCAACCAGGGGACCGACCGCGGCCACCGCTTGCGCACCAAACCCCATACCAGTACCGCGGCCCCGACCACGGGAACGACGAAGCCATTCGAGAACACGTGTCCGCCAAAGGGGGCATGAACCATCATCAGCACAACGCAAAAAGCGACGCCCGCGACTACTGCGAGAAGCGCCTGCTCGGGAAGACCGATCCCTTCGGGCAGCCCGGTCGGTGTCCGGCGAGCGATGTGACCGCCGGCCCACTGAAGAACCGCGTCGCCGAGAACCCAGCCGATGGCCAGAAAGATGGTGAGTTGTGCGACGGCGCCGGCAAGCAGCGCCGTGTCGACGTCTATTCGACCACCGCAAGAACCTCGCCGGCCCCCGCGGTCTCCCCCTGCTTCACCGCGATCCGGGTCACGAGCCCAGACGCCGGCGCAGCGATCGTGGTCTCCATCTTCATGGCCTCGAGCACCATCAACGGATCTCCCGACTCGACCGCATCACCCTCGCGCACCAGGACCTTGAGGATCGTGCCCTGCATTGGTGCGGTCAGCTCGCCCGAGGCCCGAGCTCCGACCGCCGCGGCCGCGGACGCCGCCATCGACGGATGCCAGAGCACGACGGGCCGTCCTCCGACGATCAGCACTCCCTCGCCCGGCTCGGTCAGCGAGTCGAGTGCTCCGCCGGCCTCCACGGTACGCGTCGTGTGGGTTCCCCGTACGAAGGAACCCTCGCCGAGCAGCAACAGGTGGGCGGGAATCGTCGTGCTGACTCCGACGATCGTCAGGTTCTCGAGGGCGGCGGTCATTGAAGCAATCGCCAAGTCACGGCTCGTTCCCGTGGTGATCACCTTTGCAATGAGCGAGTCGTAAGCGCCGGGGACCTCGTCGCCCTCGCCGTAGCCGGAGTCGACTCGAACGCCGGCTCCCGCCGGCTCCTCGTAAGCGGTGATGACTCCGGGGGACGGAGCGAAGCCGCGCGCGGGGTCCTCAGCGTTGATGCGGCACTCGATGGCGTGACCGTTGGGCACCAGATCAGCCTGGCCGAAACCCAATGGTTCCCCCGATGCGATCTTCAACTGGCACTCGACCAGATCGAGGCCGAGCACCTCCTCGGTCACGGTGTGCTCGACCTGCAGACGAGCGTTTACCTCGAGGAAGTAAAAGAGTCCCCGGTCGTCGACGAGAAACTCTGCAGTGCCCGCTCCGGTGTAGCCGCAGGCCTTCGAAAGGGCCACCGCGGCCTCGCCCATCAAGGGCCCGATCTCACGATGCAACGGCGGAGGTGTCTCCTCGATCAACTTTTGATGCCGGCGCTGAAGCGAGCAGTCGCGCACACCGAGCCACAGCGCGTGGCTTTCAGACGGAGCCAGGATCTGGACCTCGAGGTGCTTGGGGGCTTCGAGATAACGCTCGACGAACACGTCGCTCGAGCCGAAGTACGACTCCGACTCCCGCCGCGCCGACGCGAACGCTTCGTCGAGCTCGTCGGGCGAGTGCGCGACCTTGAGCCCGCGTCCGCCGCCGCCACCCGCCGCTTTGATCGCCAGCGGATAGCCGTGCTGCTCACCAAAACGCGCTACGCGCTCGATGTTGGTTATGGCGTCGGTCAATCCGGGCAGCAGGGGCACACCCGCCGCTTCGGCCAGGCGCCGCGCACTGATCTTGTCTCCGACCTTGCGCATCGCGTTGGGCGAGGGACCGATCCATACAACCCCCGCGTCCCCAACCGCTTGAGCGAACGCGGCGCTCTCGGCCAGAAAACCGTAGCCGGGATGAATCGCCTCCGCACCGGAGGATCTGGCCCCCTCGAGCAGGGCATCGACGTTGAGATAGGTCTCCGAGGAAGCCACGCCGGCCAGGGGGAGCGCTTCGTCGCAGGCGGCCACGTGCCTGGCGCCTGAGTCGACGTCGGAGTGAACCGCGACGGTGGCGACCCCGAGCCGGCGACAGGTGCGCGCGATGCGCACCGCGATCTCCCCCCGATTGGCGATCAGTACCTTCTTAAACATTCAGATCCAAGTCTTCCTTGGCGATCGGCCCGGCCACCTGCGAGCGTGGGCCCGCCTTCAGCATCTTGCTCGGCAACTCACCCTGGATGAAGCCCTGAGCGACGCGCGCCGCCGCGATCAACTTGCTCAGGTCCACTCCGGTGGACACTTCCATATCGTCGAGCATGTGGACGAGGTCCTCGGTTGCGATGTTTCCGGTGGCGCCCTCGGCGTAGGGACTTCCGCCCATCCCTCCTACGGACGCATCGAAGTAGTCAACGCCGAGCTCGAGCGCGGTGAGCACGTTGGCCAGCCCGGTGCCGCGCGTGTCGTGGAAGTGCATGTTGAGCACGACGTCGGGGAGCTCGGCGCGCAGCGTCTCGATGACCTCACGGACGCGGCGCGGAGTGCCCATTCCCGTGGTGTCTCCGTACGAGATCGAAGTGATTCCGGCCTCGACCATCAAGCGGCTGACCTCGACCACGCGCGCCGGCGACACGTCGCCCTCGTAGGGACAACCGAACGCGGTCGAGAGCGAGCCCTCGACCGGGATGTCCGATGAGCGCGCGACCGCGACTACCTCTGAGATGTCGTCGAACGACTCGAGTACCGTCCGTCGGAGGTTGCGGAGGTTGTAGGAGTCGGTGGCCGCCACGAACACCTGCATTCCGTCGACCCCGGCTTCGGCGGCGTTCTCGGCACCGGTGCGATTGGGGACCAGAGCCGAGTAGAAGATCTCCGGTTTCCTGGCGAGCCCCGCCCACACCTCGGGTGCATCGGCCATGTTCGGAATGGCCTTTGGGGAGACGAACGAAACGGCCTCTATGTATCTCAACCCGGTGTCGCCAAGCGCGTCGAGTAGCGCGATCTTGTCGGCCGTCGCAACCCTTGCCTTCTCGCTCTGGATGCCGTCCCTTGGCCCGACCTCGCGGACTCGCACTGCGGACGGGATACTCATCGGTTGTGCCACTCCGGCGGCCGCTTTGCGTTGAATGCCGCGATCCCCTCGGCTCGATCCTCGCTGGCGATCACGACCTTCCACGAATCGTTCTCGAGCTCGACACCCTCTTCCAACGCGACGCCGTAGGTCGCGTCGATGGACTTCTTGGCCTCTCGCACCGCAACCGGCGAGCATTCGCAGATGTCTCGCGCCACGTCCAGGGCCGACTCTTCGAGCGCGTAGTCGGGCACGACCTTGGCGATCAACCCCATCTCGTGGGCCTCCTCGGCCGAGAAGTGGCGACCGCGCAGGATCAACTCCTTGGCGCGAGCCAAGCCGACCTTGCGCGTAAGCAACTGCGTCCCACCGCCGGCCGGGAGGAGGCCCACGCGCGCCTCGGGAAGACCGAACATCGTGTTCTCCGCCGCGACGACGATGTCGCAGGACAGCACGAGCTCCATGCCCCCGCCGAGCGCAAATCCGAAGGGCGCGCAAACCACCGGCTGCCGGACGGACCGAAGCGACTCGAACATGCCTCGGATCTGCTTGCGGTTGGCGTGAAAGTCCTCGAGAGTGAACGCGGCTCGTTCTTTGAGGTCCGCCCCCACACAAAAGGCCTTGTCCCCGTTGGCGCGCAGAACCATGACCCAGACGTCGTCATCGGACGAGATAGCGCGAAAGCTCTCCGCCAGCTCGTCCGCCATCGAGCCCGACAACGCGTTGCGAGCCTCCGCGCGATTCAGAGACACGATGCCCACGCGCCCGTCGCGGTTCACCTCGACGAACCTTGCGCTCACAGCCCGCCACCCATTAGACCGGGGGAACGCCGTGTCGCCGGGTCGAGAAGTGACGCTCCTTGAGACCCGTCGCATCTAGCCTGCGGATCAGTTCCATACGCAGGTCG
This sequence comes from Actinomycetota bacterium, assembly GCA_050693975.1. Classification (GTDB taxonomy): domain Bacteria; phylum Actinomycetota; class CADDZG01; order CADDZG01; family WHSQ01; genus WHSV01. The sequence continues at coordinate 8,782 of JBOGWV010000244.1, forward strand.
TCGGGTAGCACCACGGCGTCGACCACGTTCTCGGAAGCGAGGTGCACCAGGTCGATGTCCTCTTCGTACTCCCGGCGTTTGGCCGCCACGAAGGCCTCGCGCTCTGCGGGGTCGGACAGCGCCTGGATCTTGTTGAAGTACACCGCGTTGATGGCCGGTTCGGGACCCATGACCGCGATGCGCGCGGTGGGCAGCGCGATGGTCGCATCGGGCTCGAACCCCGGCCCGGCCATGGCATAGAGCCCCGCTCCGTAGGCCTTGCGCACGACCACGCAGAACTTTGGAACCGTGGCCTCGGACACGGCGGTGATCAGCTTGGCTCCGTGGCGAATGATCCCTTGGCGTTCGACCGCCGTTCCGATCATGAAGCCCGGCACGTCACTCAGGAACACCAGCGGAATATTGAATGCGTCGCAGAGCCAGATGAAACGAGCCGCCTTGTCGGCCGAGTCGACGAACAGCACGCCCCCCTTCGCCGCCGGTTGATTGGCGACGATGCCGACGGCGCGTCCGTCGAGACGGGCCAGACCGGTGATCAGCTCCTTTGCAAAGTCGGGCTTGATCTCGAAGAACGATGCCTCGTCGACGAGCCCGGCGATCAGCGCGTACATGTCAAACTCGCGGCTCTCGTCCGAGGGCACCAACTTCTCGAGTGAACCCGTATGGCCTTGGCGTCTGCCTGCGACGCGCGGCGGCTCGTCGCGGAAGCTCTGGCCGAAGAAGCCGAGGTAGCCGCGCGCCGCCTCGATGGCCGCCTTGTCGTCGGCCACCAGCAGGTCGCCGCAACCCGAGACCTCGCAGTGCATGCGGGCGCCGCCCATCTCCTCGAGCGTGACCTTCTCGCCGATGACCTCCTCCGCCATGCGCGGCGAGCCCAGGTACATCGACGCGTTCCCATCGACCATGAACACGACGTCGCAGAACGCCGGGATGTAGGCACCACCGGCCGCCGAGGGGCCGAACAGGCAGCAGACTTGGGGGATCCTCCCCGACGCCTTGACCTGGTTGTAGAAGATCTTTCCCGCACCCCGGCGCCCCGGAAAGAGATCGACCTGGTCGGTGATGCGCGCCCCGGCCGAGTCGACGAGGTAGACGAGGGGGTGCTCGTGGCGCTGCGCCAGCTCGATGATGCGGATGATCTTCTCCACCGTGCGGGCGCCCCAGGACCCCGCCTTGACGGTCGCATCGTTGGCCATGACGGCAACCGGCCGTCCGTCGATGGTGCCGACTCCTGTGACCACGCCGTCGGCGGGAAGATCGCCGGCCAGGGCGTTCACCAACAGCCCGTCCTCGACGAAGGAGTCGGCGTCGTCGAGCAGCAGCGCTAGGCGGTCCCGCACGAACAGCTTCTGCTGTTGAGCGAGCTTCTCGTGATACCTGGGGGCCCCGCCCGAGCGCGCGCTCTCGATGGCTCGAGCGAGATCCGCCTCCCGCTTCCCTGACTCGGTCATCGCTTGAGATTAGTTGACTCGATTGACGGCGTGGCGCAGGGCACTGAACTCCCTGACGAGGTCGTCGATCTGGTAGTGGGCGTTCAGTCCGCTGGGGTTGGGGAGCACCCACACCGGGATTCCGCCCAGCGGGCCGGTCTGCGGGCCCACCTTCGCCTTGGGGTCATCAAACGCAACCCGGATGGCCGTGACCCCCAGGATGGCCACGACCCGGGGCTCGAACTCCCGCAGCTTTTCGATCAGCCTTGCTCCCCCGGCGCGGAGCTCCCCGGCGTCGAGCTCGGAAGCCTTGGCCGTAGAACGCTCGACGATGTTCGTGATCCCCAACGAGTAGTCGAGCAGTTCGCGCTCCTCGGAGGGAGCCAGTTGGCGCGGCGTGAAGCCCGAGCGATGAAGGGTCGGCCAGAAGCGGTTGCCGGGGCGAGAGAAGTGATGACCCGTCGCGCCGGAGTACAGACCCGGGTTGAATCCGCAGAACAACACACTTAGGCCCGGAGCGATGACATCGGGGACCGTCTTGTTGCGCGCCGCCTCGATCTCCGCACGGCTCGGTCGCTCAGTCACATCAGCTCGGCAAGTGCCTGCTCGAGCGCGCTCCGCAGCTCGGGTGGGTCGACGACGTCGAGTGCGACGGAGTCGGCCCTGACCCAGGTCGCGGCCTCGGCCAGTGCCGCGGCCATCGACTCAACGTAGCCGGGCTCGACGGTGAGCCTGTTCGCCACCAGCGTCGAGCCATTGCGTGACGGATCCATTCGCCCGACCAGCTTGCCCTTGGCGAGAAGCGGCATCGCGAAGTAGCCGTGGATGCGCTTGGGGCGCGGCACGTACGCCTCGAGACGGTGATGGAAATCGAAGATGCGAAAGGTCCGCTTGCGATCCCACACCAGTGAGTCGAAGGGGCTGAGCAGTGTGGTGCGGTGGCGGCCGCGAATACCTTGCCCGAGCCACTCGAGAGCCGCGGGGTGAGCCCACGCGCGATCTTTCCAGCCCTTTACCTCGACGGGGACGAGGCCCGCGGGCTCGAGCGCGGCGGACACGTCGGCGACCTTGAGCCTGAAGTAGTCGGCGAGGTCCATGCGCGTGGCGACGCCCAGATGTCTGGCAGCGGCCTCGACGAGAAAGGCGAAACACTCATGATCGTCGGGGACCTCGTCGAGTACCGGGCTCGGAATCGCCCGCTCGGGAAGGTCGTAGACGCGCCGCCAGCCGCGGCGCTCGACGCACACCACTCGTCCCTGCGCCAGCATTATCTCGAGCGCTTCCTTGGTGTCCGACCAGTCCCACCAGATCCCGCCCTTCTTGGCGCCTCCGAGATCGGTTGCGGTCAGCGGTCCCTCGCCGGCCAGGCGCGCGAGCACCTCTTTGCCGGCCTTCTCGTAGCCGTTGTCGGCGTAGCGCACCTGGGAACGGCGGCGTCGGAATTCGAAGTAGGGCCAGACCTCGAGGGGCAGGATGCAGGCCGCGTGAGCCCAGTACTCGAAGGCATCCTCGCTGCTCCAGTAGGCGTTCTCAATCTTCTTCCTCGCTATCGCGCCGAGACGCGCGTACGGCACCAGCTCATGACTTCGGGCCAGGACGGAGATGGTGTCCAGTTGGACCGCTCCCACCGAGCGCAGCACTCCCGCCACCCCGGCCCGGCGATCCGGCGCGCCGATGAACCCCTGAGCCTTTAGAAAGATGCGCCGCACATCCTGTCGCGACAATTGAGCCACGGTCACCTTTGTGTTCTCACTTTCTCGGCTAATGCCGTTCCCGGTAAGCGCGGGTCTTTGCCCGGTTGCCGCAGACACGCATAGTGCACCACTTCCCCGAGCGGTTCTTCGAGTGGTCGTAGAACGCGGCTTTGCAGTCATCTGCAGGACAGACCTTGAGTCGATCCCACGTGCCGTCGCCCTGTGCCGTGACGATCGCGGCGAAGATCGGACCGAGCACGCCGCCGACTCCTGCATCGGTGGCGGCGAAGCTCGCAGCCCCGTCGTCTTCCCACCTGACGCCGACTCGAGCCGAGGTTCCTGCGTGGTTAAGCGTGCGCAGCACGCTGCGATTGAGTCGTACGGAACCGTGCGATTCGAGCACCTCGCGCAGCGCCTCTCGCACGCGAATCGCCTCGCTCCAGTCGTCTTCGTCCAGAGTGCGGACCCTGATTTTCATTCGCCGCCGGGTCCAGGCCCTCAGGGCGCGCAGGGAATCGATGGCGTCGGAGTTGTCCTCGAGATCGAGGGTGTTGACGAAGTCCTCGACGAGCGCGACGGACTCGGGCGTGGTCTGGCTCATGCAACCACTGTAACCGCTTTGCCGGTTCAGGCCTGAGAGGCGACGGCCGCCTCGCTCTCATGCATCGCTACCGCCGCCACGACGAGTAGCACTCCGATGATCTCGATCGGAGTCGGGATCTGGCCCAGAACTAGGACTCCGATGATCGTCGCGGTGGCCGGGAGGATCGACAGCAGCAATGCGAAGGTGGCCCGCGGCAAGCGGGCCATGGCCATCTGGTCGGCCACATAGGGGATGACCGAGGAGCAGAGCCCGACCCCGACTCCCGCGGCCACCAGAAGTGGGGCGCCAAGCGCCGGGAGCGCCCCGGCCAGGCCCATGGGCGTGATCACGATCGAGGCAATCAGGATCGCCGCCGCCAGAAGATCCACTCCTCCACCACCCTCCTCGGCGATCCGATGGCCCAGAACGACGTAGGCGACGAACAGGCCGGCATTTGCAAAGGCGAACCCGAACCCGAGCGGCTCGCCCGCGAAGCGAACGTCTGCAAGGAGGTAAACGCCGGCCACCGCAAGCACCAGCGCGGCGCCGTTTCGGCAGCCGCGTGCGCCGAGCGCAGCGAGGCAGACAGGTCCGAGAAACTCGATCGCACCGACCGTGCCAAGGGGCAGCCGGTCGATGGCCAGATAGAAGCAGGCATTCATCACCGCCAGGACGACCCCGAGACCAATCAAGGTGGATCGTTGACTCGAGGTCAGGGCGCGGGTGAATCTCCAGGGCCGGCGCCATGCTGCGAAAAACGCCCCGGCGCCCACGATCCGCAGCCACGCAACCCCGAGGACGTCGATGCGGCCGAACAGCAACGCCGCGCAGGCCGGACCGAGGTAGTGGAACACCGCGCTCACCACGAAGTAGGCGTGCGGCGGGACGCGGTCCGTCAGGTTTCCCTGCATATCTGGATGCTTCCAGGTGTATCCTCGTCCAGGAATAACGCTTTTGAGGTAAAAGGCCCTTTGAGCCTAAGAATTCATTGAATTGAGGAGGCTTTGCCTTGAGCTCGGTCGCTCCACTAGACGCCACGAACCTCAGGCTTCTCGCCGAGCTTTCCGCCGACCCCCGCATGTCGATGTCGGAGCTGGCGCGGCGGGTGGGGATGTCCTCTCCCGCCGTCACTGAACGCGTCCAGCGGCTCGAGCAGTCTGGGGTCATCACCGGGTACCGGCTCGACGTCGATCCCCGGGCGCTCGGTTATCCGGTGGCTGCGTTCGTTCGCATTCGTCCGGGACCCGGCCAGCTTCGGCGGATCGTCGAACTCGCAGAGCGCACTCCCGAGGTCGTCGAGTGCCACCGCATCACCGGTGAAGACTGCTTCCTGATGAAGGTGTTCGTCACCGAGATAGACCGGCTCGAGGAGGTCCTGGACCGTTTTCTCATGCACGGGCAGACGACCTCGTCGATCGTTCAGTCCTCACCGGTCAAGCTTCGCTCGCTGCCCACATCGCCGTCCTCACGCTGACGAAGTGCGGAGGCGCTCGATCTCGCCGGCCGTGATGATTCTCTTTTCGTCGAGGATCAGTCCCCCGTTCGGTGCGATGCCGGTCGCCACGCCGGTTGCATCGGTGCCGTCGGCGAACCGGATGGTGACGCGCTCGCCGATGACCGCCGAGCGCCCGGCGGCGGCCTGGACGATCTCCTCTCCCCCCTCCGCGGTCAGGTAACCGTAAAGATTCTCGAATCTGATCAGCACCGCGGCAAGCAGCTCCGCTCGCGCCGGAACTCGCACCGTCCTGCGGCCCGGCCGAGCCCACCCCGCCTCTTCCTTGCGGCTCTCGACCTCGGCCGCGATCGAGGTCGCGCTCTCGGCGAGGTCCGAGGGGAACTCATCCCGCCGCCAGTGCAGGTTGATACCGGCCCCAACCACGATGGCATTTCCGGTGGCGTCACCCGACGAACCGCCGGTGCGGGCCTCGACGAGGATCCCGGCGACCTTGCGGCCCGCTACCAGCACGTCGTTGGGCCACTTCAGCATGGTGGAAAGACCGCTCGCGCTCTGGATGCCGTCCGCTACGGCAAGGCCTGCTCCAGTGGTCAACAGACCGCCGTCGATCGGGTCGTGAGGGCGCAGGACGAGCGAGAACATCAGCGCGCTCCCCGGCGCGGCCACCCAGGACCGGCCCCACCTTCCTCGCCCCGCGGTCTGCTCGTCGCTCACCACCAGCGACCCCTCGGCGGCTCCTTCCTCGGCCGCCCAGCGGAGCGCGTCGAGATTGGTGGAGTCGATGGAGTCGTAGACCCTGCGGTAGCGTCCGAACCGACCGGTAAGGGCGCGCTCTAAGATCTCGTCACTGAGGTCCGATGCCATTAGGAGTCCATTGTTCACCAAGGTGCTGATCGCGAACCGCGGAGAGATCGCCGTCCGGATAGTCCGGGCGTGCAGGGACATGGACATCGTGCCCGTGGCCGTCTACTCCGAGCTCGACGCGGATGCAATTCACGTGCGTCTCGCCGGGGAGGCCGTGAACGTGGGGCCCGGAGCGGCGGCTGAGTCCTACCTCAAGATCGACAACATCCTGGATGCCGCCCGCAAGACCGGCGTCGACGCGATCCATCCCGGCTATGGGTTCCTTGCGGAGAACGCGAGCTTCGCCCGCGCCGTCATGGACGCGGGCTTCACCTGGATCGGACCCGCCCCCGAGGTCATCGAGTCGATGGGCGAGAAGACCGCCGCCCGGCGCGCTGCCACCGAGGCCGGAGTCGCCACCGTTCCCGGAACCAAGGACCCGGTGACGACCGTCGATGAGGTCAAGGACTTCGTCTCCTCCCACGGGCTCCCGCTCGCCATAAAAGCGTCGGCCGGCGGGGGCGGCAAGGGCTTCCGGGTCGTGGCCACCGAAGCCGAGATCTCCGACGCCCTCGCGGGCGCCGCACGCGAAGCTCAGGCTTACTTCAGCAACGACGAGGTCTACCTCGAGCGTTACCTCGAGCGTCCTCACCACATCGAGATCCAGGTGCTGGGCGACGCGTCGGGCAACATCCTCAGTTTTCCCGAGCGCGACTGCTCGCTGCAGCGCCGCCACCAGAAGCTCGTCGAAGAATCTCCGTCACCGGTGCTCGACGAAGGTGTGCGCGAGCAGATCATGGACGCCGCCGCCCGCGTCAGCAAACAGGTCGGCTATGGCAACGCGGGCACCTGCGAGTTCTTGCTCGACTCCGATCAGAAGAGCTTCTACTTCCTCGAGATGAACACGCGCCTGCAGGTCGAGCATCCCGTCACCGAGCTGGTCTGCGGAGTCGACCTGGTCCGAGCGCAGATCCTGACCGCGGCCGGCGAGCCGCTCGAGTTCAGCCAGGACGACCTCACGCTCAAGGGAGCGGCCATCGAATGCCGCATCAACGCCGAGAACCCCGCCAAGAAGTTCACGCCATCACCCGGACGTATCGGGCACTACCGCGAGCCCAGCGGACCGGGCGTGCGCGTGGACTCGGGGGCCGAGGCCAACTACACGATTCCTCAGGCCTACGACCCGATGATCGCAAAGCTGGTCGCCTTCGGAGCCAACCGCGAGGAGGCGCGCAGACGTATGTTGCGCGCTCTCGACGAATACACGGTCGAGGGGATCAAGACCACGATCCCCTTCCACCGGCTGATGCTTGCCGACGAGCGCTTCGCCGCAGGCGAATACCACACCGGAACCGTCGAGCGCGAGATGGACCTGTCCGTGCTCGGTGAAGCGCCGGCGTCCAAGCCTGAGGCGGGCGAGCCGGAGATCGCCGAGCGCAGTTTCACCATCGAGGTCGACGGCAAGCGTTTCTCGGTTACCGCGCGCGAACGGCTCGAGACCAACGTTCAACCGCGCAAACCCAAGCCTCCGAAGAAGGTCGCAGGCGCCGGCGGAGGTGGCACCGACACGCTGGTGGCCCCCATGCAGGGCACCATCGTCAAGGTTCTCGTCGAGGCGGGCCAGGAGGTCGAGGCCGGAGAGGCGGTGGTCGTGCTCGAGGCGATGAAGATGGAGAACTCGATTCTCGCCCACGTCAACGGCACGGTCGAAGAACTAAAGGTCTCCCAGGGACAGTCGGTCGAAACCGGAGCCACTATCGCAGTCATCCGCTGACCGACTAGTGATCGGCCCGCTCGAGACCGCCGACGTCGAGGCGGCCGGCGAGCTCGCCTTTGCGGCGTGGGACTCACTCGAGCATGCACCGGAAAGGCGAAGGGGCCGCCCTCGGGCGGCCCCTGAGATTGCCTGAAAACAGCCGCTCCTACTCGGCGGTTATGCGACCCTCGCCGGCCTCGGGATATTGGGCCGCCGTGACGACTCCACCAAGGTCGTCGATCAGGTAGTTCTTGAGTGTCTGCTGGTCGGTCTGGCCCAGCGTGGTGAACTCGAAGGATTCGAGCGGGTAGTTGTCTCCACCGCCGGCCGAGAAGACGCTGGTGGCGATGTTTAGGTTCACGGCCGTCGGCGCGATCAAGCCGTCGACCACCATGATCGTGCCGTCGTCAAGCGTGACGTCCTGCACGCGCTCGCCCGCCACGGTTTGGTTGCCATCCACATCGGTTTCCCGCGCGGTGGCCGTCGGATCGTAGGTGAACTCGAAGCCGGAGATCTGACAGAAACGCCCCTCGGCGGCCGGGATCCCGGACACGCACTGCTCGAGCAGCTCGAGGAACTTGTCGGGCGTCACCTGCTCGCTGATCGCCAAGAAGTTACCGAGCGGCGCGATATCGAAGGTGTCGAGCTCGGTGATGTCACCCGGTCCGATGATCGAGTCGTTGCGGATGCCGCCGCCGTTTTGAAGCCCGATGTCGGGTTGCGGCGCACCGAACGATTCGTTGAGCTTGTCGGCCTGCGTGACGTATCCGTCGGCGATCAGGTTCCCGAGATTCGTTTCCTTGGTGCGAACGTCGGCGCGGATGCCGTTCAGCCCGACTTCCGTCGTAGCTACAACCGTCTCGGCCAGCCTCTGAAGAGCGCGCTCAACCGGGTCGACGACCCAGCGTTGGATGCGACCGTTGGGCTCGACCGCGTCCGGCTGGGCTCCCCCAGCGACGCGTTGCAATCCGCTGCTCTTCTTGATAGCGACCACGCGACCGTTCCTATTGAAGCCCACCCTCAGTTGACCGACGTACTTGTAGTTGCCGGGCGTGGTCACGATGGGCACATCGCGGCCGTTGAGGTCCACTTCGATCAGGGGATAGGGACCGGCGATGCTGTCACCCACACCATCACCGTCCGCGTCCTCACCCTCGTCTCCCGGAACCAGCACATCGCCCTCGTTGGCCAGGAGCTCGTCACCGCCTCCCGCGATCATGATGTCCACGCCGCTGAGCATGCCGGCGAGAGCGCGATCCTCGTCGACGTTTTGGAGGTGGCTAATCAGGATGATCTTGTTGACGTTCTGGGACCTGAGCGAGTCGACCTGCTCCTGCACGCGCGCGGCGACATCCTCGTCAACTACCACGTTGCGTGGGCTCGAAATCGAGTGGAGAAGAGGTGTGGTGGCCCCCACGATGCCGATTCTCTGGCCTCGCTTGGTCACCGTCGTGGAACCGGAGATGATCCCTGCATCTTCGAGCGCCTTCAAGCGCGGCTCGCCGTCGAGGTTGAGGTTCGCGCTCAGGAACGGAGGAATACCGGAGTTGGGTACTCCCACCTCGCCGAAGCCCTCGATGAACTCGGCCAACACGTCCGGGCCAAAGTCAAATTCGTGGTTGCCGATGGCGAGCGCGTCGTAATCGATCAACGACAGGCCGATGCTGTCGTAAAAGGGATCTCCGTTCTCCGCGTTCTCCTCGAAGCTTGCGTTCAGCTCGGGCCCGGCGAGGAAGTTGTCGCCTGAGGAGAGCACAACCGCGCCCTTCTTGACGTCGCGCTTCGTAACTCCGGTCCCCTGCATCCTCAGCTGGTCGACCTTGGTCGCGAAACGTGCGATCCCCCCGAAGTCCTCGAGACCCTCTCCCGCTCTACCCGCTTCAGCGAGGCTCGGATTCCTTCGCGTCGGGTTCGGGGGTTGGCGATGCCACCCGCAGGGCGAGCCTGGCGGGCAGGATCAAGGCGAGCACCGCGAGGACTCCGCCGGCCACCACCGCCATCGGATAGCCGAGCGCGACGGAGGTCCTCAGTCCGACGGCCAGGGCCGCGGCCAGACCGCCGAGGCCGGTAACCGCGAGAGCGCGGGAGACCGATCGTCTGAGCGTCGCCGGATCGATGGGCCGATCGCTGCCCAGCAGCGCGAGGTCGCTCAGCTCGAGCAGCAGCAGGACCGACGTTCCGACGATCGGAGCGAGAGGATCCATTTGCCCGCCCCTCACCACCAGGGCAACCGAGTACTGCAAGGCGAGTAGGCAAACGCCCATCCACGCGACACCGCGGTGGTCGAAGAGCAAACCGGCTCCGACTCCCAAGACGCCGGTGATGCCGAGCACCACAACGGCCGGGAGTATCTCGATCACAAGCGGATATGCACCGAGAAGAACGGCGATGGTCGCAACCGCCCAGAGCAGAACGCGCCTCACCTCAGCGTCCCCGTTTTCGTTCGCTCCCATCTGCCCATCTGGGCGAGCACGACGTCGAGGTTCCTGGACTCGAGTTTCAGCGTCGGCACTCCTCGATCGGCAAGCTCGGCGCGGGTGGCGGCGCGTTGCAGTCGCCAAAGCCGGTGAGACAACTGCTGCTCGGGCGTTGGGCCGGGACCGATGGCGGCCTCGGTCAGGGTGTCGAGAACGACCAGCGCGAATCCTCTGGCCCTGAGGTCCGCAAGCGCGCGAATCACCCTCGAGTCGGCGAGCGGAGTGAGCGCGATCACGAGCGAGCCGGCCGGCAGAGTTCTCTTCGGCAGGTAGGCGGTGTCCCGCCATGCGTAGCTGAACACCGCGCGCGTCTCGAGCAGGTAGTCCGCGATACGAAGAAACTGAGTCCGGCCCATCGCGGGCGTCAGCCATCTCAGGACTCCGCCCATTCCCACCAGACCCACTCGATCCTTGCGGTCGAGGTAGTGACGGCACAACTCGAACGCCGCGCGGACCGTAACGTCCAGGCTGCTCGACCCGGCCTCGCCGACATCGGCGAATGAGTCAAGCAACAGGACGACCTCCGCGTTGCGCTCGGGGTGGTGAACGTTTACGTAGAGGTCGTCACGTCTGCTCGAAACGCTCCAGTTGAGGCGGCGCACATCGTCGCCCGGCGCAAACGGGCGCACAGAGGCGAACTCGATGCCCGCGGCCGCGGCTCGAGCCACGTAGTTGCCGACCAGCGCCTGCGTGTTCGGCGGGCGGATGGCTCGCCTGAGCCGCTGTACCGGTGGATAGACCCTCACTCTCTGTCGCAACGCGAAAACCCGCTCGAAGCGCATCAATCGTCCGGGTCCGTTTACCCGCACGGCAACCGGCCCGACGACGTGAACTCCCCAACGTAGCGCGCGTAGCCGCAACGTCACCGTTGCCGGCTCTTGCGCGTCGATCGACAAGACCTGCTGGCGGTTTCCCTCGACGAGTGCGAAGGTCGCAGGCACGCGCACGCCGACCTCGACCTCTTCGGCCCGATCGTCGCAGGCAAGCCCGATCCGCAGCTCGAACTCGTCGCCTTCCAGGCACCTCTCCATCTCCACCTCGAGGGTGGCGCGAACCTCCGGCCTGCGGGTGGATGCGAGGCTTGTGGTCGCGGCGACGATCGGGGGCGCGGCCAGAGCAATCAGCTCGACACGTCCCAGGAGCAACCCTCCGACGAGGGCGACGCCCGCAAGCCCCAGGAACAACCTGAGCTTGGGCGTCAAGCTCGCGGTCATTGAACCGGAGGTGGTGTCGGCACGGTCTCGAGCAAGGACCTCACGATGTCGTCCCCGACGATTCGCCGCACCCACAACTCGGGGCGCAGGGTCAAGCGGTGGGCAAGTGCCGGTATCGCCACCGCCTTCACATCCTCGGGCGTGACGAAGTCCCTGTCGCTCAGCACAGCCCGCCCGCGCGCCATCTTCAGCGTCGCCAGTGCCCCGCGCGGGCTGGCTCCGACCTCGATGTCGGCGTGGGCCCTCGACGCGGTCACCAGCTCGACTATGTAACGGCCGATGGTCTCGTCGACGTGCACCTTCTCGATGGAGGCCTGCATGGTGAGCAGCTCGTCGGGACCGACAATCGCCCTGAGCGCGATCTCGTCCTCGCTGCGATCGAGTCGTCGCTTCAGGATCTCCCACTCCTGGTCCTTGCTGGGGTAGCCGACGGTTGCGCGAATCATGAAGCGGTCGAGCTGGGCCTCCGGCAGTGGATAGGTCCCTTCGAACTCGATGGGGTTCTGCGTTGCGATAACCGCAAAGGGCGGGGTCAGCAGGTAGGTCTGGTCCTCGACCGTGACCTGTCCCTCCTGCATGGCCTCGAGTAGCGCCGCTTGAGTCTTGGGTGGGGCACGGTTGATCTCATCGCCGAGTACGAGATTGGCGAACAAGGGGCCCCGTCGGAACTCGAAGGTCGATTTCCGTTGGTCGTAGATGAACGACCCGGTGATGTCCGACGGAAGGAGATCGGGCGTGAACTGAATGCGAGAGAAATCGAGCCCGAGAACCTGAGCGAAACAACGTGCCATGAGCGTCTTGGCCAGTCCGGGAAAGTCCTCGAAGAGGACGTGGCCGCGGCACAGGATGGCGATGAGCACGAGCTCGAGTACGTCGCGCTTGCCCACGATCGCCCTTTCCACCTCGTCGATCAGCGCGTGAGCGTGAGTGCGTGTCTCGGCAAGCGAGGGGGCCATCTAGAGCGCCTCGATCCGGGCGACGATTGCTGCTATGTCGGCGGTCTTGATGGTGTCGTCCTCGTCGCGGGTCAGACTCATCTCGTCGAGCGACTCACGCAGCTCCGAAGGCATCTCCTCTTCGGCCCGCGTTCCCAAGCGCGCCTTGATGAGCCGGTCGAGCAGCGGACGGATTCGCACCTCGAACTCGTCGGATGAGTAGGCCCCCCAACTGAAGCGGCGCTCGATGTCGACGAGGTCCTTGGGTCGTTGACCGGCGGGCTTCGCCGGAGACATGAACTCGTCGAACTCCGAAGGCCGCGAGCGCAGTCCTCCGGCACCGGTGCCGATGCGAATCACCACGAGGCCGAGCCACAGGATGGCTGCCGCCACCACCCAGGCTCCACGCAAAGAGGGAGCGGCCGCACCCATGATGCCCGCGATGAGCAACAGGAACAGAGCGGACCTCACCAGCTTTGCCGTGGTCAATGATCTCCTTCGAGCTCTCTCTGGACCGCGCGCAGCGCCCTCAGAGCCTCCTGTCGAGTGCTCTCGTTCACCTGATGATGGCTGAACTTCGCTCGTTCGAACAGTTCGGTCAACGTCCGGGCGCTCTCGCCGTCGACCCGCCGAGCGACCAGCGCTCGCTCGAGAAGTTCGAACGGCGTGTCCGAGGGACGGTGAGGCACTCCCGCCTGTCTGAAAGCCGTGGTCATCGTCAGGTAGCAGGCAAGCACCGCCGCCCTTGGGTCGGTGATCGACGTGAGATCGGCGAGACCGAGCTCGACGCCGCCGGCGACCTCATCGACGTCGTCGTCGCGCGTCGAGGCCAGGCCGGCTATGGATCCCGCCTCCGGCATGATCAGGACGAGCAGCAGCGAGAGCACTAGGGCGACGGCCATGCCGAAGACGATCGTCGCCAGCCATCCCACTAGGGTCGTGCCGCCACCCTCGCCCAGCGCGGGCGCGTCCGGCCCCTCCACCGGTGCGTTGCCAACCAGTCCATCCAGCACGTTCGGAAGGTCGATGTCGGCCCGAATGAGCAGCGACAGCAATCCGGCGAAGACCGCGAACCCAAGAATCATCGTCAGGGCCCTGACCCACCATGGTGCCCGCAGCCATTTGAAGAGCCGGGAGTCCTTGTCCAGTGGACGTGAGCGTCGCGCCCTGACTGCGATCACGATGGCGGTCACGGTCGACAGAACGAACAGAGTGATCAGCAGGTACTCCGCGGCCGCGGGGAGCTCGCTGCGGAAGGGGCGCGTGGCGACCGACTCGACCAGCGCGAAGCCGCCGGGAGTGGCCAGCGCGACACCGATCAACAGCAACACCGCAATGCCTGCGGCTAACGCGGGGTGGGCTCGGCCGGACCGCAGACGAAAACGGAGCCTGGCTCTCATCGGGACTCGGGCAGTCCGGTGATTCTCACGCCCGCTCGGTCGATCTTGTAGCGACGGTTGATGCCTATCAGCATTGCGGTCAGCGGCTCGATGAGGCGGGCCTGGTCCAGGCTCCCCGCGTCGACGAACCGCAACGACTCGATGGCCTCGACCAACTCCGCGACCAGCGGCTTGCCCTTCTTGGGGCCGCACACCAGTACGTCGCCCTCGAGCGGAGTATCGATCTCGTTGACCGCGCCGGCGGCAAGCGTGTGGAACGCTCCCATCGTGGTCACGCCCTTGGGTAGCAGCGACTGCGCCTGTTGCGCCGCGCTGCCCTGCCAAACGCCGAGCACGGTCGTCGCCCGGCCCCCGACCGAGGCCGACACCGGAACCGTGCCGTCGATCACGATTGACCCCTCGGCCACGTGGTCCGCGATGGATTTGTAGATCGCAGCCTGGCCGGCGAAGGGAACCGTGACCACGATGACCCCGTGCGACGCGGCGGCTTGCTCGTTGATGGCGCCCTCCACGACCGCGTCGGGCAGAAGTGCGCGCAGCCGGGTCGCTGCCTCATTCGCGCGACCGGCGTCGCGCGATCCGATCGTCACCGCGACCCCGGCCTTGGCCCAGCGCGACGCGAGCCCAAAGCCCTCGTCCCCGGTCCCACCGATCACCGCAACCCGATCGACGCCCACTAACGCTCCTTGTCTCGAGACTTTGCCTAGCTTAGAGGGACTGGGTTAGAGGGAACTGGGTTCGTATTCTCCGAAGACCTCTCGCAAGGTGTCGGACACCTCGCCGAGCGTGGCATAGGCGCCGAGCGCATCTTTCATCGGGTAGAGCAGATTGTCGGAGCTGCCCTCGTCGGCCGCCACCTGGCTCAGCGTCTTCAGCGCGGCGTCCACGGCGCCCTGATCCCGTTCCGAGCGCACACGCTCGAGGCGCTCGAGCTGGCGTTGCTCGAGCTCGGCATCCAGTGCGTCAAGCTCGACCGATTCCTCGGCGTCGGCGACGAAGCGGTTGACGCCGACGATGGGTCGGGAGCCGTCCTCGATACCCTGCGAGACGCGATAGGCGGCTTCCTCGATCTCCGCCTTCATCCAGCCCTGCTCGATGGCCTCGACCGCACCTCCCATCTCGTCGATGCGCGCGATGTAGGAACGAGCCCGCTCTTCGATCTCGTCGGTCAGAGACTCGACGAAGTAGGAACCGCCCAGCGGATCCGCCGTTTCGGGCACACCGCTCTCGTAGCCGACGATCTGCTGGGTGCGCAGGGCGATGGTCGCGGCCTTCTGGCTTGGGAGCGCGAGGGCCTCATCGAACGAGTTGGTGTGCAGGCTCTGGGTGCCCCCGAGAACCGCTGCCAGCGCTTCCAGCGAGGTGCGAACGATGTTGTTCTCTGGCTGTTGCGCGGTGAGCGTCGCTCCACCGGTCTGCGTGTGAAAGCGCAACATCATGGACTTCTCGTTCGTGGCCCCGAAGCCTTCTTTCATGATCCTCGCCCACAGGCGCCGCGCCGCACGGAACTTGGCGACCTCCTCGAAGAAGTTCATGTGACAGGCGAAGAAGAACGACAGGCGCGGGCCGAAGTCGTCCACCTCGAGGCCCGCATCGATGGCGGCCTGCACGTAGGCGATGCCGTCCGCCAAGGTGAACGCCACCTCCTGCACCGCGGTGCTCCCAGCCTCACGCATGTGATAGCCGCTGATCGAGATCGTGTTGAAGCGGGGCATCTCGGCGGCGCAGTAAGCGAACAGATCGGTGATGATCCGCATAGACGGCTTCGGCGGATAGATGTAAGTGCCGCGCGCCGTGTACTCCTTGAGGATGTCGTTCTGCACCGTGCCGGTGATCTTGCCGGCCGGGACGCCCTGTTTCTCCGCTACCAGCTGGTAGAGCAACAGCAGCGTCGACGCCGTGGCATTGATGGTCATCGAGGTCGACACCTCTTCGAGCGGGATGCCGTCGAGCAGTAGCTCCATGTCGGCAAGAGAGTCGATCGCGACGCCGACCCGACCCACCTCGGCGGTTGCCTTCGGATGATCCGAGTCGTAGCCCATCTGCGTCGGGAGGTCGAAGGCGACGCTTAGTCCCGTCTGTCCGGCCTTCAGCAGATAGCGGAAGCGCTCGTTGGTCGCCTCGGCGCTGCCGAAGCCCGCGTACTGGCGCATCGTCCAGAGCCGGCCCCGGTACATTTCCTCGTAGACGCCTCGCGTGAAGGGGTAGTTCCCGGGAGTTCCGAGCGCATCCGGATCGATGCTCGCGTCCTCGGACGAATAGAGGCGCTGTATCTCGATGCCGGAATCGGTCACGCGATCCTTGTCCACACGTGAACGATAGTCGTTTCAGTTGAGGCTAGGATTCGGCTCTATATGGCGACTCCCGTTCGAGAGGTCTACCGGAAGTACAAGCCCAAGGCTTTTTCGCCCGAGCGTTCACCCTCCAATCGCGAGGTGTGGTGGTGGTTCTTCATGAGGATCTCGGGCATCGTGTTGTTCTTCCTCGTGCTCATCCACCTCTACATCATGCATCTCGTCGACGAGGGTGTTGAGCGAGTGAACTTTGCGTTCGTCGCCGATCGCTGGGACAACGTCGGATGGAAGTCATTCGACTGGCTTCTGCTGGTCCTCGCGCTTCTGCACGGAGCTAACGGCCTGCGGGTGATCATCGACGACTACGTCAGGACGCCCGGACTGCGGACTGCACTCAAGGGCTCGCTCTATGCGGCCACCGCCGTCGGAATGGTGATGGGCACCGCGGTGATCGTCACCTTCGACCCCGCGGTGGGCCAGTAGTGGTTCAGTACCACGACTACGACGCGGTCATCGTGGGGGCCGGGGGCGCGGGCCTGCGGGCTGCGCTCGAGGCCGGCAAGCGCGTAAGGACGGCCGTGGTCTCCAAGCTCTACCCAACGCGGAGCCATACCGGAGCCGCGCAGGGCGGGATGTGCGCGGCGCTGGCCAACGTCGAGGAGGACTCCTGGGAATGGCATGCGTTCGACACCGTCAAGGGGGGCGACTTCCTCGCCGACCAGGATGCGGTCGACGTCATGTGCAAGGAGGCCGTGACCTCGGTGCTCGAACTCGAGCGCATGGGCCTCCCCTTCAACCGCACCGAAGACGGCAAGATCGACCAGCGCCGGTTCGGCGGACACACTCGCAATCATGGCGAGGCCGCCGTTAAGCGAGCCTGTTATGCCGCCGACCGGACCGGGCACATGATCCTGCAGACGCTCTTCCAGCAGTGCAACAAGGAGGGGGTCGAGTTCTTCAACGAGTTCTTCGTCGTCGACTTGGTGCTGGTGGACGGCGCGTGTGGGGGGATCGTCGCGTACGAGATCGGTACCGGCGAGCTACATGTGTTCAGGGCCAAGTCGGTTCTGTTCGCGACGGGCGGCTTCGGCAAGATGTTCAAGATCACGTCCAACGCACACACGCTCACCGGCGACGGCCCCGGAGTCGTGTACCGGCGGGGCCTGCCGCTCGAAGACATGGAGTTCTTTCAGTTTCACCCAACGGGTCTGTACCGGCTCGGGATCCTGCTGAGTGAGGCGGCTCGCGGCGAAGGCGCGATTCTCAGAAACTCAGAAGGCGAGCGCTTCATGGAACGCTACGCGCCGACGATCAAGGACCTCGCCCCCCGCGACATGGTCAGCCGGGCCGAGTTCGACGAGATCCGCGAGGGCCGCGGCGTGGGGCCCGACAAGGACTACATGCTGCTCGACCTCACACATGTCGACCCCGAGGTCGTCGAGACCAAGCTCCCCGACATCACCGAGTTCGCGCGCACCTATCTCGACGTCGACCCATTGAAGGAGGGAGTGCCGATCACGCCGACCGCGCACTACGCGATGGGCGGCATCCCGACCAACATCAACGCCGAGGTGCTTCGCAGCCACCACGGCGAGGTCGTGGACGGTTTCTACGCGGCGGGCGAGTGTGCTTGCGTGAGCGTCCACGGCGCGAACCGGCTGGGCACGAACTCTCTGCTCGACATCGTCGTGTTCGGACGGCGTGGGGGCCTGGCCATGGCCGAGTACGCCTCGAGCCACAAGCACCTCGATATCGGTGACGACGCGCACGTCGATGCCGAGAAGTGGATCAAGTCGCTGCTCGAGGGCTCGGGCGAAGAGCCCACGCACTCGATCAGGACCGAGCTCCAGGAAGAGATGTGGGACAAGGTCTCCGTCTCGCGTGACGACGAGGGCCTGGGCCACGCGCTCAAGACCATCGACGGGCTCAAGGAACGCTACGCACGTTCCCGGGTCAAGGATCAGAGCAAGATCTTCAACACCGAGCTCGTCGAGCACATGGAGCTCGGCTACCTGCTCGACATGGCGGAAGCGACGACGATATCGGCGAGGGCTCGTACCGAGAGCCGCGGGGGTCACTACCGCGCCGACCACGAGCTGCGCGAAGACGAACACTGGATGAAGCACACCTTCATCACCCGCGGCAGCGACCGCCTCGACGATCGCAAGGACGAAGGAGACACCGAACTCGGCTACAAGGACGTGACCCTGGGCCGCTACGAGCCCGTCGAACGCAAGTACTGATCAGCGAGCCATAGGGAGACCACTCACTTGGAAGTCAAGCTCCGCCTTCTTCGCTACAACCCAGAGACCGACTCCGAAGCTCACTTCGAGGACTACACGATCGAGGCGAGCCCGATGGATCGTCTCCTGGACTGCCTCCACACCGTGAAGTGGGAACAGGACGGTTCGCTCGCACTCCGGCGATCCTGTGCCCACGGGATCTGCGGCTCGGACGCGATGGTGGTCAACGGGGTCAATCGGCTGGCATGCAAGGTCCTCGTCAAGGACCTCAGTCAGCCGATCACCGTCGAGCCGATCAGGGGACTTCCGCTGATAAAGGACTTCATCGTCGACATGGAACCGTTCTTCGCCGGCTATCGCGCGGTAAAGCCCTGGCTCATCGTCGACGAGCATGAGCACGAGCCCGCGCGGGAGCGCATCCAGAGCCGCGAGGAGCGCGAGCGCTATGACGACACCACGAAGTGCATCCTCTGTGCGGCGTGCACTACCTCGTGCCCGATCTACTGGGCCGACGGCGAATACGTCGGGCCGGCGGCGATCGTCAACGCGCACCGCTTCATCTTCGACTCGCGCGATACCGGGAGCCGCGAGAGGCTCGAGATCCTCTCCGGCAAGGGTGGCGTCTTCAAGTGCCGCACGGTCTTCAACTGCACCGATGCCTGCCCCCGCGGTATCAAGGTCACGCTTGCGATCCAGGAGGTTAAGAGAGCCGCGCTCTACGGTTCTCAATAGTCCCGCACTACTTCCCGCCGTGGCCTAGTTTCTGACTGTGAAGGTTTTCCGATGGGTCGCGCTGGCCGTTGTCGTCCTTCTGGTCGCATACCCGCTGTTTCTGGCATTCAGAATCTGGCGGCAGTCCCGCGTCGACGAGGTCCGTCGAGCCGATGCCATCGTGGTCCTGGGTGCGGCCCAGTACAACGGAAAGCCATCGCCGATCTTCCAGGCCCGCTTGGATCACGCCGAGTACCTGTATTCGGAGGATCTAGCGTCGCGGGTGATCGTGACCGGTGGGAAGCAGAAGGGCGACCGCTTCAGCGAGGCCGAGGCCGGCGAGGCCTATCTCGTCGAGCAAGGAGTTCCCGCCGAGGTGATCCTGGGCGAGACCGAGGGCACCACCACGCTCGAGAGCCTTACCGCCGTCCACGACATGGCCGGTGATTTCGACATCGACACCGTGCTGCTGGTGAGCGACCCGATGCACTCGGAGCGCATCAAGACCATCGCAACCGACCTCGGCTTCGACGAGGCCTACGCAAGCTGGGCCTCCTACACCGAACTGAGCCGGAGCCGGGAGACCAAGTTCGAGGAGCTTCTCCACGAAGTTGCCGCCCTGGCCGCCTACGAACTCCTGGGCCGCTAACCCGCCGAGTCGGTAGGATCGCGCGGCGCCCGGTACGGGGGCTAAGGACCATCCCGAGGAGGTCTCCATGGCGAACGTGAAGCCCATTCCCGACGACTATCCGCAGGTCTCGCCCTACCTCTGCGTCGACGATGCCTCAGCGGCGATCGACTTCTACTCCAAGGTGTTGGGGGCCACGGAGCGGATGCGGATGGCCGATCCCGACGGCAAAGTCGGGCACGCCGAGCTGCAGCTCGGCGACTCCGTGATCATGCTGGCCGATGAGTACCCGGACCTCGGGATCCGCAGCCCGAAGGCGATCGGTGGCTCGCCGGTAACGCTCAGCGTCTACGTCGACGACGTGGACGCGGTCTGGGATCGAGCCATTGCGGCCGGCGCCAAGTCCCTTCGCCCGGTCAAGAACGAGTTCTATGGAGACCGGTCCGGCCAGTTCGAGGATCCCTTCGGACATCGCTGGAGTGTCACCTCGCACGTCGAGGACGTCTCGCCCGAGGAGATGGAGAGGCGCTCAGCGGAGGAGCAAGGCTAAGGAAGCGTCAGGCTTGCAGCGCCTCGGGGCGTAGCTCGGCGTCGAGCTTGGCTCCGATCCCCTCGGTAACGTCGAGCACCTTGTCGAGATGCGAGGCTTCGGTGCGGAAGTTGACGATGCAGGTTCGCAGCACGAAGCGCTCGCCCAGGATCGCGTTCGAGTAGTAGACGCGCCCGTCCATCTGAACCGCGGCCATGATGCGCTCGTTGAGCAGCGACAGATATTGCTCTCGACCCTCCCCCTCGGGGAGATCGCGCGGGACGTAGCGGAAGCAGCAGATCGATAGCTCGACCGGCGCGCTCAGCTCGAAGGTGTTGCGTTCGGAGATGCACTCTGCCAGGTACTTGGTAAGCGCGACGTCGTGGGCGATGCGCCTCCCGTAAGCGTTGGTGCCGTGCGACAGCAGCGACACCCACACCTTGAGTGCCCAGAAACTGCGGGACAACTGCGGGCCGAGCCAGCCGAGGGACCTCGCAGGAGGTGTAAGCCACCAATCCGGGAGCCGCGCCGACTCCGGCCGTGCGAACCTCGGGACCGCCCTTCATGTCGCGCGCCGCCTTGAGCCCCACGAAGTTGGCGATCGACCCACCCGAGACGAGAAGGCCACCCGCAGTGCTCGGCAGCCCGAAACGCTCGGCGAAGAAGCGAACGAGGTGAAGCTCGATCTCGGTTGCTCCGGGGCCCAAACCTCCAGCCCCCGACGTTCTGGTTGATGCCTGCCGCCAGAAAGTCTGCGACCGCTCCGGGAACGGTGCCGGAGCCAGAGATGTACGCCATGAACGCCGGATGCCCGGTGTACATCGAGAAGTCGAACACGACCTTGCGGAGGTAGCCGAGGAGCTCCTCGTCGCCCATGCCGGCCGCCGGAACATCGAGCGCCACGGCCCGGCTCAGCTCGGCCGCCGTGAAACCCCTATCGACCGGTAGATCCTCGAGGCGCTCGAGATACTCCTCCCACAACTCCACCGCCGAATCGGCCAGGGCGCGGGCGCGCTTGGGCTCCCAGTCGAGGTCGCGCATCGGTTCCGGTGGAGTGGCCACCTGGGAAGTCAATCAAAGAAGGAGGCCGATGGCACCCGGCTTCAGCAGCCGGCAACGAACATGGCGTTAGCGAGCGGCCGGGCGCCTCTTCACCGGGCTCTCACCCGAGCCGCCGCCGGTGAGGTCGGGGGAGTTGTCCGGTGGGACGCCCTCGGACAACTCGGTGACCATGGCGCCCTCCGCCCCTTCGAGCGAGCCGACGTTGGCCGTTTCGCGCAACGGAATCTCCTTCATGAACCAACTCAGCAGGAAGGCGATCACCGCGAGGGGAACTCCGACCAAGAAGGCGACGTGAATCGACGAAGCCACGACCTCGCGCACCGCCAGTCCCACATCGGGCGGCAAGGCTCGAATACGGTCGAGCTGCTGCGACAGGTTGTCGGCCGTCAGGCCCTCGACGCCGGGCACCGGTGAGTCTCCGAAGCGCTCGGTGAGGTTGAACGCCAGCCGGTTGTTGAGGATCGCCCCGAAGATGGCGATGCCGACGGTTCCGCCGATCGAGCGGAAGAACATCGATGCGGATGTGGCGATCCCTAGGTCGCGCTTGTCGACGGAGTTCTGAACCGCCAGCACGATCACCTGCATGGTGTTTCCCAGCCCGACCCCGATCAGAATCATGGCGACTATGACCTGGATACGCGTGGTGGTCGCGTCGAAGCTCGCGAGCAAACCGAAACCCGCGACCATTACCGCGGTGCCGACGATCGGGAAGACTCGATAGCGACCCGTGCGGGAGATGAGCCTCCCCGACACAATCGAGGTCACGATGATGCCCAGCATCAGTGGAGTTAGGAGCAGCCCGGAATCGGTCGCGCTGGCACCGGTCACGAGTTGGAGAAACACCGGGAGGAACACGATCGCTCCGAACATCGCTATGCCGACCGTGAATCCCAGAGCCGAACCGACGCTGAAGATCGAGTTTGAAAAGAGATGGAGTGGGACGATGGGCTCGGTAGCGCGTCGCTCCTGGAAAAAGAACGCCACTAGCGCGAGGACGCCCGCGAACGTCAGTCCGAGGATCTGCCCCGAGCCCCACGGATAGGTGTGGCCGCCCCAGACAAAGGCGAGCAGCATGGCCGTCGCCCCTCCCGCAAGCAGCGCCGCCCCCAGGTAGTCGATGCGATGGTCTCGACGCGCGAACGGAAGGTCGAGGGCGAACGAGGTTATGAGTAGGGCCGCGAGCCCGACGGGCAGGTTGATGTAGAAGACCCATCGCCACGACAGATTGTCGGAAAGGAACCCGCCGAGCAGCGGCCCGACGACGCTCGCGAAAGCGAACACGGCGCCCAGGTAGCCCTGATAGCGCCCCCGCTCGCGCGGCGACAGGATGTCCCCGATGATCGCCATGGTCAGCGAGATCAACCCACCGGCGCCCAGACCCTGCACCGCCCTGAACACGACGAGCTGAATCATGTTCTGAGCGATCCCGCACAGGGCCGAACCGACTAGGAAGATCACGATCGCCGCCTGGAAGGTCTGCTTGCGGCCGTAGATATCGCTGATCTTTCCGTACAGCGGCACCGACACGGTCGCGGCCAGCATGTATGCGGTCACGACCCACGACAGGCTGTCGACACCCCCGAGCTCGCCGACGATGCGCAGCAGTGCGGTCGCGACGATCGTCTGATCGAGCGCGGCCAGAAGAAGGCCCATCATCAGGCCCGCAAAGATCACCAGGATCCGTTTGTGCGACAGGCCACCTGCGGTGCCCGGCGCAGCCGTCGCGCGCATGTTCACCGCGCAAGAGTAATGGCATCCTGCGACATAAAGTTTGAGAAGCTGCGACGACTACTCCGGAGTCGGGACCCTCATTCGAAGGCGGTCGACCAGCTCGAAGGTGACCGGCGCGGTCAGGTCGATGAGCTCGCCGTCGCAGTTGAACTCGAGCTCCGGATCCGCGCTGATCTCGAAACGCGCCGCCCGCCTGAACTGCACGCCCTCGATGGATCGGTGTGCGCCCCTCTTGACCGAGGCTGCGATCTTGAGCGCGCTCCCCACCCCTTCAGCCGACAGTATGCAGAGATCCAGTGCTCCGTCGCCCGGCTGGGCATCGGGCCACACCGTGATTCCGCCGCCCGCGGTCTTGCCGTTGCCCACCCCAATGGCAACCACGTCGTCGTAGGAATCGCCGTCGACCTTCACCTGCCAGCGAGTCAGGTCTGATGCCGCCCGCAGGCCCCCCACCCAGAAGGCGAGAGGACCGAAGCGTTCCTTCACGTCACGGTCGATGGCCCGGTTCACTTTGACCGGGAAGCCGCCCATGCAGGCGTTGATGAACAGGCGCGTCACACCGCCCCCATCAGCGCGGCCCACATCGAGTTCGACCTCGCGGCCCGCAACTATTCCCTCGGCCGCCGCGATGGGGTCGGGATCGATACCGAGCGTGCGGGCGAGATCGTTGCCCGTCCCCATCGGCACCAGCGCGAAGGTGCGTCCCTCGAGATCTCCTGCAAACCCGTTGAGCATGCAGTTCATCGTGCCGTCACCACCGGCCACAACTATCAGGTCGTCGTCGCTCAGGAGCGCGGCCCGGACCTCGTCGCCAAAGCTCGCAACGCTGCCGGGCTCCACTCGTTCGATCTCGCCGAGCGACGAGAGCCGCTGGCTTATCCGATCGAGGGTCTCGGTGTCGGAGCTGCCCGAAGACGAGTTGGACACCACCACTACGCGCTTGTGCTTCAACGCCTTAGCTCTCGAGGACCGGGACGCCCGTCGGGCTACTCGAGCCACCATCGGGTTCGACCGTTACGGCCACGGATTCGACGCCCTCGAGAGGTTCGTCGGTCACCAGCGTGCCCACGCCCTCGGAGGGATCGAAGGTGCCCGCGCTTATTGGCTGGTTGTCCTCGATCAACCACACCTGGTAGGTGTGGTCGTCGGGCGCGTCCTCGAGCCCATGCACCAGGAAGATGCCGCCGTCGTCGGTGGGAAGCATGGCGCCCACCGTTCTGCCCGAGGGATCGCCCAGATGCATGCCCCCTTGCACGTCCACGAACGCGGCAAGCCGGTCGCGCTCCTGGTCGAGGTCGCTCCGCGTGTCGGAGAGCTCGTTCATGGTCACGATCAACGAGCCGGCCAAGACCGCGACGAGCAGGACCGCGGCCGCTGCGGCGAAGACTCCCACCCTCCTGCGCGGACGAACGAGAGGCGTAACCGTGTCTTCGGAGGTCGTGCCGGTGGTGGCGACGACCGGCTCGGCGGAGGCGGCCGACGTGAGCGCAGCGGAGTCCTTGAAATCCTCGCGAGCACGCGCCATGACTCCGTCGATGAATCCATCGGGGAGGGGCTCATCGTCGACGGATAGGGCCAGCGAGGACACGACCGTCGAGTAACTATCGGCCTCGGCCATGCATTCATCGCACGCGACGATGTGCGCGCGCACGTACTCGGTCTCTTCCGGCGAGACCGCTCCGAGAACGTATGGAGCTATTAAGCTCTTCAGCTCGTCGTGGCTCATATCCATCACATTTCCGTCCTGCTGGGTAGCACCTTGCGTAGCTTCGACAGTCCGTCTCGCAGCCTCGTCTTGGCGGTCCCCTCGGGGATCCCCAATTCGTCGGCCACCTCGCGATAGGTGCGCCCACCAAAGTAGGCCAGGACGACCGCCTCCCGCTGCACGTCGGACACCTGTGCTAACGCAGCCATCAGCTCTTCCCGTTCCCCGCTCGCTTGAGTTAGTTCGTAGGTCGAAAGCGCTTCGGATGTCGCCTCGGCCTCCGTAATGAGCGCATCTTTCGCTTTTCGTAGGGTTTGCTCGTGGCGCACCAGGTCGATCGCCTTGTTGCGCGTGACCCCTAGGAGAAAGGCCTGGAGGCTGCCCCTCGCCGGGTCGTAGGCGCCGGGACGGCGCCACAGGGCTAGGAAGGCATCCTGTGCCACCTCCTCGGCCAGCGTCGGATCCGCCACCACCCGCTTCGCCATACCGAAAACGACTCCGCCGTAGGTCATCATCACCTCTCGAAGGGCGTCCTCGTCGCGGTCCAACAACCGCTTGACCAGCGCCTGGTCCTCGCTGCGATCCACGCAGCAGAGCCTATCCGGCAGCCCCGGGGTTAACCCAAAACGCGGTCAACCGCGTGACCGCGGGACGGGCTCGGCCGGACCGCAGAGCAGGCGCGGGACGGGCTCGGCCGGACCGCAGAGCAGGCGCGGGGCAGTACGCTTCCCGGATGAAGCTGGAGGTCGGGCGTCCCTGGCAACCCTTCGCGGTCGCGGCCACGGTGCTGGTGGTCGTGATGGTGGCGGTCTTCCGGCTGCCCGCGACCCTTCTGGATCAGATCGAGCTGAATGGCCCCTTCACCAGCGTCCAGGCGGACTGGGCCTATCGCCTCCTTGCGCTTGCTGCTGTGGCCCAGGCCATCTTCGTCGGCTTCAAGGTCCTGCGGATCGAGCGGGTGCAGCACTCGCTCGAGAGCGACCCGAAGCTCGGAGAGATGTCCAAGACACAGATCGTGGCCTCGCTCGCGCGGGCCGCCGCGGGAATGGCGATGCTCACGCTCGTCTACGGGCTTTCGGCGCTGTTCATCGGCGGTCAGCGAGGGGGCTTCTGGCTGTTCCTGGTGCTGACCGCGGCTCAGCTGGCGTGGTACTTCCGGCAGACCGGGGTGATCGCCCAGTGGCTCGAGTTCCAGCCCGAGCCCACCCCCCACCGGATCCGCGACGTCTGGCGCCGCGAGCCGCCGGACTACTGTCCCCCACTCACCCGCGGCCTGACGGGTAGCTCCAGACCCCAGTGATCGCCGCCGAGGGCGGCGCTTTGCAGGTTCCCACTCTCGTCTCGGATCGACGCACCCTGTCGGCCGCCGCACTCGAGTCCCTTCAGAGGGGCTCGCCGGACGGCTGCTGTCCGTGGGCTTGACCCCCGGCGACCGGGTCGCGGTGCTGGCGGCCAATCGGGTCGAGCTGCTGGCGGTCACGGTCGGAACGCTGCGGGCCGGGATCGTGCCGGTGCCCATCTCGCCCCTGCTGACTCGCACCGGTCACCCTGACTCGCCCGATGCACTACACCTCCGGCACGACGGGCCGCCCCAAGGGCGTGTGGGTCGCGCCCAAGGGTGGGTTGACACTCCTATAACACTCCTGTAAGAGTGTCGGGCATGACGAGCGAAGAGCCCGGCGTCGCCTCTGAAGCAAAGCGAGTGTCGGGCATGACGAGCGAAGAGCCCAGCGTCGCCCCTGAAGCAAAGCGAGTGTCGGGCATGACGAGCCAGCCAGCGTCGCCGAGCGAACGTGCGGTCCTCGAAGAGGTCCTCCAGTCCATTCGAGGGGTGCAGTTCGGCTCGGTGCTCATCACGATCCACCAGGGCGAGGTCGTCGGGATCGAGACCGCCACCAAGAAGCGGTTGAGCTCGAACGGCTCCAAGCCCTAGCGGGGAGACACCCGCCCTAGCAACGTCCTTTTGGTCGACCGGACCTCCGGAGACCGAGCGAAGTAACTCGATCAAAAGGAGATCCAAGTGACCCACCGCAAATCCCCGCGCCGCATCGCCGGTGCAATCGCCGTCACCGCCCTGCTGGCGGCGGCCTGCTCGGGCGGCACCACTCCGACCTCGGCGTCGGGCGAGTGCACCACTCCGGAAACCCCCACCTTGACGTTCGCGGCCTACAGCACGCCGCGCGAGGTCTACGGAAAGATCATCTCCGCCTTTCAGGAGAAGTGGAAGGCGGAGAACGACGACCGGACCGTGATCTTCCAGGAGTCCTACGGCGGCTCGACCAGCCAGGCTCAAAACGTGATCAACGGCTTCGAGGCCGACATCGTCGCCCTGTCACTCGCCCCCGACGTCGACGCCATCGCCGACGCCGGGCTGATCACGCACGACTGGACCAGCACCGAAGAGGCCGGAATGGTCTCCACCTCTCTGGTGGTGTTCGACGTGCGACCCGGCAACCCCGATGAGATCAAGGACTTCGACGACCTGGCCAAGCCCGGCGTCGAGGTGTTGACCCCCGACCCGATATCGAGCGGCGGGGCGCGCTGGAACATCATCAGTGCCTACGGAAGCTCGCTGCGCGGCTACGCCGGCGGCGAAGAGGGTGACGAGGCTGGCGCCGGTGAACTGCTCGGGGGCATCTTCAGCAACGTCACCGTGCTTGACAAGACCGCGCGCGACTCCATCAAGAACTTCGAGGCCGGTAACGGAGACGTGGCGATCACCTACGAGAACGAGGTGCTCACCGCACAGGACGCGGGCCTCGAGGACGAGATGGTGATTCCACCGTCGTCCGTGTTGATCGAGAACCCCGTTGCGATCGTCGACGAGAACGTGGACAAGCACTGCGTGCGTGAAGTTGCCGAGGCATTCGTCGACTTCCTCCACACCGACGAGGTGAAGGACATGTACAAGGAGACCGGCTTCCTGCGATCGGTCGACCTCGAGGAGGCCAAGAAGGGCGACGGCAAGTTGTTCCCGCCCGTCGACGACGTCTTCACGGTAGAGGACTTCGGTGGCTGGGACGCGCTCAACGAGAAGCTGTTCAGTGACGATGGCCTGGGCACCCAGGCCATCGAGAACGCCCAGGGCTGATGAGCATCACGGCCACTGAGGCCGCGCCACGAGCCGAGGCCCCTGCACTCGTAAGAGTGCTTGGGGCCCGGCTCGGGCGGTGGGGGCTAAGAGGTGTGGCAGTGGTGTACCTCGGCGGCATGATTCTTCTTCCACTCATCGCCGTCGTGACGAAAGGATTCGGCCGGGGAACCGGCGCATTGAGCTCAGCGCTTTCTTCCCCCGGAGCGCTGGCGGCCATCAGGCTGACCGTGCTCACATCGCTGGCAGCCGCGATTATCAACGCAGTCTTTGGCACGCTGCTTGCATACGTCTTGGTTCGCTACCGGTTCCCCGGCCGGACACTCCTGTCGGCGATCGTCGATCTGCCCTTTGCCATTCCCACTCTGGTGACCGGCGTCATGCTGGTCGCGCTCTACGGACCGGCGTCGCCGATTGGAGCAGCGTTGAAGGACTCGGGCATAGACGTCGTCTACGCCGCGCCCGGCATCTTGATGGCGCTTCTCTTCATTACGCTTCCGTTCGTGGTTCGGACGGTGCAGCCCGTCCTCACCGAACTCGACGAGGCGCAGGAGGAAGCGTCATACGTGTTGGGTGCAAGTTCGTGGACCACGTTTAGACGTGTCGTGCTGCCCGCCCTTCGTCCGGCCATCGCGGCCGGAGCGTTGCTGTCCTTTGCGCGAGCGCTTGGTGAGTTTGGCTCGGTGGTCATCGTGTCGGCGAATCTCGTCAACAAGACGCTGACCGCGCCGGTGTTCATTTTTCAACTCACGGGTCAATTCAAGCCTGAGGAAGCGGCGGCGGTCTCGTCCTTGCTGTTCGCCGCTTCGTTCGCGCTGGTGATGGTGACCTACAAGCTCGTCGCTCATGGCGGTGACACTCCTCGGCGATCCAGTCCCGAACCCGAAGCGAGCCCATGAGCACCGCGGGGCAGATCGTTCTTCGGGGGGGCGCACGGAGGCGCGTGGTTCGAGGTGTCCTC
>JBOGWV010000245.1:0-24368 GCA_050693975.1 Actinomycetota bacterium
CAGCACCACCGCGTCGACCACGAAGCGAGCGAGCTCCACAGGGCCACCTCCGCACTAGGGGTGTCCACTATGGCCCGCGACATGCTCGATCAGCCGTGTCCACTATCCGGTGGAATCACACACCTCCCGCCCTGCCAATTCACTGCGGTCATACCCGGTCACAACCGAGGCTCAGGCCGTGGCCAGACGTCCCTTGCCCGTGCGGCGCTGCCGCTGAGGCGACCGATCGCGGCTCCGCCACAGGAGCGCGGCGGCTGCGCCCGCGACCGCAACGGCCGCGGCGGTTCCGCCCGCGTAGGCCGCCCGGTTACGGGTGACGTGTGAACGAAGGTGATCGACGGTGGAGGCCCCTCTCGGAATGGCAATCAGCTGCGCGGCCAGGCCCGGTGGGGGCTCGACGGCGCGGGCCTCGAGGGTCTGCAGCGACGCGATCAGGTTCCTGTAGGTCTCGAGCTCCTGCTGACAACCGCGGCACTTACCGAGGTGCCGGCGAACGGTGAGCGAGGGCTGGCTCTCGCGCGCCAGCGCGGGGATCATCTCTTTGACTTCGGCGCATCTCATCCGTCCGGCTCCTTACTCCGTGTCGTCGCTGTACAGCATCTCTTTTAGCTTCTTGCGGCCCCTGTGCACTCGCACCTTGGCCGCCGTTTCCGTGATCTTCAGCTCCTTGGCCACTTCATCCATCGACATCCCGTAGACGTCCCGCAGCACGAGGGCCGCCCGGTAGTGATCGGGAAGCAGTTTCAGAGCTTCCTCGACCGCCTCGAGCTCAATTCGTGCCCCCGCCAGCGCCTCGGTCGAAGCCATCGACGGCAGCTGGGACATCATCTCCTCGTCCGCGTCCACCTCGTGGATGCGCTTGCGCTTACGACCTCGTTGCTTGCTGATGGCGGCGTTAGCGGCCACGCGGTACATCCAGGTCGTAAACATCGCCTCGCCCCGGAAGCTGCCGAGCGCCCGCCACGCCTTGAGGTACGCATCCTGCGTGGCCTCGGCGGCGTCGTGGGGGTCCCGCAGGATCCGCAGACAGAGCGAGTACACCTCGCGGTGGGTGGCCTCCACGAGTCGGGCCCATGCGACCTCGTCGCCCTTCTTGCAGGCTTCGACGAGCTCGGACGTGACCAATTCCCGGGGAGCTTCGCTCCCACCGCTCTTAGGACGCTTCACTGCCCGCGAGGTTACCGGGCGGGTGAGCCAAGCGATCGTTCCCGCATGATCAAGGCAACAGAGCCGGCGATCGTCTCGACGATCGCGAGAGAAGAATGTCCTAGCCGACGTCGAAGATCGACTCGAGCTGGCTCAACATCTCGGCCTTGTCGAGTTCGTGCTCACGCTGGGAGGCGAGCTCGCCCTTGGTGCTGGTAAGCACCGTGGCGACGGCTGCGGCCAGCTCGGCGGGGTCGAAGGGCTTGGTGACGTAGTAGTCGGCGCCCAACCGGTAGCCCTCGGCCCAGTCGGTCTCGGCGCTGCGAGCCGTGACCATGAGCACTTTGACGTCGCTGATGCCGGCCTCGGCCATCCCCTTCAGGACGGCGAAACCGTCCATGTGAGGCATCATGACGTCCAGCAACACCAGGTCCGGGGGGTCGTTCAGAATGGAGTCGAGCGCCCGACGACCGTCCCCAACGGCGGCCACCTTGTGTCCCTCATCCGTAAGGATGCCGCACAGCAGTGCCCTCAGGTCTGGGTCGTCGTCCGTGACCAGAATGCGGGCCCCGCTCCCCGTGGGCCGCTCCGCTTCGTCCTTACGACCCTCGTGCGTCGTT
Organism: Actinomycetota bacterium; assembly: GCA_050693975.1. Classification (GTDB taxonomy): domain Bacteria; phylum Actinomycetota; class CADDZG01; order CADDZG01; family WHSQ01; genus WHSV01. The sequence goes on from JBOGWV010000245.1 coordinate 1,767, forward strand.
GCACTCGACCAGAGTCCGTCCACCCTCATCCATCTCCCAAGATCGATTCGAGCTGCGACAGCAATCGTGAAGTGTCGAGCTCTCTTTCCCTGCGTGACTTGAGCTCCTCGTTGGACAGCGCGAGCAGCTCTTCTATCTGTGCGACCAGCTCATCGGAGTCGAACGGCTTGGTGCTGTAAGCGTCGGCGCCCAGTTCAAAAACCCGGCTCGCGTCCTGTTCGGAGCCGTTGGCCGTCAACATGACGACCCGGGTGAGATCCCGAAGCCCGGAGGCGGTGAGCTCGTCGAGCACCTGGAAGCCGTCGCGCTCGGGCATCATGACGTCCAGAACGACGAGGTCCGGCGTCCCCTCGGTGAGCATGGTTACCGCCACGGCGCCGTCGCGCGCGGCAGCCACCTCGTGGCCCCTGTCCACGAGCGCTACGACGAGCACCTGCCGTATGTCGGCATCGTCGTCGGCGATCAAGATTCTTGCCATGCGCGCCTAGCCCCTTGAGCGGTCGAATTCACTCGGTTCCCCTAGAGAATCGGACGCTTGGGGCGTTTCCTTGAATCTGGGCTGCGGCGGCTCAGCCCCCCGCCACGGCCGGAATGATGGAGACCTGCGCCCCCTCGGGCAGGGGGGTGCCGAGGCCGTCCAGGAAGCGCACGTCCTCGTCGTTGACGTAGACGTTCACGAACCGACGGAGCTGGCCGGAATCGTCTAGCAGCCGCTCCCGGAGCCCGGGGTGACGGGCCTCGAGATCCTCGATCAACGAGCCGAGGTCACCACCTGCCGCGGGGACCTCACTGGCTCCGTCGGTCAACGAGCGGAGCTGCGTCGGGACCTTGACCTTCACGCTCATGAAATGACCTCCTGGCCTAGGGCGGCGTCGACATCCTCGACGCGCGGCTTGATCGTGTGGGTGGGCTCGGCATCGCCGAGCGCCTCGAGCGTCTTGAACCCGATTCCGGTGATGACTGCGACCGTCTCCTGGTCGGGCGCAATGGCGCCGGTTCGCACCGCCTGCTCGAGGGCTGAGATGGTTACGCCGCCCGCGGTCTCCGTAAAGATGCCCTCGGTGCGAGCCAGCAGTCTCATGCCCTCGGCCACCGCCTGCTCCGGCACCTTCTCGACCGTGCCCCCCGAGCTCGTCACCTCGCCGATTGCGTAGTAGCCGTCGGCCGGATTTCCAATGGCCAGAGATTTGGCGACGGTATCGGGTTTGACCGGCCGGATGTCGGTGGTCCCCGCGGCGAAGGCCGTGGCGACGGGAGAGCAGCCCTCGGCCTGCGCGCCGTGGATCTGCAGGAGCGGTTCGTCGTCGAGCAGCCCTACCTTGTGGAGCTCACGCGTGCCCTTGCCGATCTTGGTCAGCAGCGAACCGGACGCAACCGGAACGACAACGGCGTCGGGAATGCGCCAGCCGAGCTGCTCGGCGATCTCGAAGGCGAGCGTCTTTGAACCCTCGGCGTAGTAGGGGCGAACGTTCACGTTGACGAACGCCCACGGACGCGAGCCCGAAAGCTCGGCACAGAGCCGATTGACGTCGTCATAGCTTCCCTCGGCTGCGATGACCTCGCCTCCGAACACGACGGTCCCCGCGACCTTGCCTCGCTCGAGGTCCATGGGAATGAACACCACGCTCCTCATCCCAGCTGCGGCCGCGTGAGCGGCCACCGCGTTGGCGAGATTGCCGGTCGAGGCGCAGGCCGCCACCTCGAAACCAAACGAGCGAGCGACACTGAGGGCGACCGACACGACACGGTCCTTGAAGGAGTGCGTGGGGTTGCCGGCATCGGACTTGATCCACAGCGTCTTGAGCCCGAGCTCGGCTGCGAGCCGCGGAGCCCGGCGCATCATCGTGCCCCCGGCGCCGATGTCGATGACCCCTTCCTCAGGCGCGGGGAGAAGGTCGGCGTAGCGCCATAGGGAGCGAGGGCCGGAGGCTATGGACTCGCGCGAGATCGACGCCTTGATGCCCTCGTAGTCGTAGACGACCTCGAGCGGGCCGAAGCAGAACTCGCACACGTGGGTCGGTGCGACCGGATACTCCCGCCCGCACTCCCGGCAGGCTAAGCCTCGGACGTGCTTCATGTAACCGCCTCATTTCGCTTGTTGAACTTTCGAGCAAGAACCACAACGCTTACTCTGATTATTGATGAGCGAATTTCAGCATCCCGCGGTTTCGGATTGGTTCGATCGCCGCACCTTTGGGGCGCCGAACCCGAGACCCTTCACGGCCGACGCGAGCCTGCTCGCAGACCTGAATCAGGTTAAGGGTCAGGGCCCAAGCGTAAGCCTTCCCGGCCCGATCGAACAAACGTGACTCCGGTCTCGATCTTCGGCGCCGATGAGGTTCTCGAGTTGCTGCGGCAACGAGGCCACCGCATGACGGCGCAACGGCGCGCCATCGTCGTCGAGATCATGGCCAGCCGAGGTCACATCGCTCCCGCCGATCTCGTCGAACGAGTGCAAGGTCAGGCTCCAGGCGTGAACGCCTCGACCATCTACCGCACTCTCGAGCTGCTCGAAGAGGTTGGAATCCTCGCTCACGCTCACGGCGAACGGGGGCCCGAGTACCACCACGCGCATGCACACGACCACGTCCATTTGATCTGCTCCAACTGCGGAGCGAGGCGCTCTGTCGCCGTCGACGAGCTGAGCCGGGCGGCGCGGGAGTTCGCGTCCGCGACCGGATTCTCTCCGGACTTCACGCATTTCGCGGTGTTCGGAGTGTGCGAGGACTGTCAGGTTTAGAGCTAGCGGGCGGCGCGCCCGAAGGTGGGATCGAAGCCGTAGGGAAGCTCGAGACGGTTGGCTCGCATCAGCTCAACGTCGCTCATGATCACGTGGGTGGGGCCGTCGGCCGCAATCGCGCCCTCGTTCATGACGACTGCCCGCTCGCAGAGCTCGAGCGCATAGGGAAGATCGTGAGTCACCATGAGCATCGTCAGATCGAGGCCTCTCAAGACGTCGGCGAGCTCTCTTCGTCCCGCGGGATCGAGGTTCGAGGACGGCTCGTCCAGCACGAGGACGTCCGGCTCCATCGCAAGCACGGTGGCAACGGCAACCCTCCGCCGCTGGCCGAAGCTGAGATGGTGCGGGGTGCGATCGGCAACCTCCGCCATCCCGACCGCGTCGAGGGCCCTCATCACGCGCGCTTCTAGGTCGGGGCCCGTGATTCCCAGGTTGGCCGGACCAAAGGCCACGTCGTCGCGCACGGTGGGCATGAAGAGCTGGTCGTCGGGGTCCTGGAACACGATCGCCACGCGACGGCGAATCTCCTTCAGGTTCCTCTTGGTGACCTCGAGCCCACCGACCTCTATCGAACCGGCACCCGCGCTGAGCACTCCGTTTAGATGAAGCACCAAGGTGGTCTTGCCGGCGCCGTTGGGTCCGAGAAGCGCGACCCGGTCCCCGCGCGCTATCGACAGGTTGATGCCGAACAATGCCTGGAGGCCATCGGGATAGGCGAAGGCGAGCCCGCGCACCTCGAGCGCAGGAACCTGACGAGGTCGCAACTCGGTGGCGTTCATGGCAGCAGCCAGGCTGTGGCACACACCGCTGCGGCCGCCAGCGGAAGCGTAAGGCTCATCGTCCACTCCAACGCCGACGCAGGTCCGTCGCTCAACTCGGGCATCGTGCCGCCGTAGCCGCGCGACAACATCGCAAGGTGGACGCGCTCACCTCTCTCGTAGGAGCGAATGAACAGCGTGCCTGCCGACGACGCCAGAGCGCGCGTCTGCCACAGCCAGCGCGCCTCGTATCCGCGCGACTCCCTGGCCACCCTCATGCGCCGCATCTCGGACGCGATGACGTCGCCGTAGCGGATCATGAACCCTGCAACCGCTACGAGGATCGACGGCACCCGTAGTCGCTGCATCCCTTGAAGGATCGAGGTAATAGAGGACGTTGATGCCAGCAGGACCATCGTTGCGGTGCCGAGCGTGGACTTGACCAGGATGTTCCATGCGGCCCAGAGCCCTTCGACCGAGTAACTGAGGCCGAGCAGTTCGCTCCGCTCACCGCGCGCCAGCAACGGAAGACCGATTACGAAGATCAGAAAGGGCAGCTCGATGACGAGCCGTCGTGCCAGCGTCGTCAACGGAACCTTCGCAACGAGCGTAAGGGCCATGATGCAGGCGACATAGGCTCCGAAGGCCCAAAATGCCTCGCGCGGGGTTGCGACCACGACGAGAACGAACAGCAGCGAGGCCGCGACCTTGCATTGTGGCGCGGCCAAATGAAGCGGGCTGTGACCGTGGACGATCAGTCCGTGGCCGTGGGTATGGCCGCCGCTCAGGTTTCTTCTCCGGTCGCCGCGGCGTCCTTGGACTCCCGCTTCATTCGCATGAGTCCAAAGAGACCGAGCCCTACCCCGAAGGTGATCAAGACGCCGATCACGCCGGACAAACCCGTGCTGATCCGCTCGTCATCTACGCCGCGCACTGCGTAGTCCGCCACTGGGGAGTCGCTCAAGCCGTGGTCGGTTGCGGTGTCGATGAAACCCTTGTCCTCGGCCACCCTCTCGAGCCCGTCGGGACTGCCGCTGGCGAACGGGCTGGCGAAAAGCGCGAGCCCGAGCGCCAGCATGAGCCCGGCAAGCAGGAAGACGCGCGTGTTGGACATGCGGCTCACGAGAGTCCTCCCGCGGCGTTGGCTTGGGGACGAAGCTGGAGATTCGTGGGTAGATCGGCAGCCCCGAATACGAGGTCCGGTCGAACCGAGAGAACGAGAGCGATGGTCGCTGCGGTGATCAGACCTTCGCCTATGCCGATGAGCGCGTGCACTCCCACCATCGCTCCGAACACCGCGCTCAGGTTGATATCAACGTTGCCACCGATCGCGAACTCGGCCCAGAATGCGATCGACGACAGCACCACGGAGAGGCCGGCCGCGATCCCCGACGCAACGATCACCGAGGTCTTCCTCTTGGGGAGGATTCGGCGCAGCGCGAGATAGAGCGTGTAGCCACCGAGGGCGGTGACGAGACCCATGTTGAGGATGTTGAGCCCGAGCGCGGTTATGCCGCCGTCGGCGAAAAGTGCCTGCACGATCAACACGACCGCGATGCAAATGACCCCCGCCCATGGGCCTACGAGAATCGCCGCCAGCACTCCGCCGAGAAGGTGTCCGCTCGTTCCCGCGGCAACGGGAAAGTTGAGCATCTGCACGGCGAAGATGAACGCCGCAGTGAGGCCCGCCAGCGGCACCTGTTTGTCCTCCAGGTATTCGGAGGTCTTCTTGACCGCCACGCCGAGACCACCGGCCGCCGCCATGCCGGCACCAACGGAGGTGCCGGCATTAATAAACCCATCGGGGATGTGCATGCGCTCCTCTCCCGAAGCCTCCGGGTTATTGCAACTAATTGCATTAGCCTACTTGGCCTCAGGTTCGGGCGCAGGGCACAGAGCGGATTGCCCTCGCGTCAAGAGGTTGTCGATGGCTCCTTGCCGGGCTCCGAGCCGGCTTCGTCCTGGGCGGTTTGGTTGGAAGCATCGACGATCACCGAGGGCGCGTCCCGGCCCCCCTTGCCTCCGCCGTAGGGTGAGACCTCCGCCCCCAGAATCCTGGTCTCCCAGAGGTGCCCGAGCACGAGCTTTACGACCGCGACCGTGGGAACCGCCAGCAGCACACCCCAGAATCCCGCCAGGGCGCCGCCCGCGAGCAGCGACAACATGACCGTCACCGGATGCACTTGTACGGTGCGCTTCATCACGTTGGGACTCAGGAAGTGGTTGTCGATCTGCTGCACGATGAGCTCGACGACCGCCGCCTTTAGGCCGAGACCCACTCCTCCATACACGGTCCCGATGATGAAACCAAGCCCACCTCCGATGAAGGGTCCCACGAGCGGGATGAGGTTGAAGAAACCCGCGATCGCACCGATCACGAACCAGAATGGCAACCCGATAATGGCGAAACCCGCCGCCGACATGAGGCCCACCAAAAACGCAACCAGGAGCTGACCTCGGAAGAACCCGCCCACGGCGCGTCCGACCTTGCCGCCGACATCGGCGACCTCCTCCTTGTTCGCCTCGGGGACGAGGCTCAGCATGTCGCGCTGTAGTTGAGGAAGATCCATCAACAGATACACCGCGATCAACGGACCGATGATGAACCAAAGCAGAACCTCGATGACCGATGAGCCGATCTCGGTGAGGCGAGAAGCCTGCGAGGTGAACAGCTCGCGGAAGTCGCGCGTGGCCTCGGCGCACTGCTGGTCCGACGGCGCGTCGGCGCTCTCCGATCCCAGCAGGCAGTCGAACTGGGTCGGTTGAAAGTCGGTTCCGAGGCGGTCGTTCACCCCATCGACGGTGTCGTCGACGAAGGTCACAAGTCGATCTCGAAAGACCGGCCAGTCCTCCTGAAAGGTGTTGATCTGGCGCGCCGCGAGCGGTGCGAGTGCAAACCCGATCGCGGTGACGATGCCGGCGACGACGATGTAGGAGCCGACGGCACCGAAGCCTCTGCGGACGCCCACTCGCTCGAGGCGGGTCACGATCGGATTGAGCGCGTAGATGATGATCAACGCGATCACCAACGGCGGAAAGATGATGCTGATCTTGAACAGAGCCCATACCACCGCCGCGGCGACGATCAGGAGTCCGATCAGCGACCATGCGGCCATGCCCGCCCGGCGGAGACGCTCGCCGGCCGGCAGTCGCGGAGGCGCGGGAGTCGACACCCCTGAAGTATCCCCCGAACGCCGGTGGCGACTAAGTCTTGAAACTGACTAGGTCTTGAAACCGAAGCGCCGCTTCGCGGGGGCTTCGCCCGTGACCTGGTGACGCAACAGGGCTGCGGTCGCCTTGGCGACGGCGTCGACGGGGTCTTCGAAGGCGCGCGTGGCTCCGACCGCCTCGGTCAGGCTGGCCGCCGCGGAGATACCCTCGGCCTTGAGCGCGCCCGGATCGAGCGGAACCTCTCCCGCCACTGCGAAGCACTTGACCCCAAGTTCCCTGGCGATGCGCGCGACTCCAACGGGGGTCTTCCCTCCCAGGCTCTGTTCGTCGAGCCGCCCCTCGCCCGTCAGCACGAAGTCCGCCTGCTCGATCTCATGTGCGAGTCCGGCCGCGTCCGCAACGACGTCGAACCCCCGCCCGAGCTTCGCCCCGAAGAAGGCCATGAGTCCGGCCCCCGTACCGCCCCCCGCGCCGGCCCCCGGCTCGTCCGCAACCTCGAGACCGAGATCGGCCCGGATTCGTTCGACCAGCACCGACAGCCCCTCTTCCAGCAACGCAACCTCGTCCTCCGAGGCCCCCTTCTGGGGGGCGAACACGCGCGCCGCGCCTCGCTCGCCGAGCAGCGGATTGTCGACATCGCAAGCCGCTACGAACGACGTCGCGTTGAGCGCGGGATGGGCCCCGGAGGCATCGATGCGCGCCAGGTGCTTCAGCGAGCCGCCCCCCAACTCGAGGTCCGCGCCCTTGTCATCCAGGAAGCGCCAACCGACCGCTCGGGCCGCTCCGGTCGCCCCGTCGGTCGAGGCACTGCCGCCCACCCCGATCACGATCTTGCGCTCGCCTTGCTCGAGGGCCGCGGCGACCAGCTCGCCGAGTCCCAGGCTCGAGGACGCGAGTGGGTCGCGTCGCTCTGGTGCGACCAGGTTCAGTCCCGCGGCCACCGATAACTCCAGCACGCAGGTCCCGTCCGGCAGATGGCCAAGCGGCGCGTCGACCGCTACTCCGGACAGCGGGCCGCTGACCCGTTGTGAGGTCACCCTGCCTCCGTGTGCCACGAGCAGAGCATCGATCGTGCCCTCACCGCCGTCGGCCATGGGTCGAAGGGTCATCGAGGCATGTGGAATCGCCGCTCGCACGCCCTTCGCCATGGCATCGGCCGCCTCGGCGGCGCTCAACGTTCCCTTGAACTTGTCCGGCGAAATGACGACGTGCACGCAACTCCCTCCAGGGCGCAGGCGAGGCTCGAAGCCGACGCGACTACGATACGGGGAGGTGAAGAACAACACAGGGGTAGTGCTCGTTTCCAACCGGGGACCGGTGTCGTTCATCCGGCGCGGCAAATCGTACGAGCACAAACGCGGGGCCGGCGGACTGTCCGGGGCGATGGATCCGGTGGCGCGCGAGCTTGGTGACGATGCGCTATGGATCGCGGCGGCCGTCTCGGCTACCGATCGAAAGGCGGTTTCCGAGGGCGAAGCGGATGGGATGACCGAGGAGCTCGGCTACCGGCTCCACCTCCTGGACATCGATCCCGATACCTACTCCCGCTACTACGACGTCGTCTCCAACCGGATGCTGTGGTTCGCCAATCACTGTCTGTGGGACGAGCTCGGCATCGCCGAGTTTGGCGACGAGGAGCTAAAGGCGTGGGAGTCGGCCTATCTGCCCGTGAACGAGGCCTTCGCCCGAGCCGTGCTCAAGGAGTCGGAGCCCGACGACCTCATCCTGTTCCAGGACTACCACTTGACGGTCGCGCCCCAACTGGTGCGGGCTGAGCGGCCCGACCAGATCATCTTCCACTTCACACACTCGTCCTTCTGCGCGGAGGGTTACGACCGGGTGCCGAAGCCCGTTCGCAAGGGGGTCATCGAGGGCCTGCTGGGAGCAGATCTCCTCGGCTTTCACGTCGCTTCCTGGGTCAACGAATTCCTCGACTGCTGCGAGGCATTGGGTTATTCGGTCGACCGGAGCAAGGCCGCCGTCGAGCATAGTGGCCGGCGCACGTGGGTGAAGGCCTATCCGATTCCGATCGACGCACCCGCTCTCCAAGACCTCGGCAACTCGGAATCCGTTCACACTTGGGGCGAGCGTTTTCTCGCAGAGTTCGCCGGTCCCGTGGTGGTGCGAGCCGATCGCACCGAGCCGTCCAAGAACATCGTGCGCGGCTTCGAGGCCTTTGGCGCTCTGCTGGACCGCAGAGAGGATCTGCGAGACGTCACCTTCTTCGCCTGCCTCTACTCATCGCGCCAGACCATGCCCGAGTACCGTCGTTATCTGGTCGACATCGAGGATGCAATCGCTCGCGTCAACGAGCGACATCCGGACGCGATCCGCATGTTTCTGAAGAACGACTACGAGCGGACGCTGGGCGCACTATCGATCTATGACGTGTTGCTCGTCAATCCGATCATGGACGGGATGAACCTTGTGTCGAAAGAGGGCGTGGCCGTCAACCGTCGTAACGGCGCCCTCGTGCTGTCGAAGGGGGCCGGCTCGTTCCAGGAACTCGGCGAGTACGCGGTGCAGATCGAAGACGCCATGGACATCGAAGCCACCGCAACGGCTCTCGAGCGAGCGCTCGATCTTTCCGAGGGCGAGCGCGAAAAGGCGTTGGCGGCCGAGCGAGCCATCGTCGAGTCGACCATGCCGAGAGACTGGATCTACTCACAGATCGAGGATCTGAAGGCCATCGCCGACGGCGAAGAGCCCTGAGCCCTCGTTCCTTAGAGGAGCGAGCGCAACCACTCCAGCGTTCCCTCGGGTCCGTCCACCACGACGTCGGCTCGCCGAAGGAGTTGCGCCGGAGACTCGGGCGACCTGACCCCAACGCGCGTCGTGGCGACGCCACCTTTCGCCAGTTCGTCGAGCGCCGCGTAGCCGGGAAGATCGACCGTGTCGTCGCCGATGAACGCGGCCGCGCGCAACTCCAGCTCGGCCGAACGTCGCCGCACGACGTCGGCTTTCGAGAACTCCACCGGAGGCCGCAGTTCAATGACCATGCGTCCCTCGGAGGCCACGAGATCGTGCTTCTGGGCGGCCTCCGTAGCGAGCCCCAAGAGGGCCTTGCGTGCAGCATTGGGATCGGAGGCGTTGCGGTAATGAAGCGCCAGCATGACGGACTTGTCCTCGAGGATCGTTCCCGGCAGCTTCAGTTTCGCTAGGCGCGTTTGTAGATCCGTGTGTGCGCGCTTGATCAGGGCTGCGAAGTCCGCCGCGGCCCCCGTGAGCTCGACGCGCCCGTCAACCGTGTGCTCGGCGCCGTGAACGCCCCAGATCTCGACGTCGGGGCCCAGCCATTCCAGCAACTCGCCGGCGGCTCGACCGGAAACGATCGCAACGACTCCGAGACGGTCGGACAGCTCGCTCAAGGTCTCGCGCGCGCCGTCAACGGGTCGCGCATCGGAGGGGACCTCGACGATGTGCGACAGAGTGCCGTCGAAGTCCGTGAAGATGCCGGCTCGCCCGGGGTTGGATGCAACCGCTTCTTGGAAGGCATCGTTCATGACTTGAGGGTAGTCCTCCATAGACTGGCGGGATGATCCGACGATTGATGCTGCTCGTGGCACTCGTCGCAGTGCTGGGCGCGTGTCGCTCGGACAGCGTCAAGCTCGGCTATCGCTACGAGCCCGGCACCGAGCTCAACTATCAGATGGTCGCGACGGCGAGGTCGAGCTGGGACATCGGCGGCCACGGCGAAGGTAGCTACGAGGCCACGTTCCAGGTTTCCGAGGTCGTCGAGTCGGCCGACGGCGGCGGCGCGGTGGTTTCGATCTCGCTGAACCCCACCAGCATTGTGGAGAAGGGCTTGCCGTCCCCGGGCTCCGAGCGGCGCAGCTTCACCCTGCGCGTGGGTCCCAACGGTGAGGTGCTCGAGGTCATCACGGTTGACGGAGTGCCAGCGGCCTCGCTCGATCCCGACCAACTCGTCTTCATCGGAACCTACAGACCGCCGCTCGCGCTCGAGCCGGTGAGCCTCGACGACACCTGGCAGAGTCGCCAGGAGGTTCAGGTCGGACCCGTGTTCCAGCAGATCGTCACGCTGGGCACGCTCGACTCGCTCGACAAGGATGCCGAAGGATCGTTTGCCCGGATCGGCTATCAAGGCGAGGGTCCCCTGACGTTCACCACCACCCTCCCCCAGGGCACCGCCGAGCTGACGGGCTTCGCCACGACCACGACGGTTGCGACTTTGGATCTCGATCAGGATTTCCTGCGCGGCTCCGATTCGACGACCGAAGGCGACTTCGAGGTGCGAGTGGTGCCGGCCATCGGTGGCGTGCCGGTCACGGGAAGTCTCCATCTCGAGCTCAATCTCGATCTCGAGTTTCTGACGCAGGACTCGGCCTAGCCACTCTCGTCCGCCCCCACCACGATGTGGATTGCCACCTGCGTCGACAGGTTGTCGGGCTTGGGTTTGACCTGCCATCCGAAGCGTTCGGCGAGCCGGGTTGCGGCCTCCTGGGACTCGGCGTAGGACCACAGCACGGTGGTCTGCGAATAGCTGATCGAGGCCGGCGCGACGCTGACCACCGCATAGCCGAGCGAGACGAGGCGATCGGCCATCGCATCGTCGGCGCCGGTGACGCTCGTTCCGTTGAGCACCTGGACGGTCATGCCTTCCGTGATGAGCGGTACCTCGGGCTCCTCTGGTTCCTCGTCGGAGCCATCGCCCTCGGGAGTCTGGGTATCGCTCTCCACCGGCGTCGGGGTCGGGTCCGGCGTGGCGGTCTTCTTGGGGGCGTCGGTCTCGGTGACCTCGGGGGAGGTCTGGAGCTCGTCGTCCCCCAGAGAACCGACCCCGGCCCACACCGCGCCGACGCCGACCGCCGCGACCAGAATCCACGGCAGAAAGTATCGGAGGAGCGAGGTGTAGTAACGCCACTGCCGAGGTGAGGAATGCCTCCCCACTTGCTACCTCCTCAAGGAACCTCGGCTTGTCTCGTACTCGGCGCCCAGGAGCCGGGCGACGCGCTGCTTCTGCCGGTAGCTTCGCAGTCGCTTGAGCCGTTTGATCAGGATGGGGTCATGACCCATCGCCGCCGGGTTCTCGAGCAGATCGTTGAGAAGCTGGTAGTAGCGGGTGGCAGACATGTCGAAGCGCTCTTTGATCGCCTGTTCCTTCACGCCGGCGTGCTTCCACCAGGAGCGCTCGAAGTCGAGGATCTCGATGTCTCTCTGAGTCAGATCGTCCATGCGGCACACTCTACGCCCTGGCGAACTACCCGCTTGTTATTTCTCGGGATTTCACGAAGTTGGTTCGCGATCTCGACCGATTTCTCGGCAAGCGGCATGGAAGTGATGTCAGGCGGGGTCGTCGGTGATCGTGCGGCGGAGGGCGTCGAGCCTGTTGTCCCATTCGGCACCCACGGCCGTCATCCACGTCATCGCCTGGCCCATCGGCTTCGGGGTCAACCGGTATCGCTTCTGTCGTCCCGCCGGCTCGGTCGACACAAGACCGGCGTCGTTAAGCGCGTGCAGGTGCTTGACGATTGCCTGGCGGCTGACCGTCATCTGTTCTGAAAGCTCAGTTGCGCTCGCCCCGCCCGTGACTGAGAGTCGTTCGATCACCTCGCGTCGCGTGGGATCCGAGAGCGCGGTGAAGACGTGATCGATCGAGCTCATCGGGCACTCGTCCCCGCAAGGAGCTCGGCACGAGGATCCAGGTGCTCGGGAGCATCCTCGGTAACTCTCAGGCGGGTGCCATCGAGGTGAGGCTCCAAGACGAAGCGGATCGTGCTCGGATCGCGGGGCCTGGTGACGCCTTCGGCGTCCTGTTCGAAGGGCAGCCACCTAAGAACCAGTAGGCGCTGCGACTCGAGCGCTTCAACGACCGCCGCTCGCCGGCGCCCATCGCTCCAAGTGAAGGCCGCCCGGCTGCCGCCCCGCAGAAATCTTCCGCCCTCGATGGCAACCTCGGCGCCGAACCACAGCGACAGTCGGCGATCATCGGTCAAGGCCGACCACACCGAACCGAGCCCGGCGGGCAAGACGATCGTCCGATTCACGAGCATCGCTGCTCTCCTACACTCAGCTGCAACTGCTGGGTTGCAGTATCCACCTCAACTCTCCTATGCTGCAACCAACTAGTTGCAGAATATCCCAAGCGAGAATTGCCTGTGAATTGGAGGGAGAATCATGCAGTCGAACCACCTCGTTCCCATGGTCGTGGGGCAGACGGCATTCGGCGAGCGCTCCTACGACATTTACTCGCGCCTCCTGAGTGATCGCGTCATCATGCTGGGCGCGGCGGTCGATGATCAAATCGCGAACCTCGTCGTCGCGCAGCTGATCCACCTCGAGGGCGAGGACCCCGATAAGGAGATCAGCCTCTATATCAACTCTCCCGGGGGCAGCGTCTACGCCGGCCTCGCCATCTACGACACCATGCAGTTCATCCGTCCCGACGTCTCGACCATCTGCGTCGGCATGGCGATTTCGATGGGAGCCGTGTTGTTGTGCGGTGGCTCCGATGGGAAACGGTTCGCTCTCCCCAACTCCAAGATCATGATCCATCAGGGCGCGGCGGGTTACGAGGGCGCTCCCTCCGACATCGAGATTCATGCGCGCGAGGTTCTATCGCAGAGGCAGCGCGCGGCGGAGATCGTCGCCAAGCACACCGGCAAGAGCGTTGATCAAGTCAAGAGCGACATCGACCGCGACCGGTTCATGAACGCAGCCGAGGCGCGCGGCTACGGCCTCATCGACGACGTTCTCGAGGGCCACAAGGCGCGACACCTCGACGGCTACGTTCCGCATGACCGGGCATTTCACGACGGCAATGGGAACGGTGCGAAACGCTGATGGGATGCTAGGGGAAGAGGCCTCGCGTTAGGTGCGCCTCGGCGACCCGTCCGACGCCGATCCAGTGGGCGGCCTGGCGCATGGTGAGGCCCTTCGAGGTATGGAGGTGGAAGACCTCGTCGAAGGCGGCGCCCATGATCTCCTTCAGGCGAGCGTTGATCGACTCCTCGGTCCAGAAGTAGGCTTGGATGTCCTGCACCCACTCGAAATAAGACACGGTCACTCCACCCGAGTTGGCCAGGATGTCGGGCACGACGAAGACGCCGCGGTCGTTCAGAACCTTGTCGCCCTCGAACGTGATCGGGCCGTTGGCGGCCTCGACAATGATCCGCGCCTTGACCTGGTCCGCGTTCTTGGCGGTGATGACTCCCTCGATGGCGGCCGGAACCAGCACATCGCATTCGGTCTCCAGTAGTTCCTCGTTGCTGATCGGCTCGGCTCCGGGAAATCCGACAACGGTGCCCGAGTCGCGCTTGTAGCGGTTAATGGCCTCGGGGTCGAGCCCCTTCTCGCGATAGAGGCCACCCTCGACGTCGGACACCGCAACCACGCGACAGCCCGAGTCGTGAAGAAGTTGCGCCGCGAAGCCACCAACTTTTCCGTAACCCTGGACGGCGATGGACGCTTCTTCGATGGGGATGCCAAGCCGTTTCAGTGTCTCGAACAACATGTACATGACGCCGCGCGACGTCGCGCCCGAGCGTCCGCGCGAGCCTCCGATCGACACCGGCTTTCCCGTCACGACACCGGGGACGGAGTAACCCCGGTTCGTCGAGTAGGTGTCCATGATCCACGACATGATCTCTTCGTTGGTGTTCATGTCGGGGGCCGGGATGTCGCGCTCCGGCCCGATGAGCGGATGGATCTCGCTGGCGTAGCGGCGAGTCATGCGTTCCAGTTCGGCGCGCGAGAGCTGTTTGGGGTCGATGGTCACCCCACCCTTGGCTCCGCCGAAGGGAATATTGACGATCGCGCACTTCCACGTCATCCACATCGCGAGGGCCTTGACCTCGTCGAGGTCCACGAAAGGGTAGTAGCGGATCCCTCCTTTGGCCGGACCACGCGTGACGTTGTGGTGGACTCGGTAGCCCTGCACCACCTTGGTCGAGCCGTCGTCCATTCGGAACGGAACCGCGACGATCAATGCCCGCTTGGGGGAGCGCAGGGTCTCGTGCACTCCGGGAGCGAGACCCATGAGCTCGGCGACCTCGTCGAGCTGGGCCAGCGCCGTCTCCCACGGCGCGTCGCCGACTACAACGTGCGGTTCGGTGGGTGTCTCTGGCTCCAAGGTCTCTCCTTTGAGCGGGATGCCTCTCTTGGTTTTGGTTGCGAGCCGGGTGTCGGATTCGAACCGACGACCTGACGCTTACAAGGCGTCTGCTCTGCCAACTGAGCTAACCCGGCCTGATCCGGAGTCAGCGTAACGCGAATGCCACCCCGTCAGGCGGTGAGGGCGTTGCGGTCGGTGATGTGCTGCTCGAGCTTGCGCTTGATCCGCTGGAGGGCATTGTCGATCGACTTCACGTGGCGGTCCAGCATGTCGGCGATCTGCTGATAGGACTTGCCGTCCATGTAGAGCTGAAGGACCTCGGCCTCCAACTCCGAGAGCACCTCGCCAACCGTCGCCCTGATGCCGGCGACCTCCTCGGCGGAGATCACCAGCTCGGCGGGATCCGAGATCTCTGTGGTCGCGATCGACTCGGACAGCGGGCGATCGTCGTCCTCGGCCCCCATGGGCTTGTTCAGCGAAACGTACGAGTTCAGCGGTTGGTGCTTTTGGCGGGTCGCGGTCTTGATGGCGGTAATGATCTGGCGAGTTACGCAAAGTTCGGCGAACGCTCGAAACGCCGTTTCGTGATGCGGCTCGAAGTCCCTAATGGCCTTGTAGAGGCCGATCATGCCCTCTTGAACGATGTCCTCTTTGTCACCGCCTGCAAGAAAATAGCTACGGGCCTTCGCTCGGGCGTAGTGACGATAGCGACCGAGGAGCAGCTCGATTGCAAGGTCGTCACCTGATCTAGCGCGCTCGACGAGCACTTCGTCCGTATCCGTCGCGGTCTCGTTGGACATCAAGCCCCCGGTTCGAATCCTCACCCTGTTCGCTCTGCGGTCCGACCATGCCCGCCCCGCGCGCAGTACGAAGCGGAGGGTGAAGTGCTCGCAGCGAAATCAAAGCGTATCGGATGCGTCCCGCCTTCGAGCGACTTCGAACATGGCGATCGCACCTGCAACGCCGACGTTGAGTGAGTCGAGCGTACCCTTATGAGGTATTCGAACCAGTTCGTCACATCGTTGTTTGACACTCTTTGACAAACCCTTGTCCTCGGCGCCACACACGATCCCAACGGGAGGTTCGGCGAGGTTCGTGGACCACACATCATTGGTTCCATCGGCATCGAGGCCGAGCATCCACACACCCGCTTCGCGCGCCCGGTCGATCGCAGCCCCCAGGGTCTTGACGCGCGCCACGGGCACGATCTCCGCCGCGCCGGCGGAGATGCGTCGTACCGCGGCGGTGACGCCGACCGCTCGGTGTGTGGGAATCACGAGTCCTCCGAATCCCGCGCCGTCCGCCGAGCGCAAAAGGGATCCGAGGTTGTGGGGATCCATGACACCGTCGAGAAAAAGTAGTGTCGGCGATTCGGTCGCCAGCAGGTTCTCCAGCGGCGTATAGCGGTAGCGGGCGGTGATGGCGGCCACGCCCTGGTGATTGATGCCGGCCGCAAGCCGGTCGATCTCGGAGCGCGGCACCACGCGGACGGGTACCCCAAGCTCCTCGGCGCGGCGGCGGATCTCGCCGAGCGAGCCCTTCATGGTGACGTTCTGAGCGATCAGGATGCGTTCGGGCAGGGTGCCCGCGCGCAGCATCTCGACGAGGGGACGACGGCCGGCCAGAACTGCGTTCGTGTCCGAAGCAGGTCGGCGGCGACCTCTAGCTGGAGAGGCCACTCACGCGCCACCGGGGCCCGGCGGGAGTATCTTCGATCGCGACGCCGAGCTCGGTCAGCCGCTCCCTGATTGCATCGGCGCGCTCGAACGCCCTCTCCTGCCGGGCGAGCTCACGCAGGTCGAGAAGGTAGTCGATGAGGCCGCCTACGAGTTGAGAGTCTGCCGCCTTCGCGTCGAGACGGAAGTTGAGCAGTCCGGTCAACTCGAGAAAGGCCTCGAGCATGCCGGCAAGGGTCTTGCGCTCGGCCTCGTCGCCGCGCTGCGCTCCCTCGATGAGCCGGTTGGCCTCGCGCACGAGATCGTGCACCGCGGCGAACGCTTCGGCGGAGTTGAAGTCGTCGTCCATCGCGGCGATGAAACGAGCGATGAACTCGGCCCCCGCCCCCTCAGGCTCGGGGCCGTCGAGCGGGCGTTGGTGCGTCGCGGCGCCGGCGGGGGCCTCGTCGCCAAGAGCGTGCCGCGCCGATTCGAGAAACGTACGCCACCGCTCGAGCGCTCGTTCCGCGTCGTCGAGCGTGTCGTCAGAAAAAACGGCTTGCGTACGCAACGACGACGCAAGCATCCAATAGCGACCGATCTCGCCGCTGTACTGCTCGACGACATCGCGCGCCAGCACGACGTTTCCGATTGACTTTGACATCTTCTCGGACTCCATCTGAACGAGCCCGGCGTGTACCCAAAAACGCACGAAGGGACCATCTTCGAGACCCTCGGCTTGAGCGAGCTCGTTCTCGTGATGAGGAAAGATCAGGTCACGTCCACCGCCGTGAATATCGAAACCCATGCCCAGGTACTTGGTCGACATCACCGAGCACTCGATGTGCCAGCCGGGACGGCCCGGGCCCCAGGGAGACGGCCAGGAAGGCTCGCCCTCTTTGGCCGACTTCCACAACGCGAAATCAAGCGGATAACGCTTGCTCGCACTGGGCTCGATGCGCTCGCCTGCGCGCATATCGTCGAGGCTGCGATGCGACAGCTTGCCGTACCCGTCGAAGTTCTCGACCGCGAACCAGACGTCGCCGTCGACCTCGTAGGCGACACCCTTTTCGATGAGGCCCTCGATCGCTGCGACCATGTCGTCGATGTGGTCGGTGGCGCGCACTACGAGTGAGGCGGTCTCCATCCCCAGGGCCCTCATGTCATCCTCGAACGCCAGCGTGTATTTGCTGGTCACGCCCTCGGTGGGAATGCCCTCGACCTTGGCGCGCTGGATGATCTTGTCGTCCACATCCGTGTAGTTCATGACGTAGGTGACGTCGTAGCCGCGATAGGTGAGGTAACGACGGATCATGTCGTACCAGACCAGCGTGCGCGCGTTGCCTACGTGTATGAGGTTGTAGACGGTGGGCCCACACGCGTACATCGAAACGCGGCCATCGTCGCGCGGCTCGAGATCCACGACCTTGCGTTGTTGAGAGTCGTATAAGCGAATCGTCATCGTCCTAAGCCTACTTTTGTCCTGACTCGATCAACACGACCGCCTGTGCGGCGATTCCCTCGCTTCTGCCGGTGAAGCCGAGCCCGTCGGAGGTCGTCGCCTTGATCGAGACTTGATCGGCGCCAACCTCGAGCGTACGAGCCAGGTTGTCGGCCATGGCGACCTTGTGCGGAGCCATCCGAGGTCGCTCCGCGATGATCGTCGAGTCCACGTTCACCACCAGCCAACCGGCGTCGCGGGTCCGCATGACGGCGTCGGCGAGAATCGACAAGCTGGACGCGTTCCTCCACTCGTCGCTATCCGGATAGAGCGCGCCGAGATCGCCCAGGCGCGCAGCGCCCAGAAGCGCATCGGTGATGGCGTGAGTCAGCACGTCGGCGTCACTGTGGCCGCCGAGACCGGGCTCATCGGGGATCAACACTCCCCCGACGATCAAGGGACGGTTCGCGTCGAAGGCATGCACGTCGAAGCCGGTGCCGACCCGGACGCTCACCAGGAGTTCTCGCGAAGGTGGAGATGATCCCCCGCGACGCGACCCTTGATCATCGCCTCGGCGATCATGAAGTCCTCTGGATAGGTCAGTTTGATGTTGGCGCGCGTGCCATGAACCACGACCACGCGCCCGCCGTAACGCTCGACGAGAGAAGCGTCGTCGGTGACCTCGAAGCCCTCGTCCGCGGCCTTGTCGTGAGCATCCTTCAGCACCTGGGTGCGAAAGCTCTGGGGGGTCTGCACCCGCCAGAGGTGAGCGCGCATGACCGTGTCGGCGACCAGGTCCCCGTCGACGCGCTTGAGCGTCTCGTCCAGCGGAGTCGCCACGATCGCGCCCTCTGCATCCTCGAGGGAGGCCACCGTTCGCTCGATCATCTCGGGGGTGACGAAGGGTCGGGCCGCGTCGTGGACCACCACGTTGGCCGTCGACACCTGCGCGAGCCCATTGCGAACGGACTCCTGGCGACTTGCGCCCCCCGCCACCATCACCACACCGTCACCGAGCAAGGAGCGGGCCTCGGGAATCGCTTCCGGCGGGACCACGACCACTATCGGTTCACACCCGGCGGTGACTATGACGTCGAGGGACCAGGCGATGAGGGGCCTACCGCCCAGTTCTTGAAACTGCTTGAGCGTGGCACCGCGCTTTCGTCCTGCGGTCCGGCCGAGCCCGCCCCGCGCCCGCTCCCCTCGGCCGCCCGCCGCGACGATCGCCGCGGTCATCTGCGGTCCGGCCGAGCCCGCCCCATGGTCATGAGGTTTTTAGCCCAGCACCTCGTCGAGCATCTTCTCGGCCTCTTCCTCGTTGCAGTTCTTCGAGAAGGTGAGCTCGGACACCAGGATCTGGCGGGCCTTTGTCAGCATTCGCTTCTCGCCGGCCGAAAGCCCCTTCTCCTGATCTCGCTGGTGCAGGCTTCGCACGACGTCGGCCACCTGGTAGATGTCGCCGGACTTGAGCTTCTCGACGTTCGCCTTGAAACGGCGGGACCAGTTGGTCGTGTTGGTGGTGGGCTCGTTCTTCTTCAGGACCTTGAAGACCTTGGGCATTTCCTTGGCGGGGGTGATCGCCCGCAGCCCGACCTCGTCGGTCGAGTCGATGGGAACCATCAGAGTGAGTTCGCCGTAGGCGAGCTTTAGGATGAAGTAGTCACGCATCTCGCCCATCAGCTCGCGCTTCTCGCGCTTCTCGATGATGGCTGCACCGTGGTGCGGATACACGACTTTGTCGCCGACTGAAAAACCCACGCGGATGATCCCTCCTGCAAATGAATCCAATTCCGACCGTGGCCGGAGGCCATATGAATCCCGATTCCGCCCTTGGCCGGAGGCCATTGCTCAAAAAAGTGCCCCCGGACGGGCATCCAAGGGTTTTGAGGACTGTTCATGGCCTCGAAGCCGAGGCTTCTGAGATTCACAAGGGTACCATGACCCACCCCCGTAGGCCCCCGAAAAGGCCATCACAGAGCCGTTAGAGCCCTTTGCTCGGCAGCGCGCACCAGCGAGAGCGCGGACCGTACGTCGTCCACCTCGACGATCTCGAGTCCGGAAATCTTCACGCGCGTTCCGTCCGGCACCAGTGCGCGCCTGAAGCCGAGCCTCGCGGCCTCGGCGAGTCGACGCTTGAGCCCGGGCACTCTGCGGATCTCGCCACCAAGACCCACCTCACCGATGGCCACGACGTCGTCTGGTATCGAGACGTTGCCGAAGGCGGACTGAACCGCCAGGCACAGCGCGAGGTCGGCCGCGGGCTCGCGCACGACGAGTCCACCGGCAGCCGCAACAAACACGTCGAAGTCCGTGAGCTTGACGTCCGCTCTGCTGTGCAACACCCCGATCAGCAGCGCGAGTCGCTTGGCGTCGATGCCGATGGGCACTCGTCGCGCCTGATGGGGGATCCCCGGTGCCACCAGCGACTGCAGTTCGACCAGCACCGGCCGGGTGCCCTCGAGCCCGCAGAACACCACCGACCCGGGCACTCCCGCCCGGCGGTCGGCCAGCAGCATCGCCGAGGGGTCCTCGACCGGCTCGAGCCCCCGCTCGCCCATTGTGAACACGCCCGTCTCCTCACACGACCCGAAGCGGTTCTTGGTGGCTCGCAACAGACGCACGGTTCCAGTTCGCTCGCCCTCGAGAGTGAGGACGGCGTCGACGATGTGCTCGAGCGTCTTCGGTCCCGCCACCGTGCCCTCCTTGGTGACATGACCGACGATGATCACCGCCGTGCCCGTGGTCTTGGCATGCCTCACGAGCTGCGCCGCACACTCGCGCACCTGCACGACCGAGCCAGGCGACTGCTCGAGGGCCGGGTTCTCGAGTGTCTGGATCGAGTCGACGACGACAACCGCCGGGCCTTCGCCTTTGGCGATCCGCAATAGGTCGTTCAACGACGACGAGGAGGCCACACGAAAGCGCTCGCGGGCGACGCCGAGCCGGGTCCCGCGCAGCGCGACCTGGCCCACCGACTCCTCGCCGGTTACCAACAGGGCAGAGCGGTCCGACGCCAGGAGGCCGTCGATCAACTGGAGCACGAGAGTGGACTTGCCGATGCCGGGTTCGCCCGCGAGCAGGACGACTCCAGCCCCGACCAGACCTCCGCCGAGCACCCGGTCGACCTCGGCGATGCCGGTGGAGAACCGCTCGACGTCGCGCGGGGAGTCGGCCAGAGACGAGACCTCGTCCCCGCCGGAGATGGCGCCTGCGGCCGCGCTCTCGGCCGCGCTGTTCCACTCGCCACAGTCGGGGCAGCGCCCGAACCACCGGGGCGAGTCGAACCCGCAGGCGGTGCAGTAGTGGACGTCGGCGCGGCGCGGTTTGTTAGCCATCCCGTCACCCTAGAGATGGCCTGTGACACCTCCCAGGTTGGAGCCGAGATGCCCATCAACCGCACTGAGTCGGGTCGTCGAGCGTCTCGACGGGTCGACGAGTCGGGTGGGCGAAGGGGCGACAATGGCCCGATGGGAACGGACACATCGCCTGAGGCCACTCCCGGGGTGCTGTTCAGCTACCGGCCCGAGCCCAGCTTCACGAGGACGATGGGATGGGCCTTCGCAGTCGTGCCGCTCATCGGCGTGATCGGCGCGTTCTTCGATCTCCTGAGCGGGCGCTCGCCGGGCGTCGTCACGTTGACGATCCTGATCTCGCTCGCGCTGGCCGGGCTCATCTACCTGATATCGCGCTCGGTCGATCGTCTCCAGAAGCGCATTTGCATCGAGGTGCTCGACGTTGGACTCATCAGATTCCGCAACGTGATGGGTAAGGTTCGGGAGATCCCTCTACGAAACGCGCAGTCGTTCGACATCAAGGATCGGCGCGGCAAGCCGCGCCTCACTCAAAAGGACGGGGGCGATGCCGTTGGATTCGAGAGCGGCTCCGGCCCCCGGCGCTCTCCACACTTCACGGAAGTTCACGTTCGAGACGCGCAGGGCAAGCGGCACGTCATCACTCTTTCGGGAGCGATGGAGCCGAGGGAGGCCCGCAAGCTGCGCGCCGCCATCGCTACCGCGACCTCGTCTTAGTCCTGCACCTGGGCTAGCCCTGCTTTAGCCGCTTGCGACGGCGACGCCCGAACAGCGCCGCGACCGGAAGCAGCGTGGCCCCCACCAGTAGGAGTCTGGCGTTGCCGCTGTCGGAGGTGCGCTCCGGCGCGCGCTCGCCACCGCGGTTAGTCGGTCCAGTCCACGACACGATGTCGATACCTCGGGTGATGTCCGAGGCCATGAAGTAGTAGGTGCGAGTGCCGTCGTCGTTGTTCACGATCTTGAAGTCCTCTGCCGTCCAGGTGTCGGCTCCGGGGAGTTGGTACGAGGCGACCTCATCGAAGCTCCACCGACCGTTGCCGTCTACGAAATAGTCGACGACCTTGATGCCCTGGCTGTACCAGGCCATGACGACACGCTGCTCGCCGGGGATCTTCTCGATGACGTGGATGTTGCAGAAGGTCGGGGCCGTCGTGACGTTGTCGCTGATGAAGACCGCCTTCTCGCCGTCGGGGGTGAGTGCGTACTTGGGGTTGTCGGGGTCGCTGATGTCGAAGACGTGCATCCCCCCGTTGCCGAACGGGTTGTCGATACCCGTGGTGCAGGTGGCACCGCCGGGGATCACGCCGCCGCCGCGCTCGTCGGTGACGAGCATGAAGTCGCCCCCGAAGACCGGATCCGCCTCGTGTGAGACCGCGACACCCTGGTCCGAGGGCACGAACTCGTTGGTGTTTCCGGTTTCGACGCCGGGATGGTTGACGCTGCCGACGAACTTCC
>JBOGWV010000246.1:0-4651 GCA_050693975.1 Actinomycetota bacterium
GCGGGCCCTGACGGTGCGCTTCCCGATTTTCTCTACTTCAGCTACTCGACGTTGACCACCGTGGGCTTCGGTGACCTGACTGCCCGCGGGGACGTCGGGCGAATGACGTCGGCCCTTGAAGCCCTCACGGGACAGCTCTACCTCGTAACGGTGGTAGCGGTGCTGGTCGGCAATCTGATTGACCGACGAAGGCAAGGCTGAGCACCGAGAGCACGACTCGCCCGACAGTCCCCTATCGTTGGGGGTCATGGCCACGCCGAAGGAGATCGTCGAGGTCGCGGGGCGGGAGGTCTCGATCTCAAATCCCGAGAAGGTCTACTTCCCGCGCTCCGGCTATTCCAAGCTCGACCTCGTCCGCTACTACCTCGCGGTCGCGGAAGGCGCGCTGCGCGGCGCCGGAGGTCGGCCGATGGCGCTCAAGCGCTACGTCAATGGGGCCGAGGGTGAGTTCTTCTTCCAGAAGCGAGCTCCCAAGAAACGGCCCGAGTGGATCGACACCGTTGTGCTCAGTTTCCCCTCGGGCCGGACCGCCGAGGAGATCGTGGTCAACGACGCGGCGCAGCTCGTGTGGGTCGTGAACCTCGGCTGCATCGACCTCAACCCGCACCCCGTGCGCGGCGACGACCTCGACCATCCCGACGAGCTCCGGGTCGACCTCGACCCGGTGCCGGGCATCGAGTGGTCGCAGGTGCGCGACGTGGCGATGGCGACCAAGAGCACGCTCGAGGATTTCGGGCTCAGGGGGTGGCCGAAGACCTCGGGCTCACGAGGCATCCACATCTACTGCCGCATCGAGCCTCGCTGGGGCTTCAGCGACGTGCGCCGCGCCGCGGTAGCGCTGGCGCGCGAGGTCGAGCGCCGTGTGCCCGAACTCGCCACCAGCAAGTGGTGGAAGGAGGAGCGCCACGGAGTCTTCATCGACTACAACCAGAACGCGAAGGACCGCACGATCGCGTCGGCCTATTCCGTGCGTCCACTTCCCGACGCGCGCGTTTCAACACCGCTGAATTGGGATGAGGTCCCCGACTGCGAGCCCGACGCGTTCACGATCGTCACGGTGCCGGACCGTATGGCTCGCATCGGCGACCCATTGGAGGGAATGGACGAGGCGGTGGGCTCGATCGAAGGACTGGTCGAGCTAGCCGAGGCCGACGAGTCGCGCGGGCTACCGGACGCGCCGTGGCCCCCCCACTTCACCAAGCAGGAGGGTGAGGCGCCGCGCGTACAGCCTTCCAAGCGCAAGTCGGGGCGCGAGGGAACCGTGCCGCCGCCGGCGCCGGGCAAGCGCAGCGGGCCGACCGGCCGGCGCAGGACGACTGCGCCGCTGATCGAGATCGCGCGCGCCGCGACCGAGGCCGAGGCACGCGCGGGGCTGGAACGTTGGAAGGAACGCCATGCGGATGTCTGGCCACACCTCCAGCCCGCCGACGTGATGGTCGACTCGATGCGCGGTCCCAGTAAGACGTGGACCCGCATACGGCTCAATTTGAGGAACGTGCCGGAGGCCGACCGCCCGGCCCAAGAGGTGCTGGAGGTCGACTACGACCCCTGGGAGGGAATGGACGAGGAAGCCTGACGTGACGGCCTCCAGCGCGTCCCCGCGACACCCGGAGGGGGTGCCGCGGGACCGCCAGATGCCGATGTCAGCGCAGCGCTTCGGCCAGCGCGCGCATCGCGTCGGCGAGCGCCTGCTGATCCGGCCTCCGCAGTGAGTTGGCGGTCGCCTCCAGGTTGGCGATCGCCGCCCTCTTCTGCGGGCCGGACTGGAACCGCTCCGCACGATCGATCGCAGCGTCGACGCGGCTCCGCTCGTCGTCCGTGAGCCCGTCGGCTCGCACCAGCTGATCCCTGTGCGCTCGCACCACGGGGAAGCTCGGGTCCCAGGTGATGCGCCGTATCGACATCGCGTTGTGCTCGTCGAGGTGCACGGTCTCAGCGGCTTCGATCTCGTTTTGGCTCAGTTGGTCGGTCGGCGTGAGCCCCAACACGTCCAGTCCGCGCGCGATCTCCGCGCCGTAGACGTTGCCGTTGTACCAGTAGCCCGACCAGAATCCACCGAGCACGATCTGCGGGTTGCCGGTGGTCGGGTCGCTGGGCGTGGCGATCGGGCCGCGGTCGAAAAAGCCGATCTCGAACGGGTTCGCCGGGTCTGTCCAGTCGAACATCGAGATACCGCCCTGGTACCAGGCCTGCACGATGATGTCGCGACCGGGCACAGGGAGAATGTTCGCCTGGTGAGCCACACAGTTCTCGTGAACCGTCTGCACCGCCGGCATCTTGTAGTAACTCGCGAACTCCAACCGCTTGCCCTGCGGCGTGTCGACGATGTTGAACAGGGCGTTCGCGCCCCACTCGAGCCTGTCCGTCGCCCGGCAGCGGGCGCCGGTGCCGCCGCCCCACTCGTCGGTGAACATCACGGACGTGCCATCGTTGTTGAAGTTCGCCGAGTGCCAGTAGGAGAAGTTCGGATCGGCGACCGCGTCGATGCGGACCGGGTTCGCCGGGTCCGAGATGTCCATGAGCAGGCCATTGCCTTGACAGGCGCCGGCAGCCAGGTCGACCTCCGGGTACACGGTGATGTCGTGGCAGGTGTTGGTGTTCGGCAGCGGAGAGTACGTCGTCGGCGTGACCGGCCCGCAGCCTTCCGCAGTGGACGCGCACGGGTGCGGTGTCCCGGACTGCATGTTCTGCAGCCCGTTCAGCCGGCCGTCTTCGCCGGCGAAGAGTCGGACCTCGTTCACGATCTCCGCCGCTCCCGGGTCGTTCAGGGGAACACGGATGACCTCGATCTGCCAGCGCTCGGTGTCGGTCTCGGCCGGAACGGGGTCGGTCGTGAGGGCGTGGTCGGTGCAGTTCAGTCCCGCCTCATCAGGGTGCCGGAACGACGAGGTGCCGCTGTTGTAGATGTAGACCACGCTCGGGTCGTCGAGATCCTCGACCAGTCGGTGGGTGTGCGAACCACGGCAGGTCTGGACGAGGCCGACCTGTTGCGGATTCGCGATGTCGCTGATGTCCCAGATGCGGATGCCGCGCATGCGGTCGGGGTTGGGCACGTTGGACGGGCCTGCGCCTTGGGTCCCGCAGTCGGTGCGGCCTGAGGATTCCTCCACGGACGTGAACAGGAGGTCACCGTGAACCGTGACGTCGCCCTGCCCTCCGGGGCAAAGGACCGCGACCACGAGGCTCGGGTCCGACGGGTCGGAGACGTCATAGACCTGGAAGCCGCGCCAGTTGCCCTGGATGACGTGGTTCCCGGTGAAGACGAGGTCGGAGTTTGCCGTGGCGATGGCCGCACCGACGTTCGGCGAGATGCTACCCGGGTCCCAGAACGGACTGTCCTGTTTGTCGAAGAAGCCGACGCCCTCCATGGCGAGGGCTGCCGTCTCGGCGTCTTCGAAGCCGGCCCCGAGACCCACGCGTGGGTCATCCGGATCGGGGAAATCGGCGCTGGCCACGGCGGGCAGCCCGACGACGAGCAGCCCGACGACGAGCAGAAGTGCGGTGGTGAGCGCGAACAGACGCCGTCTTACGTCTGGAGCACGCCTGAGTGAAGAGAGCCAAGCCATGATTCGACCTACCCTTCCATCCGTGCAGGTGCTTGCAGATGACCCCACCCGCGAGTCTTGGGGCGATCCGAGCGAAGGCTGGCCGACGCCCAACCGCCGTGCCTGCGAAAATCTATATCCTGATTGCCTTGGTGACAAATGGTTGGATTCCGCTACCATCCGCGCATAGTCAGAGCTTTCCCGCTCTGACCGCGACCGCACGCTCGTTCCCCGGGAGAGCCGTCAGACGATGACGCGTAAATCAAGCATCTGCCTGTTGCTCCCGGCAATGGTCGCGGTCCTTGTTAGCGCCTGCACAAACTCGGTCGACACCGGGGACGCAGACGCTCCCCGCGTGATCCAGCCGGGCGCGCCGGGGGAACCCGGCAAGGAGCTCACTGCCGAAGAGGTCGAAGAGCTCGACGTCCAGCCGCCGGCGTACACGCAGCTTGACGTCGCGTTCATGCAGGGCATGATCGTCCACCACGAGCAGGCGCTCGAGATGACCGGTCTTGTTCCGAAGCGCTCCGCCCTCAATGACCTCTCGCTGTTCGCCGAGCGGATGGAGATCTCCCAACGCGATGAGATCGCGGTCATGACATCGTGGCTCACGGCACGCGACGAGGAGGTGCCGGACATCGCGGCCGCGCAGCCTCACCACGCACACGAAGGTCTGCCGGGCATGCTCACCGGCGCCGAGCTCGCCGAGCTACGAGGCGCCTCCGGCGACGAGTTCGATCGCTTGTTCCTCACCTTCATGCAGCGCCACCACGAGGGGGCACTGCAGATGGTCTCCGAACTCTTCGATGCCGGAGCGGGCGAGGAACCGGAAGTCTTCCAGTTCGCCAACCACGTCGACGCCGATCAACGGATCGAGCTCGGGCGCATCGCCACGATGCTCGCTGACATGAACGGCACTGGTTGACCCGTCGCGCCGATCAAGCCATCTGTCCTCAGTTCCGGCGGGGCTCCGGCGAGTGAGGATCGAGCCCTCGCGTCGCGGGGCCGTGCACGACCGCGCCGTCGAATCGGTAGCGCGAGCCGTGACAGGGACAGTCCCACGTCTTGTCCCCGTCGTTCCAGTCGACCGTGCAACCCATGTGAGC
>JBOGWV010000247.1:0-3917 GCA_050693975.1 Actinomycetota bacterium
CACCGGGATGCCATCGAAGGAGGCGAACAGCTCGACGTCGTCATGGGTTACCTCAGCCGACGCCATGGGATACCTGAGCCGGCCGTACGAGTAGCCGCCGACCACGTGTCCCTCGTGAAGCTTTCCCGGTGGTATCTGCCACGCGCTCGTGAGCGCCGGAGTCGAGAAGTCCAGGTTCCCCTCGACATAGGCGTCGTCCCGCTCGCTTCTGTACCGCTGGTACTGCACCCCGACCAGGGGCGCCATGACTCCGCCGCTGCGATAGTCGCCCTCGGTGTCCTTGATCCCCGCGTCCAGCACGACGACTACGTTCCCGCCCTCGCGCATGAACTCGCGTCCGCGGTCCAGCGTCGCGGCCGGCATTTGCTGGACGAGACCATCCGGAAAGATCAAGGTTTCGAAGCGACGCGCGAGTTCGCCTCCGTCGAGCAACAGAAGATCGCGTGTCGAGATCCAGCTGCGGGCGATCCCCTCTTCCTCTAAGACCGAATCGTACGCGTCCCTGATGAAGGATTCATCGGCCAGCGTGCTGGGGTCGAATACCAGACCGACACGCAGGTCGCGCTCCAGCGATCCACCGTAGAGATCCGCCACACGAACCAGCGAAAGGATGAACAGCGCGGCCATCAATAGAGTCGAGCCCCGCACGCGTCGCAGGACCTTCACTGCACCTTTCCGCCCCGCTCGGCCACGACCCATCCGTAAACGGTGACTCCAGGCTGGAGTGAAACGGTCGTCGATGTGTAGAGGCCCTTGAACCGCCCCGGCCGGCCGATCGTCGCGCCGGTTGACACCGTCACGTCGCCCTCTGCGAACAGGTTGCCGTGCACCCGCGCTCTGCCCCCGACGGTCACCGCCTTACGGGAGATCAGGTTTCCCTCGACCCGCGCTCCCTCGCCCAGGTTCACTTTGCCGTGGGCTTTGATGCTCCCGCGGATGACACACCCCGCGCCGACCTCGAGGTCTCCGTAGACGACGATGTCGCGACTAACGGTCATCCCGCTCGGGATACTGAGCCACCCCCTGCCCCACACCACCGAGTCCTGGAGACCGGCATCGGCCGCTTGAGCGAGAGGCCTGACCGCATCGTGCTCGATGACGGCGGGAGAGGTCGTTATGGGCAGACCCCATAGTCTTTGAAAGGTGCATCCCACATCGAGCCGCAGGCGCCCACCCGAGCTGGCCGAGACCCCCAGGTCGCAATTCCTGCCGATGGTTGCGGCCTTCTCGGCGTCGATCCAGCGACCGATTTTGCAACCCTGCTCCACCAACAGCTTGCCCTCGCACGCCAGTGCCCGGACGCGACTCCCACTCTCGATCCTCACGTTTTTCGCCGCGTAGACCTCGTCCAGCTCCGCAGCCTGTTCGATCACGGCGTTGGACTTGGCCGCCATGATGCCGCGCCTGCGCTCTTTCGACGGCACCAGCAGCTCATCGTGAATCTCCAGTCGTTCGCGGCGACGAAGCTGAATTTCCACTACGGCAGGAAGTTCGTTGGTCTGGTCCAGAAGGGGAACGAGCATCCGCTTGAACGCCGTGGCGAAGAAGCGTGGATCCTTCGCGTTGTCGTGGACAACCGGAAGCGGCTCATCGTCGCGCGGCCTTTTCAGTTCGATTACGCCCGGCAAGAAGGGCAGGAGCAGCAGACCGAGGAATGCCCCGCCGAGTATGAGGGTCTCGGTCATCAGGCCTTGAACCTCTGAGTTTTGTCCCACTCCGGGATGCGCTTGCGCGTGATGTCAACGACCGCGTCTCCCACTCCCGCCGTCACGGCAACGCTGTTGTACATGAAGAGCAGGAAGAGGAAGGGAAGCAGCCGCAGACGTTCGCGCATCCCATCGATGAGTCCGGCTGCTCCAATCTGGAAGAACGGAGCGAAGTTGCCGAACGCACCGTAGAGCACGACGAAGAAGCTCAACGCGACGCTCGGGCCGATCAACACCTCACCTGAGAGGAACAGCAGCAGGTTTGCTCCGACCGCGCTGAGGATCAACAGGGGCACCATGTAGACACCCAGCAGCAACAGGGCATCGAGTTTCTCGTAGAAGCGCAGGTGCCGCGATCGGAGCACAGGTCCGAAGTGATACACGAGTGCCTGAGTGTGGCCTCGAGCCCAGCGGCGCAGTTGCCTGAAGCGCGAGTCCCAGGTCTCGGGCACCTCCTCGTAGCACTCCACCCGGTTCGCGTAGGCAACTCTCCATCCGCGGGTGTAGAGGCGGAAGGTCATATCGGTGTCTTCGGCCATGAGATGAGGAGCGAAGCCCCCCCACGACAGTGCGGCAGTACGGCGAAAGCCTCCGACCGTTCCGCCGTACTGGGGAATGAGCCCAAGGTTGAAGCGGGCCTGCTGGTCGACTTGGTATCCACCGGACCGTTCGAGGTCTTGCAGCCGCGGCAGCACTCCGCTCTTGGTGTTCTTGGGTATGACGCGGCCCATCACTGCGCCGACCTCGGGATCGCAGAAGGCCATCGCGAGCTCCCGCAAAGTGTCGCGCGGGGGCTCGTAGTCAGCATCGAACACCAGAACGATTTCGTGTCTCGACGCGGCCATAGCGTCATTGAGGGCGGCCGGCTTCCCGCGCAGACCCGAGCGCCGGTGCAACGGTTTCACGATGGGGTGAAGACGGGCATAGGCGCTCAATATCTCTGGGGTCTCATCCGTCGAATGGTCGTCGATGGGGATGATCTCGAGGCGGTCGTTTGGATACTGGTTGGCCAGGAGCGCGTCGAGGATCCGCCGGGCAACGAGCTCCTCGTTGTGCATCGGCACCAGCACGGTTATCGGCGGAAGCTCGCCGTCGAGTAGGTCCTGGTAGTAGGAACGTTGCCGCCCAAACAGGCGAACGAGGGTCATGGTCCAGTGCCGGATGGCATAGGCGAGCATTACGGCGACCACGAGGCCGAGCCAGGCGAAGGTGATTACAGCCATGCCCACGAGTTCCTCTCTCCTCGGTCTAGTCGCCGCCCAAGCGGGACGAGGAACAGCGAGAAGATGCTCATGAGATAGACGAAGTCCAGAACAGGTCCCAGGAACAAATAGAGGCTGGGCATCAACACCGACCCGAACTGCGTCAATGCCCAAACGAAGAGTGCGTAGCGAACCGCGGACAACGCGAAGATGCTGGTCCAGCACAGCACGACCAATCCCAGACGCTCCAATGACCTGAACGGCATCGTCAGTCCGAGCAGCCCCACCATGATGGGGCTCAGCAACCGCACTATTACGCTCGTGCGGACATAGAGGATCGAAAAGGCCTCGCCCTCGAAGCCAAGATGCCCGAAGAACAGCATGTAGAGCGCCGAGAGGGAGATGGCCGCACAGATGAAGGACCCCATGAGCCGGAGCGGAGGACTGATCTTGCCGGTGACGAACAGCACCCGCGCCGCCACGAGCGAGACCGCGAACCAGAGCCACGCCGCCTGGTAGGTCATGGGTTCGAGATGAAAGTCGAGCCACGAGATGTCGCCCAGTAGGTACGACCCCTGATTGACCGGCAGCGAGCCTCCCATGTCCGGTACCAGCAGCAACGTCAGGCGCACGAAGAGGTCGGACACCTCGCTCAGGTTCGCAACGAGTACGGTCTCCGCCACCGCGATGAGGCCAATAGTCACCCACAAGCTCGTCAGATCTACCGTCTGGAGCCTTCTATAGGAGCGATGGGCGAAGATGGCTGGTGCCTGAACTTGTTCATTCACTCCTCTTCCTTCGGCGCCTTTGGTACGCCCCTGAACTGGAAGAATGCGACAACCGGCTACACAAGCGCACAGGAATTATCTTCCACCCCACTTCCCTCCGGTCCCGCTCGTTAGCGGCCCCGGTGACGCGGGTAACGTGCGCCCATGCCATCCCACCCCCAGGCGGGACGATGACCGCCGTCAAGAACGCGACCGCCCAGGCAAAACTGCGAGTGGAGATG
>JBOGWV010000248.1:0-5023 GCA_050693975.1 Actinomycetota bacterium
CTCAATGTTGCTCATGACGTGCTTGATGCGGGTGTAGTCCTCGAACCCGTACATGGAGAGGTCCTTGCCGTGGCCCGAGTGCTTGAAGCCTCCGTGTGGCATCTCGGCAACCAGCGGGATGTGGCAGTTGATCCACACGCAGCCGAAGTCGAGGGCCCTCGACACACGCATGGCTCGGCCGTGATCCTTGGTCCAGACGCTGGATGCGAGCCCGTACTCGACGTCGTTCGCCCAGGCGACCGCCTTGTCCTCGTCGTCGAACTGCTGGACGGTGATGACCGGCCCGAAGATCTCGTTCTGGACCATTTCGTCCGTCTGCTGCAGACCGGAGACGACGGTCGGCTCCATGAAGAAGCCGGGGCCGTCGATTTTGTGCCCGCCGGTCGTTACCTCGGCATTGCTGGGGGAGCGTCCGAGGAAGCCCTCGACGCGCTCGAGCTGGCTCGAGTTGTTGAGTGGGCCGAAGAAGGTGTCGGGATCGTTCGGGTCGCCGGTCTTCATCTCCTTGGCTCGTGCGGTGATCTCGCTGACGAAGTCGTCGTGCACGCCGGGTCCCGCAAGGACGCGCGTGGCCGCGGTGCAATCCTGGCCGGCGTTGAAGTAGCCGGCCTCGGCGATCGCGGTGGAGGCGGCGGTGAGATCGGCGTCGTCGAACACGATTACGGGAGCCTTGCCTCCGAGCTCGAGATGCACGCGCTTGAGGTCGCCGGCGGCCGCGATCGCAACCTCTTTTCCGGCGCGCACGCTGCCGGTTATCGAAGCCATGTCCGGGACCTCGTGCGAGACCAGCGCGGCTCCGGTGCCGCGGTCGCCGCAGATGACGTTGAACACACCCGGTGGCAGGAACTCGGCCATGATCTCGGCCATCTTTATGGTGGTGACCGGTGTGGTGTCCGACGGCTTGAGCACCACGGTGTTTCCCGCCGCGAGCGCGGGAGCAAACTTCCACACCGCCATCATCATCGGGTAGTTCCACGGCGTCACCTGGGCACAGACTCCGACCGGCTCGCGCCGGACGTAGGAGGTATACCCGGCCATGTACTCACCGGCGGACCGGCCTTCGAGGACGCGCGCCGCTCCAGCGAAGAAGCGGATCTGGTCGACCATCGGTGGGATCTCTTCGCTGGTGGTCAACTCGGTGGGCTTGCCGGTGTTCTCGACCTCGAGGCGTACCAACTCCTCGGCGTTGGCCTCGATGGCGTCCGCGATGCGGATTAGAGCGAGGCTGCGCTCACCGGGGGTCGCGTCACGCCATCCCGGAAAGGCCCGCGCCGCAGCCTGACAGGCCGCGTCGACGTCGGCGTTGCCGGACACGGGTGCGGTGGCGAAGACCTCGCCGGTGGCCGGGTTGATCAGGTCTAACGTCTGTGAGTCGGCGGCGTCTCGATACTCACCGTCGACGAAGTTCTTGAGCTTCCTGGCCATGCGGCGCTGATCCCCCTCTGTCTATGCGGACGTGACGGATTGGCAGTAGTCGTCGAAGACATTCACGAACAGATCGATGTCGTCTTCGGTGTGTTGAACCGAGATGGTCCACTGCTCTTCCTTGCCCGGAGTTTGGAAGATGCCGCGGTTGATTAGCCAGTACCAAGAGGCATCGAACAGAGAATCATCGATCGTCTGAAAGTCCCGGTAGTGCACCAGCTTGTGTTCGCTGAAGGTGATCGATCCCTTGCACCCGAGATCGGTCGTGTGTGCCCCGACGCCGGCCTTGTCGAGAGCCGCCTGACAGCCCTGGGCGAGACGCGTTCCCATCTTGGCTAGGTGCTCGTATGCGTCGGGCGTCAGCACCTCGGTCAGCGCGGCGAGCGACGCGGCAACCGACAGGGGGTTTCCGTTGAACGTCCCCAGCGCGGCAACGCCGTGCTCGATCTCATCCATGATGTCGGCGCGGCCCCCGAAGGCGCCGATGGGAGTGCCCCCGCCAATTGATTTTGCCAGGCACACCAGATCCGGTTGGACGCCGAAATACTCGGTGGCTCCGCCCGAGGCGATGGTGACACCGGTCTTCACCTCGTCGAAGATCATCACCACGTTGTGTTTGGTGCACAACTCGCGGACCTTGGCGAGATAGCCGGGCTGCGGCACGATGATGCCCAGATTCATCATTACCGGCTCCATGATCATGGCTCCGATCACGTCGCCATGTTCGGCAAGTGTCTTCTCGAGCGCCTCGACGTCGTTGAAGGGAACGATCATCGTGTGCTGCTCGGTGCCGCGTGGAATGCCGCGCGAGAAGGGTTCGGACCAAGCGCGCTCCTCGGTGCTGCCCGAATCCATCGTGGGAACGACCGAATACATGACCGCGTCGTGGTGCCCGTGGTAGCTGCCCTCGATCTTCAGCAGCACGTCTTTTCCGCTTGCGGCACGAGCCAGTCGCACTGCATCCATCGTGGCCTCGCTGCCGGAGTTCACGAAGCGCACCTTCTCCATCCCGAAGCGGCGATTGAGCTCTTCGGCGAGCAGAAGGTCGTCCTCGGTGGTGGCGGCGAAATGTGTGCCGGTCTTGGCCGCGCGCTCGATAGCCTCTCGCACCTTGGGATGGGCGTGACCCACCGCCATCGCACCGAAGCCATTGTGATAGTCGACGTAGGTGTTCCCATCGATGTCGGTGACGTGGCTCCCGTTTCCAGATGCCATGTAGATCGGATAGGGGTCGCCGACCTGAAACGACGACGCCACGCCGAAAGGCATCAGGGCCTCGGCTCGCTGGTACATGGTGGCGGACTTGGGAGTGCGGGACTCGTAGCGCGCGACTTCTTGTTCGAGGATGTGCTTGGTGGTTTCGTAGGTGGCTTTCGGTGCCGTCATGCATCCTCCTCTGATGGACGTTTCAAATGTACTCTGCGGCCGTGGACACCAATCGAGCGGTGAGTGAAGGGGAGAGGAGCCAACCGTTCGACGCACGGGGTGGGCTCGGCCGGACCGCAGAACAAACACGGCGCGTCAGCATGTGGATGGATACGGTGCCCGGTGAGATCGTGGCTCGCCCTTCGATGCCGGGTGATATCGACGTCGATGTCGCGATTGTGGGGGCCGGTTACACGGGCTTGTGGACGGCCTACTACCTCACCCGAGCGCAACCCGACCTTCGGATAGCGATTGTCGAAAGGGAGATCGCCGGGTTCGGTGCTTCGGGCCGCAACGGTGGATGGTGCTCGGCGTTGTTCGCCGCGAGCCACCGGAAGATCGAGCGCGGGGCGGGACGTGATGGTGTGGTCGCCATGCAGAGGGCGATGTTCGAGACCGTCGACGAGGTCGGGCGCGTCACCGTCGAAGAGGGAATCGATGCAGACTTCGAAAAAGCGGGGACACTCACCCTCGTAACGGCCCCCGCCCAGCTCGCGCGCATCAAGGACGAGATTGCCGACGAGCGAGCCTGGGGCTTCGGCGAGGACGACATCCGGTGGCTCGAGCCACGCGAGGCGGCCGAGTACGTGCGCGTGTCCGAGTGTCACGGCGCCGCCTTCACGCCCCATTGCGCGGCCCTTCACCCCGCCCGCCTCGCTCGCGGCCTCGCCGAGGTCGTCGAACGCCGGGGCGTAACGATTTATGAGGGGACGGCCGCCACCGCAATCGCCTCCGGCCGCGTGGAGACCGAGCGCGGAGTCGTCAGGGCATCGCTGGTGGTCCGCGCCACCGAGGGCTACACGCCCGCACTCGATGGAATGCGACGGAAGCTCGTGCCGCTCTACTCGCTGATGATCGCCACCGAGCCGTTGCCGGAGAGTGTGTGGGGGGAGATCGGGTGGCGCCGGCGAGTGACGTTGAGCGATGGCCGCCACCTGCTGATCTACGCGCAGCGCACGGCCGACGATCGCATCGCGCTCGGTGGCCGCGGTGCGCCCTACCACTTCGGGTCGCGAGTGCAGCCCGACTTCGAACGGCGCCCCGAGGTGTTCGCGGACCTTCGGGGCGTGATGCACAAGTTGTGGCCCGCGACGCGTACTTACGCGATCAGTCACGAGTGGGGTGGACCGCTCGGCGTTCCGCGCGACTGGTACAGCTCGGTTGGCTTCGACCGCGCCACCGGCCTCGCCTGGGCGGGAGGCTATGTGGGCGACGGCGTGTCCACGACGAACCTTGCCGGGCGAACGCTCGCCGATTTGCTTCTGGAGAGGGACACCGATCTCGTAAGGCTGCCCTGGGTCAACCATCGCTCTCGACGCTGGGAGCCCGAGCCGTTGCGCTGGATCGGTATCAACCTCGCCACTCGCATGTACGAGAGCGCTGACCGCGCGGAACGCCGCAAGGGCAAACCCGTCGACGGGCGCGTCGACTTCCTCAACCGGCTGATCGGGCTGTAGTACTGCCACCTAGAGCAATCCCTCGTCGTGCACGACCTTCCCGCCCGCCATCGTGAACAGAACGCGGGACTCGCTCGTTCGCCCCTCGAGCTCGAACAGGTCCTTGTCCACCACGACCAGGTCTGCGCGGAGCCCTTCCGCGATGGCACCTCCCTCGTCGTCGCGGTTGACGAAGGCGGAGCCGGCGGTGAAGGCGTCCAGCGCATCGACAAGCTCGAGTCGCTGGTCGGGGAGCAGCACCTCGGCATCCGGATCCTCGACGGGGGTGCGACGTACCGCCACCTCGATCTCGTGCAAGGGGTCGGGAGTTGTCACCGGCCAGTCACTTCCGAGGGCGAGCCGGGCACCCGAGCGGAGCAAGTCGCCGAACGGATACAACCAGCGGCGTCGTTCGGGGGTCTGGAACGCGAGCGTGAGCTTCTCCATGGCGGAGTCGTTCTGAGCCCAGTAGGGCTGGGCGTTGACTACGACTCCGAGGTCGGCGAAGCGCGTGATGTCGTCGGGATGGACGAGTTGGACATGCGCGATGTGATGACGCGAGTCTCGTGCACCGTTGGCCGAGAGGGCTGCTGCGCACGCGTCCAGCCCAAGCCGAACCGCCCGGTCTCCGATCGCGTGGAAGTGCAGCTGGAAGCCCTCGTGATCCAACAGCGTGGCGAAGCGGTTGAGGTCGACCGGATCGAACATGTCGATGCCGGTGTTCTCCGTCGCCGCCC
>JBOGWV010000249.1:0-16306 GCA_050693975.1 Actinomycetota bacterium
CGTTCCGAGGGCTGGCTCCCGGGACCCGAGCCCGCTCATGCACTCAAGGGAGCGATCGACGAGGCCCTGGCGGCGCGCGAGGCCGACGAGGAGCGAGTCGTGTTGTTCAACCTCTGCGGCCACGGTCACTTCGACATGAGTGCCTACGAGGCGTTCTTGGCCGGCAAGCTCGACGATCTGACGCTGAGCGAGGAGGACCTGCAGGCGGCGCTCGCTTCCCTGCCCCCGCAGCCCGCCAACGTCTAACGCCCCGCGTTTGTTCTGCGGTCCGGCCAAGCCCGCCCCGTTTCGTTTCTGCGGTCCGGCCGAGCCCGCCCCGCCAGCGAATATCATGCGGGCTCGATGCCTGAGCTGAAGCCCTTCCGCGGAATCCGCTACGCCGACACCGAGCACATGAGAGATCTCGTGTGCCCGCCCTACGATGTCATCTCGCCGGCGGAGCAGCACCGGCTGCACGAGCGAAGCCCGACGAACGCCGTGCACCTCGAGCTGTCGCGCGCCCACGACGAACGCGACCAGCGCAACCAACAGGTGGCCGAGGTATGGCAACTCTGGCTGAGCGAAGGCATCGTGACCCGAGAGGACGGCGACGCCTTTTACGTCTATCGCCAGGACTTCGTCGACCAGGAGGGCCGGCGCTGCAGGGTCGTCGGCGTCATCGGCGCGCTCGAGCTGGGCCCGTACGGCGAGAGCTCGGGCGTCCTCCCCCACGAACAGACGATGCCGGGGCCCATCGAAGAACGTCTGTCGCTGATGAAAGCGCTGCCGGTCAACATCTCACCCATCTACGCGATCTACAGGGGCAACGGAGGCCTGACGCCCTACCTGGACTCGCTCGAACACCGTCCGACGGCGGCCCGCTTTGCAGACGAGCACGGCACTCTTCACCGCCTGTGGGTCATCTCTGCCCCCGCGGAATGCGACATGGTGGCCGGGGCGTTGCGCCCCGGCCCGCTGGTCATCGCCGATGGGCACCACCGTTACGAGACCGCTCTCGCCTACAGCGAGTCGATCGGAGGCGAGGGCGACCATCGTTCGGTGATGTGTTTCTGCGTGGACGCCGACGACGAAGACCTTGTGGTGCTCCCTTACCACCGCGCGCTGATGACCTCGGTCGACGGGGCGGAGATCGACCGGCGAATGACCGAGCAGTTCCCCAGCCAGACGGTCGGCAACGGCTCGGGGCAGGCCGCGCTGAAAAAGTCGCGTGCGGATCATCCCTTCCTGCTGCACGTTCCGGGGGCCGAGGTGCTCATCGAGGTCAGCGACGCGGTAGTGGTCGAGCAGGTCGGGCAGCGGGCCCGCGCCTGGCGGGATCTCGACGTCGTGGCGCTTCACGAGGCCGTGCTTCCGCTGGTGCTGCCCGAGGGAGTCGACGACCTCCGTTTCTCGAAAGACTCCGAAGAGATCCTGCGACTCGTCGAAAACGACGGATGGACCGCGGGGATTCTGTTGCGGGCGCTGCACCCCGCGCAGGTGGTCGAGGTCGCGAGGTCGGGCGAGCGTATGCCGCAGAAGGCGAGCTATTTCTGGCCGAAGGCACTCACCGGTCTGGTGTTCAGGACCCTCACTTAGTGGGCCTCAGAGCCGCCGTGAACCTCGGCCAGCTTGGGCGGCTCGCACGATCGGCAGGGTGACAGGCCCTCGGCCGCGGCCTGCTGCACGGTGATCGTGGTGGTGCCCTCTTTGCCCTCGAGGATCTTGCAGCCACCTCGGTGGTAGACACTCGTACCGGCGACCACCTGCTCGCCACCGGTCCCCGCGGCCGGCCCGTTGTTTGTGACTCCGAGCCGGTTGAGGTTGCGCGCCAGTAGCGTCGACATCTCGTCGAACTTCGAGTGCAGCGCGCGGCGCTCGGCCCGGATGGTGACCAAGAAGATCAACGTGCTGCCGGTGATCACCAGCGCTATCCCCATGAAGCCCCCCGACAGCAGGTAGGGAATCTGGCCCTGCACGAAGTTGATGCTTGCGGCTCCGTCCCACGCCTTGCCGATGAGCACGAACCCGGCGGCGATGAACAGCAGCCCAAGCAGCCGCCCGCTTCGAGCTCGCCTGTCGGCGTCCTCCTGGAACGACCTCAGCATTGCCAACAGCTTCTTCACTTGACCCTCCGCACTCGACCCACCACCGCACGAATCGCGCCTCGAAATGGCCTCCGGCCAGGCAAGGAACTGGGATTCATTCTGCAGGATTTGACGCGCGCGGGTGGAATCCCTTGTTTTGGGTGCCTCAAAGGCGCTTGGAGCAGGGCGGTTATGCCAGCCCCTGCGCAGCGGGGCTCGAACCTGGAGGAAATGTGACGGGGAGATCCATGATCCGGCTATTGGGGGTCGCCGCCTGCGGCGCGCTCATCCTCGCTCCCGCCGCTACCGCCTCGGCCAAGACGGCGAAGCCCCTGGTCACGACCTACGCCTGGTATTGGGAGAACCAGAAGCAGGAGTCCGTCAAGGACCCCACCTCGGGGGCCGACGTGGTAACCGCGACCCCCGGCAACGCCTTCTTCTGCCCCGGGGCCGAGGGCGTTGCCAACCCGGAGCAGTCCTGCAAGCCCGGCCGCCTGCCGGCCGAGGTACTCGGCGGGGACTACAAGTCCCCCGACAAGGTCTCCGCCGTGGCCTTCGACCTCTCCATCGCTCCGATCGGCTCGAAGGTCACGAAGTTCACGGCCAGCTTCCTCGAGGCCTCAGACGGCCAGAGCCAGTCCTACAACATCGAGGGCAAGAAGCTCGAGGCCTGTCTCGTCACCAAGATCTTCGGCGGCGGCGAGGCAAGGCGCTATAACGAGCTCCCCAAATCGAAGTGCTCCAAGGAGCCGATCCTTGCGAGCCGCAGCAAGGCGAAGCCGGCCAAGGGCGATGCCACCGATCGCTTCCAGTGGACCTTCGACCTGACCGCTCCCGCCAAGAAGTGGGTCAAGCAGGGTCAGTTCGCCACCGGCATCCTGATCCAGCCCTTCGAGCCGAAGAAGACCGGGCCCGATACCGAGAACTGGCGGGTCGTGCTCGAGGGTTCCGAGAATCCCAAAGGGATCCAGACACAGCTCGAGTTCATCCCCGCGAAGCTGCCCGACCTGCTGGGTGGAGGCGACCTCGGCGGTGGTGACCTGGGTGGCGGTGGTGACATCGGCGGTTCGTCGACGTTCTCCGCTCCTTCGACCGATTCAGGCGGCGACCTCGGAGCCGGCGACACGGGAACCGTTCCCGAGGAAAGCACTGGAGACGCGGGAGAAGAAACCGCGGAGGAGCCTCAACTGGCGGCCGACGAGACCGCCTCGGTCCCGGGCGGGCTCCCCGGCTACGTATGGCTTGCGTTGCTGGCCGGCCTGATCGGCTTCTCGGCGGTGCGTTCGGTGGTGTTCGAGCACGCCTCGGGCGTGCGGCCCAACGGCGTGCTCGCGCAGATCCGAAAGCTCAACGCCGAGCGACGAGGCACCTCAGTGGTGACACCAGGCACGGCCAACCCGCTGGCGCCACTGCTCGCGGGCGTGAGGTCGGCCGGCGGCAAGGCTCGAGCGGTCCTCGCCAAACTCCCCCTGCGCAGGAGGTCGTAAGGCATGGATCGTCGCTCCCTCACGCAGCTAATCGCCCTGCTCGGGCTGATGGTCCTGGTGCTCGCGGCGTGCGGCCAGAAGCCGGGAGTGA
The DNA here is from genome assembly GCA_050693975.1 of Actinomycetota bacterium. GTDB lineage: Bacteria > Actinomycetota > CADDZG01 > CADDZG01 > WHSQ01 > WHSV01. The sequence continues at coordinate 3,642 of JBOGWV010000249.1, forward strand.
GCGAGCAAATCGGTCCCGTGGGTGCGCTCGCAGATCTCGACGGTGATGGGATCGCCGACACGGGCGTGGACGCCGACGGCGATGGAATCGCGGACCTCGGCGGCAACGGCTCCTCGGACGGGACACTCGCCGACGGTGGCGGCTCGGGGTCGACGGGATCTACGGACTCCGGGGACGGCGGAGGCGGAGGCGACGGCCCCCAGGGCTCCGGAGGCGGCGGCCCCGCGCCCTCGGGCGGGGACACGACCGGGGTGACCGGCAGCTCGATCAAGATCGGGCTCCACGCCCCCATCACCGGCGCCGCGCCGGTACCCCAGGCAAGCTTCGAGAAGGGCAAGGACCTCTACTTCGAGTGGCTGGAGCGCAACAACCAGTCCATCAACGGCCGAGGCGTGACGGTGGTCTCCAAGAACGACAACTACAACCCCAGCCAGGCCGTAGCGGTGTGCCAGGAGATGGTCGAGCAGGACAAGGTCTTCCTGCTGTTCGGTCTCGCCGGCACCGACCAGATCCAGGCCTGCGCCCGTTACGCCGAGAGCGCGGGTGTCCCCTACCTGTCGGCCGGCGTCACCGAGATCGGTCTCACCACCCTGCGCACATACTTCGCCCTGTGGATGAGCTACAAGCAGCAGGGACCGCTGATCGCCGACATGGTCGTCGACAAGCTCGGCGGCAGGGGCAAGGTCAACGGCATGGTCCGCTTCCAGACTCCCAACTTCCAGGACGCGCACGACTCGTGGGTATCCGCCATGGGTTCGAAGGGCGCCAGGGTCACCTACGACCGGGCCGTGCCCAAGACCGCGGGTGCGAGCGACGCACAGACCGTTGCGACCGAGCTCCGCCAGCGCGGTGTCGACATCGTCTACATCCTTAGCTCGCCATCGTGGTTCATCCAGCTCGCCAACGCCGCCGCGCAGCAGGGTTACAAGCCACAGTGGGTGGGCGCCGGCATCACCAAGGCGCTCGACACCGTGGCCAACGTCGCGTGCAAGAACCAGGGCTCCATCGACAACGCCCGTTTCCTGCATCCGGCCCCCGCTTACGTCGACTCCGACAAGTTCGATCCCGACTTCCGCAAGGCCGGCGGGACCGACGACATCATGTGGGGGCTGTGGGCCGGATCGAAGGCGACGGCGGCGCTCTTGAGGCGACCCGGCAAGGATCTGTCGCGCGAGCGCTTCGTCTACTTCTCCGAGCGGGCGAGCTCGATCAAGACCGGTGTCTTGCCCGAGCTGTCGTTCTCACCGACGGACCACTTCGGCGGAAGTCAGATGCATCTCCTGCGAGCGGAGTGCTCCGACAATCGCTTCGTGACCGAACAAGCATTCGTAGACAACTTCTAGACGGGACTGAACGATGAAGGCAGCGGTGGTGGCCGGCGTCCTCGCGGCGCTAGTCGCAGGGATTCTGGCGGTCAGCACCGGCGACCAGACTGGCCCGGCCCCCTTTGTCGTGGACGGAGTCATCAACGGCGCGGTCTACGGCCTGGTCGCGATCGGCCTCGTCCTCGTCTACAAAGGCGCGCGCGTCTTCAACTTCGCCCAGGGGGAGTTCGGAACGATCGCCGCGTACGTGGCCTACGTGGCGATCAATAACTTCGACCAGAGCTACCTCGTAGCGCTTCCCGCGGCGATCCTCGTGGTGCTTGCGATCGGCCTCGTCATGGAGCGGGTCATCGTCCGACCCCTGATGAACCAGCCGCGCGTCACCCTGTTGGTCGCGACGATCGCCGTGACGTTGCTGATGATCGGACTCGAGATCCTGATCTTTCGCATCGAGCCACTGTTCCTCGAGCCGATCGTTTCGCTGACGGGCGAGGGCGGCGGGGTGAGCGGAATCAAGATCTTCGACTTCATCGTCGACCCTATGCGCATCGCCATGATGGGCGTCCTGGCGGTCCTCGCGGGGGCGCTGGCATACTTCTTTTCGCGCACCGACCTCGGCCTCGCGGTGCTCGCGACCTCGCAAGACTCTTTCGCCACGAGGGTCGTAGGCATCCCCGTGCAGCGCGTCTCTCGCTTCATTTGGGGCGCCGCCGCGATGCTGGGAGCCATCGCCGGGATCCTCTACGTTCCCCCGATCGCCGGCCAGTTGGTCCCCGCGGTGATGACCTCGAACGTTCTGATCCCGGCGTTCACCGCAGCGGTCATCGGGGGCATGACGAGCCTCCCCGGAGCGTTTCTCGGTGGCGTCGTAGTGGGCCTGGTTCAGAAGTTGTCGTCCTGGGCCGCGACGACCTACTACCTCGGAGAGGTCCCGATCCAGCAGACCGTTCCAGGCGCCGAGCAAATCGCGGTCTTCGCCGCCCTTCTGCTCATCCTGCTGATCCGCCCGCAGGGCCTGTTGGGCAAGGAGGCTTAGTGGCCACTGCAACGGAGACCCTGAGCCCCGCCGCACGCAACTACGAACAGGTCTGGCGTCCGGGAGTTATCGGATGGGTCGCCCGGCTCGCGGTCATCGCCGCGCTCGCCGGTGCGGTCATCTACGTGACCGCGACCTCGTCGAACATCTGGGCCCAGCGAATCTCGCTCGCGCTCATCTACGCAATCATCGGGCTCTCGCTCAACGTCGTGCTCGGCTACACCGGACAGCTGTCGCTCGGGCATCACGCCTTCGTCGGGCTGTCTGCGTTCGTCAGTGCCTACGTCGTGACCGAGCGGCAGCAGTCGTTCTGGGTCGGCATGTTGGTTGCGGTGTTGGTGGGCGGGTTGTCCGCCGGGCTACTGGGCCTCGTCGCCCTGCGAATTCGCGGCCTCTACCTCTCGCTGATAACGCTGACCTACGGGTTCGTTGCGGTCAACTCGCTGTTCGAGATCTCGGCGCTCACCCGCGGCGGAGCCGGCATGCCCGCTCCGCGTCCCACAATGTTCGCGGGCAACCACGCGTTTGCCTTCTTGTGCATGATCTGTCTCGCCGCGGTTGCGTTCGTCGACTGGCGTCTGCTCCGTTCCAAGGTGGGCCGCGCCATCCTGTCGATCAAGCACTCCGAGGCCGTGGCCGCGTCCTACGCGATAAACCTCACCTTCTACAAGGTGGTCGCGTTCGTGCTCTCCGGCGCGTTTGCAGGGCTGGCCGGAGCCCTGTTCGCGGCACGCAACTCGACCGTGGTCGCCACCGACTTCCAGTTCCAGGTCGCGCTCCTGTGGGTGCTGATGGTGGTCGTGGGCGGGTTGGGGAGCCGGCTCGGAGTCATCATCGGATCGGCCTTCTTCGCGTTGTTCCCGTTCCTCGTCGAGGCCATCGCTCCCCTCAATGGTTTCATCGTGGAAACGCTCAAGCGTGATCCCGCCGAGTTCTCGCTGGTCGTCGGCCCGCTCCTGGCGATCACGACGATCATTCAGTTCCCCGGTGGCATCGCCGAACAGCTCTCCCCCATCACTCGTTGGTTGGCGGGCAAGAGGTTCACCATGCATCCCGATGGCAAGCCCCACCACACCACCCTTCTGGCGCGCATCGGCTCGAAGAAGACCAAGGAGGCCGCATGACCGCGGTGCTCGAGATCAAGGACACGGGCATTCGTTTCGGGGGCCTGGTCGCGCTGCAAGGGGTCAACGTCAAGGTCCCCGAGTGGGAGATCGTCGGGCTCATCGGCCCCAACGGTGCCGGTAAGACCACGCTGTTCAACTGCATAACCGGTCTCTACAAACCCAACACCGGAACCGTCACCTACCGCGGTAAGAACGTGTCCGGCCTGCCCACCCACCGTCGCGTCGCTCTCGGCATCGGCCGCACTTTTCAGAACATCGGCCTGGTGCGAGGGCTGACCGTGCTCGAGAATTGCTTGGTCGCTCAGCATGCGCGCATCGGCTACGGAACGCTCGGGGGACTCTTCGGCTCGCCGCGCTCCTTCTCCGAGGAACGCCGGATTACCGCCAACGCCCTCGAGGTGCTCGACTTCTTCGAGCTCGGCCACCTCGCCAACGCGCGTCTCGACGGGCTCCCCTATGGCACGCTCAAACTGATCGAGATCGCAACCGTCATGGCCACCGACCCCGACCTGGTGCTGCTCGACGAGCCCTCGTCGGGAATGGGTCCGGACGAGGCTCACGCCCTCGGCGAGCGCCTGCTCGCGCTGCGCAAGACGCTCAACATCACCATCCTGATGATCGAGCACCACGTCCCGCTGGTAGTCGGTGTGTGCGACTACGTCTACGTGCTCAACTTCGGCCAGGTCCTTACCGAGGGCAGGCCGAACGAGATCCAGAACCATCCCGAGGTCGTCGCCGCATACCTCGGCGGCGAGGCCGAGCCGGCTACGGAGGAGGCGGCGGGTGCCACTGCTTGAGGTCACCGACCTCTCCACCGGCTATGGGTCGCTTCCGGTGCTGGGCGGCATCTCGCTGTCGGTCGAGCAGGGCGAGACCGCCGTGCTGCTCGGTCTCAACGGCGCGGGCAAGACCACCACGGTGCTCACCCTCGCGGGGCTGCACAAGCCCTGGGGCGGCAGCATCCTCTTCGAGGGCAAGGACATCACGGGAATGGACCCTCGCAGGCTCGTGGCCAAAGGCGTGGTGCTCGTGCCCGAGGGCCGTCGCGTCTTTCCCGAGCTCACCGTGGCGCAGAACCTCCGGCTCGGTGCCTGGCCCCACAAGCGCGACCGGAAGAGGACCGCCGCGGTCATCGATCGCGCGGTGGAATACTTCCCCCGGCTCAGGGAGCGATGGAGCCAGCTCGCGGGAACCATGTCGGGCGGCGAGCAGCAGATGCTCGCCATCGCCAGAGGGCTGATGGCGCGTCCCAAGTTGATGTTGATCGACGAAGCCTCGCTCGGTCTGGCCCCCAAGCTCGCGCTGACGGTGTTCGACGTCGCGCGCAAGATCAACGAGGAGGGCACCACGGTCTTTCTGGTCGAGCAGAACGCCGGAGTGCTCTCGATCGCGGACCGCGCCTTCGTGATGGAGAAGGGCACGATCGTCTACGAGGGCAGAGGCACCGAGATGCTCGACCACGCCGGCATCCGCGAGGCCTACCTGGGGACCTCCGCCAACTGACCTCCGACAACTAGCTCTCGGGCACCGCGAGCCTCAGCTCGGACCACGCCTGCTCCTCCCCCAGGTCGAGTTCGAGGCGTACGTCGCCGGCGAGATCGTCGGCCGCGTCGATCGCCTCCGCCAGGACGGCCGGGGCCGGCGCTCGCCGTTTACCCAAGAGGCTCCGCCTCGTCGCCACTCCGAGGGCGACATAGGTCAGTGGAGCCTCCCGCAGCCTGCCAATGGCCGGGGCCTCGAGATCGTCGCCGACCAGAACGATGCGCATGTCCTTTGACGCGAATCCTCCCCCGGTCACAATCGCGTCCATGAGCTCGGTCGGATCGTGGCGGTGGTGCTCCCCCACCACTATGGTGCGAACGTTCTGGGCGGCCCGCTCGATCAGGTCGGCGTCCCACATGGGACCCTGGGCGATGTGGGCGCCGAGCCTTCGCCACGAGTCGGCGCTCTCGTCGGAATCCTCGAGCACTCGCACCTCGTCGCCCTCACCGATGAGCCTGGCCACCAGCACGCCGGTGAGTTCCTCGTGCAATCCGATCAGCAGGATGCTCACGCTCGCACCTTCAGGATGTCGCGCACGATCTCGAACCTCGCGCGGAGGACCGGGGGCAGCGGTTCGCCGTCGACATGGCGGTGAAAGGGTTTTTCGGAGACGATCTCGAAGCCGTCGAGATCGCTCGCGTAGAACGCATCGGGATGGTGAATCAGGTCGCCGGACACCGCAACCCTCCACGCGTAGAAGGGAAGGGCCTCTACCCTCATCGATCGCAGCGCGAACACGTCGATTCCCTTGAACAGATCCACGTGGGGCGCCAGGTTGACCGGGCGGTTGACGAGGTAGGCGTAAGGACCAGCGTTACTCACGACCGCCATGGCCACGGGAATGTCCCCGAAGTCGCCGCGCAAGGTCATCGTCGGCTTCCGATGCCGGTAGGTTCCGGCCAGCACGCGAAACGCACTCCAGTAAAAGAACACCTCTCCAAACCTTCGCTTCGACGGCACGTATCGCTCTACCCGCTCGGCGGCCTCGGCATCGAAGCCGCATCCCGCGGAGAATGTGAAATAGCGTCCGTCCATGCGGCCGAGCGGCACGCCAATCGCATCGCGTTTCAGCGCATCTTCGAGATGATCGAGCGCCGCCACGGGATCCAACGGGACTCCCAGCGAGCGAGCGAACACGTTCATCGTCCCTCCGGGAACGATGCCGAGTGCGGTATCGCTGCCCGCGAGCCCGTTCGCAACCTCGTTCACGTGTCCGTCCCCTCCGAAGGCGATGACCAGCTCGGCGCCCGCCTCGGCGGCCTCTGAGGCAATCGCAATTCCGCTGCTGCGCGCCGACGTCGAGTACGCATCGAGATGGAAGCGAGCCCGAAGCGCGTCGATGACATCGGCTCTCTCGCGCTCTTCGAGACGGCCAGCATTTGGGTTTACGATCAGCACCGCTACGGGCTTTGTGTGACCCATTCGGCGCAAACGCTACTCCCTCACACGAAGCGGAGACACCAGGCACGGGCCACGAAAGGAAGCGATGAGCGCTCCCACGGTTATCGACACGCACATGCACGGTCTCGCCGGCATCACCGGGGTCTTCCTGCTGCAGGGCGAGACGACGGCGCTGGTCGAGACCGGACCCAAGTCCTCCATCGACCACGTGCTCTCAGGGCTATCGGATGCGGACGTCGATCACCTCGATTGGATCATCGTGACGCACATACATCTCGATCACGCGGGGGCCGCGGGCACTCTGGCGAAGCACTTCCCCCAGGCGCGCGTCGCGGTGCACGAGATCGGTGCCCCCCATCTCGCCGACCCGTCCAAGCTCTGGACGAGCGCCGCGCGCATCTACGGGGACGCGATGGAGAAGCTATGGGGCGGCATCGATCCTCTCGACGCCGACCGCATAGTGACTCTGAGCGACGGTGATTCAGTCGATCTCGGGGACCGCAAGCTCCAGGCCGTCGACACGCCCGGGCACGCTGCGCACCACCACACTCTTCTCGACACCTCGACGGGAATTGCTTTTGTGGGCGATGCCCTCGGCGTGCGCTTGCGCGACGTCGGCGTCATGCGCCCGGCGACCCCGCCTCCCGAGTTCAACCTCACCCAGGCAGTGGACTCGATAAACCGCATCAAGGCACTGCAACCGAGCTCCGTTTACCTGACGCACTTCGCCGCCCCCGACGGGGCCAACCCCGTTTCTGTAGACGTCGCGTGCGACGAGGCCGCCGACGCGTTGCTGAAGTGGGGTGAGTGGGTCCGCTACGCCAGAGACCAGACCCGCGACCTGGATGAAGTCACCAGGCTCGTCACCGAGCGCTCGCGCGCCGACATGGGTCGCGTGCTCGGCGGCAAGGAACTCGAGCGGATGGATCAGACGACCTCTTACCGAATGAACACGTCGGGATACATGCGCTACTTCGACAAGCAGGAGAGAGCCGCTAACTAGAAGGAGCCGTCCAAGGGGTTGCATTTGGCGGCGCGAAACGACTAGAGTGCACGAGGCCTCAGTGCACCGGGCCGCTGCAGACATCACACCGAGGAGGTGGAGCGACATGGAAGAAATCTTGACGACATCCCGCCCCACTTCCGTCTCTTCCTAGCGCCACTTCGGCGCTCCCGGACACGGAAACTCGATCCTCGAGCGAGCGCGCCTGCGCTCGTGCGGGCGGGATCACCCGGCACCTTTCGCCGCGCGCATCGAGCGCGCCCGTTTACAGGAGATCTCAGTTGAACTCATCAGTGAATCTGAACGACCTCGGATGGGATGACGAACGCCAGCACGAGTTCGCCTCCTACGCCGAGCCATTAGTTCCCGGCCGCGTTGCGGTCGAGCATCGAGGTGGCTACTCGCTGCTGACGATGCAAGGTGAGGTATGGGCCGAGTCCACCGGCCGGATGCGTCACGAGGCTTTGTCGCGCGCCGACCTTCCGGCCACCGGCGACTGGGTCGCCGCGGAGCTGCACGACGACGGTCATGCATCGGTTCACGCCGTGCTCCCCCGCCGCACCCGGTTCTCACGCAACATCGCAGGAAAGGCGACCGACGAGCAGGTGCTTGCGGCCAACATCGACGTAAGCTTCCTGGTTGCCTCGCTCGAGTTCGAGGTGAACCTTCGCAAACTCGAGCGCTATCTGACGCTGGCCTGGTCGGGTGGCACCGATCCGGTCGTGGTGCTCACCAAGAGCGATCTCGCCGGTGATCCCGAGGACCTCGTCTACGAGATGCAGCGCGTCGAGTCGGTCGCTCTCGGCGTGCCCGTGCTGCTGACCAGCGCAGAGACCAAAGCGGGCGTCGAGGACGTGCGAGACCAACTTGCAGGGAATCGCACCGCGGTCTTGCTTGGCTCGTCGGGGGCCGGGAAGTCCACCCTGGTCAACGCCATGACGGGCACGGCGGACCAGGAGGTGCGGTCGGTCCGCGGCGACGGCAAGGGTCGCCACACCACGACGCGGCGTGAGCTCATCGCGCTCGATGGTGGTGGGGCGTTGGTGGACACGCCGGGCCTGCGTGGGCTCAAGCTATGGGACCACGGCGATGGCATGGCCGGCAGCTTCGCCGACGTCGACGAGCTCGCCTCGGCCTGCCGCTTCAGGGACTGCCGTCACGACGGCGAACCCGGTTGCGCGATTCGGGCGGCCATCGAGTCCGGCGAGCTCGCCCAGGTACGCCTCGACGACTACAACAAGCTCCAACGCGAGCTCGAGTACCAACGGTCAAAGCAGGATCAGCGGCTCGCTATCAAGCGAAGGAACGAGTGGAAGGCCATCCACACGTCGATGAAGAAGTCCTCGTGGTGAGTTATCTACGCCCGGCGTTTCAGTCTGCGGGCGCGCTCCGGTGCGTCCGTGGACTCCGCGTCGGCCGCGGCGACGGCCTCGAAGTAGTTCAGCGACTGAGTGAAGCGGCCGCGCCGCTCCAGCAGATCACCCAACACGTACCAGGCTCGCAGGTGATGGTCGGCCGCACTTGCGGGGTCGAGATCCAGCGTCTCGATGCGAGCGATGGCCTCATCGACGCGCCCCATGTCGGCCAGTGCCCCGGCCGCCACGATCGCTCCTTCGTACCGGATGGCATCCGGAACCGAATCGTCCAGCTCGTCACATAGTTCAATCGCCCGCTCGGGTTTATGCATCGCCCGGTAACAATCGGCAAGCACCGGGTTTTGCTCCGTCGAACCGGCGAGACGGCGAAACGCCGACAGCTCCCGGGCCGCCTCCTTGAATTGACCGTTGCGGTAATAGGCGAGCCCGAGCATCTCCCTCACGGAGCTGGAGCGCAGAGCTATGTGTTTGGCCTGATCGCCGAGCCGGATGGCCTCTTCCATGTCCTCTTCGCCGAACGCGGTAACCGCCTCCGCGAACACCTGCACCGCGATGTCGCCTTTACCCGGCCGCGCCGTACCCTTCAGCTCACCCACGACCTCATCGGGGAGGTGCACGAGTTGCTTCGTCGTTCGCTCACCCGAGGGGGCATTCTTGCCCCGCGCGCGATCTCTGCGGGAGGAGCCGGGATGGCGGGCCATGCCGCCACCATAGCGCCCTAAGGGTCCGGACAATCTCGTTTCCCCGGCGGCCGTGACGGGTAGAAAAGGTCATGGCGGTGCGTCCCGCGACAGGCGGTGCGAGTGCACCCGAAACCCGAATCATCTAGGAGGAACCGGTATGAGGACATTCAAGCGCGTGTTCGCCCTCGAGCTTCCCGAAGGCCAGGCGGTAGAGCTGACCAAGAAGTCCATAAGCGAGAAGGGCTTCAAGGTCATGGATCACGAGGCGGAGGTCGCCGAGGACTTCCTCGGCCAGAAGACGAGGATCATCACCGTCAAGGTCGACGCCTAGACAACCGCATTTGAGAACGGCCCCGGAAACCGGGGCCGTTCTTCGCGTCTAGAGCACCGCCTCGAGGAAGCGCTTGGTGCGCTCGTCCTCCGGCGAATTCAAAACCTTCGAAGGAGGACCGTCCTCGATGATCTGGCCCTCGTGCATGAACAGCATTCGATCGGCGACCTCACGCGCAAAGCCCATCTCGTGGGTGACCACTAGCATGGTCATGCCGTCCTTGGCGAGATCGTGCATCGCCGCGAGCACCTCGCCGATCAATTCCGGGTCTAGTGCCGAGGTCGGCTCGTCGAACAACATGATCTCGGGCTCCATCGCGAGGGCCCGCGCAATAGCAACTCGCTGCTTCTGACCGCCGGACAGGCGGATCGGGTATTCATCCGCCTTCTCGACCAGACCCACGCGCTCCAGCAGCTCTTTGGCGCGCGCCGACGCATTCGCCCTGGACTCCCCCTTTACGGTGCAAGGCGCCTCCATGATGTTCTCCAGCACGGTGAAATGGGGGAAGAGGTTGAACTCCTGAAAGACCATCCCGCAACTCCGGCGGATCTGATGGATTTTCTCGCGGCGTGCTCGCAGCGCGGGTCCAACCTCCACACAGACACCTTCGATCTCGATCGCTCCCGCACTCGGCTCTTCCAGGAAGTTCAGACATCGAAGCAAGGTGCTTTTTCCCGAACCAGAGCGGCCAAAGATGACCACCACCTCACCGCCCTTGATTCTCAGGGAGATGTCGCGCAGCACCTCTAGCTCACCAAAATGCTTGCTGAGGCCCTGCACGTTGATGACGTCAGTGGCCATGCGAGGTCGATCTGATATAGCCCCTGGCCATCTTCCGCTCGAGCTTCGACTGGAAGAAGGAGAAGATGCTGGTCAGCAGCCAGTACATCGCCGAGGCCACGATTAGCGTCTCGAGGGCCCTGAAGTTCTGCTGTCCTACCTTCGTCGCCCTGTAGAACAGATCGGCGACGCCGATGAAGCTCACGAGGGCCGAGTCCTTCAGCATGGCAATGAACTCGTTCCCCACCGGAGGTATTACGACGCGGACCGCTTGTGGCAACACGATCCGGCGCGTCGTCTGCCCGGGGCTCATCGCCAGGGCGTGCGCGGCCTCGATCTGTCCATAGCCGACCGACTGGATGCCGGCTCGAAAGATCTCCGTCAGATAAGCCCCATAGTTGAAGCCCAGAGCCAGGATGGCCGCGGGAATGGCGTTCAGGAGAAAGAAGCCTCCCATGTAATCGGGGGCAAACCGCGCGAGCTGCGGAAAGGCGAGGTACACGAAGAAGATCTGCACGATGAGCGGCGTCCCTCTGATGATCGATACGTAGAACGAGGCCACCCCGTTGAAGAGCGGGTTCTTGGAGAGTCGGCCCAGCGCTCCGATGAGTGCCAGGACCGTAGCGAGTGCGATCGAGCAGATGCAGACCAGCAGGGACACCCCGGTGCCTCCCAGGATGTAGGGAGTCCATTCCAGCATGAAGTCGGTGTCGAACCCGTAGGACAGGAACAACCCCGCTAGCACGACGAAGATCCCCAGCCACACCAGGCCGAGCTTGACTCGGTAGGGGACACGCTCGGACCTGCGCTCGAACGCGTCCCGAGCGCGTCTCAAGGATGTCGCGGCGCTCGCCACTTCAACCTGCGCTTCGGCGCTTACCGGCGCGTGGGGACTTCGACTACTGCTCCTTGGTCAGGTCGGTCCCGTACCACTTCATCGAGAGATCGGTGAGGGTGCCGTCCGAATGCATCTCCTCGATGATCCGTCCGATCTCCTCGGCGAGCGGCACGGGGTCCTCGGGAGCGTTCTTGTCGAGCGCGACCGCCAGGGGCTCGTAGTAGATCGGATCCCCCACGAGCTTGATGGGCTTGCCCTTTTCGATGGCCCCCTCGAGCGTCGGTGTCGCAGAGATGACTCCATCGAGTCGCGCGCCGTCACCGAGCTCGAGGTCGGCGATTGCCGAGGAGTCCGTGTCGTAGCCCTTGACCGACGCATCATCGATTAGGAACTCGATCTCGTACCCGGGGATCTCAAGCGATTGCTCGAGATACGCCTCGTAGGTGCATCCACCGCAAACGCCGATGGTCTTTCCGTCGAGCCCGCTCTCGGTGTCGGTGATCGAAGTGTTGTCCTCGTGGACCGCCACGGATGCCGGCGTGAAGTAATAAGCCGGGGTGAACTCGAGCACTTCGGCCCTTTCGGGAGTCACCGTCATCGACCCCACGCTCACGTCCCAGCGCCCCGACCAGTTGCCTGCGGTGATGAGCTCCCACGCAGGAGTCTCCCACTCGATCTCGACGCCCAGCCGTTCGGCGATCTCGGTTGCGACGTCGATGTCGAAGCCCTCGTAGTCGCCGCTCTTGGTAACCGATGACTGCGGCGGGTAGGCGGGGTCGGTCGAAACGCGCAGCACGCCGGAGTCCTGGACGGCCGCGAGCATGCCGGTGGCCTCGGCGGACTCGCCTCCGGAATCGCCGGTTCCCCCGGAGGACTCCTCGGGCTCGTCCCCGGCGGTCCCACAGGCGGCTATCAGCAGAACCATGAACGAAACCATGGCCAGCAGGTGCAACCTCTTCATACTCTTCCCCCTGTTTCCAACGGAGTCCCGCGGTTGGACCCGGGACAGTGGCCCTACTCTGCCAATAATATGCAGCCCATTGAATGCTATGTGTAGCGCGTGAAAAAGGGGGTCGCCCGAAATGGGCGACCCCAGAGATAATTCCGGCGACGACCTACTCTCCCACCCCGTCTCCAGGGCAGTACCATCGGCGCTGGAGGGCTTAACTTCTGGGTTCGGAATGGAACCAGGTGTGACCCCTCCGCTATGGCCACCGGAAACC
>JBOGWV010000250.1:0-2925 GCA_050693975.1 Actinomycetota bacterium
GGCCTACAGCCTCGGCCGCCCTGTCGATATCGCCCGGTTCCACTCTCGCCAGACCGGCGATCACGGGGCCACGAACCGCGCGTGCGATCGCCTGGACCGCCTCCGTCTCTCCCGCCGACGCGATGGGAAAGCCCGCCTCGATGATGTCCACACCGAGGCGCGCCAGTTGCTCGGCGATCTCGACCTTCTCTTTCAGGTTCAGCGAGATGCCCGGGGACTGCTCTCCGTCGCGCAGCGTCGTATCGAAGATCCTGACGTTCTCTTCTTGCGCGATCGTCGAGACGATCGCTTGCTGCCCGGCTACATCGCCTACGTCTGCTTTGGTATCCAACTCATCATCTCCCTGAGCTTGCCCCCGACTTCTTCGATCGGGTGCTCGTTTTGGCGGCGCCGCTCGGCATCGAGCACTGGAGTACCCGCACCGTTCTCCATGACCCACTCACGGGCGAAGCTCCCTGAGCGGATGTCGTCGAGAATCGCTTGCATCGCCGTCGTGGTCTCGTCCGTCACGATCTTGCGGCCGCGCGTCAGATCGCCGTACTCAGCCGTGTCCGAGATGGTGTGCCGCATGTGCTCGAAGCCGCCCTCATAGAGCAGGTCGACGATGAGCTTCAGTTCGTGCATGCACTCGAAGTAGGCGATCTCGGGCTGATAGCCGGCATCGACCAGGGTCTCGAAGCCGGCCTGTATAAGTCGCGACGTTCCGCCGCACAAGACCGCCTGCTCGCCAAAGAGATCGGTTTCAGTTTCCTCTGCAAAGGTTGTTTCGATGACGCCAGCGCGCGTGCACCCAAGTCCCTGCGCGTACGCCAGTGCGCGCTCGATGGCCTGTCCGCTGTTGTCCTGATGGACCGCCACGAGCGCGGGCGTGCCCTTCCCCTCCTCGTAGGTTCGGCGTACGAGCGTTCCCGGGGCCTTGGGAGCGATCATCACCACGTCGTTGTCGGTGGGCGGACGCACCTGGCCGAAGTGGATCGAGAAGCCGTGCGCGAACAACAGCGTCGTGCGGGGTCGCAGGTTGGGCTCGATCGATGCCGCGAAGACCGCTGCCTGGTGCTGATCGGGAAGCAGCACCGCGACCAGGTCGGCGTCGGCGACCGCCTCGTTGACGCTGGCGACCTGCATCCCGTCGGCCTCGGCCGTGGCCCAGGTCGCCGAGTCCTTGCGCAGGCCGACGACGACCTCATGCCCGGAGTCCTTCAGGTTGAGTGCGTGGGCGCGTCCCTGCGCCCCATAGCCGAGCACGGCGATGCGCTTGCCCTGAAGCGATTGGGGTGACGCGTCGCTGTCGTAGTAGATCTTTGCGGCCATGATGTCTTCCTTCCTTGTGTCGTTAAGAAGCGGACTCGATCGGCACCGGGTGGAGCGTGGGGGCCTTCAGGCCCCGCCCTCCTCTGCCCAGCGCAATGCGACCCGTACGGGCGAGCTCGATGATTCCGTAGGGCTCGAGCAGGTCGGTAAGCGCGCGGACCTTGTCCGGTGAGCCTGTGACCTCGACGATGAGGGCGTCGGAGTCCACATCGCTGACCTTCGCCCTGAAGATCTCAACGATCTCGAGAACCTCGGCTCTCCTGCCGACGCCCACGCCGACTTTGATGAGCGCGATCTCTCGATCGACCGAAGCATCACCAGGAAGCTCCTCCACGCGCAGCACGTGGATCAGCTTGTGAAGTTGCTTCATGCACTGTTCGACGGGCTTGCCGTCCGCCGACAGCACCACGGTCATGCGCGAGACATCGGGGTGCTCGGTTTCGCCGACGGCAAGCGATGTGATGTTGAAACCGCGGCGGGCGAACAGCCCCGACACTCGGGCCAGCACGCCCGGTCGGTTCTCGACCAGGATCGACAGCGTGTGAGAAGAGATCATGAGGCGGCCTCCTCACGCCGCGGATACGCCTCGTTGGGGGCCTGAGGAACCCCGTCGTAGGGACGTTCGTTGGGTCCCACGATGATCTCGTCGTTGGACGCTCCCGCGGGAACCATGGGGAAGCACATCTCGCCGGCATCGACGCGAAAGTCGATCACGCAGGGACGGTCGTCGACCGACATCGCCTTGTCGATGACGCCGTCGACGTCGGAAACCGAGTCAGCCCGGAGCCCTACCGCGCCGTAAGCCTCGGCGAGCATCACGTAGTCGGGAACCTGAGGCAGGTGCACGTGCGAATAGCGCTCGTCGTAGAAAAGCTCCTGCCACTGGCGAACCATTCCCAGGTGCGAGTTGTTCAGGATCGCCACCGTGAACGGGATCTTTTCAAGAGTCGCGGTGGCCAGTTCTTGGGCAGTCATCTGGAAACAACCGTCGCCGTCGATGGCCACGACGCGTTCGTCCGGTCGCCCGACCTTGGCCCCGAGGGCCGCGGGGACCGCGAAGCCCATGGTGCCAAGGCCCCCCGAGGTCACCCATGAGTAGGGCTTGTTGAGTGGCATCATCTGCGAGGCCCACATCTGGTGCTGGCCGACACCCGTAGCGATGATGGCGTCACCCTTGGTGGCCTCCGCGAACCTCTCGACTACGTACTGGGGCTTGATTGGCCCCTCTTCGGATTGGTCGTAGGCAAACGGGTAGTCACGGCTCCATCGCTCGACCTCCGAATGCCACTGTTCGAGATCAACGCGGCCCCGCTCGCTGTTGTCCCCCAGCACGGCCTTGTTCAGCTCGACGATCACCGACTTGGCGTCGCCGACGATCGGAACGTCGGCGTGGCGGTTCTTGCCGATCTCGGCAGGATCGATGTCCGCGTGAATCACCCTTGCGTCGGGCGCGAACCCGTCGAGCCGCCCGGTCACACGGTCGTCGAAACGAGCACCGACGTTTATCAGCAAGTCGGCTCGTTGCATGGCGGTCACGGCCGCGTAGTTGCCGTGCATGCCGGGCATCCCCAGACAGAGGGGGTGACTGTCTGGGAACGCCCCGCGTGCCATGAG
>JBOGWV010000251.1:0-3414 GCA_050693975.1 Actinomycetota bacterium
CCCGAGGACCCCGAGGCGTTTACGAAGGCGATCCGCTCGATGTACGAGCGGCGCGCCGAACTGGACTCGATGGGGGCCGGGGGACGCTCCTTCGTCGAGGCCTGGGCCTCCCCATCGGCCGTCGCAGCCCAGTACGCGGACCTCTTCGAGGAGCTGAACCGACGCCGCTGACCCCGGGAGCTCACCTCACACGGATTTCTTTGGTTCACGGGTACAGGTCGGGGGTCGAACGTTCGATACGTACTGTATGGAAATATTTTGCCTGACTAATTAGTTTGACTAACCGTATGCCTAGAACGCTAAGAAAACCGATCGCGGGACGGCCTCGGCCGGACCGCAGAAAAATATCGACCGTCGCCGAGGAAGAGCTTCCGACCCGGCTGAGGCTCGCCATAATGCGGCTCGCTCGCCGTCTTCGCCAGCAGGCGGATGCGGACCTGACGCCCTCCATGCTGTCGGCGCTGGCAAACATCGAGTACCGGCAACTCGTGACCCTGGGTGAGCTGGCCACGGCCGAGCGGGTAACCCCGCCGACAATGACCAAGATCGTCGCCCGGCTGCAGGAGGCCAAGTTGGTCAGCCGCACGCCGGACCCCCACGACAAGCGGATCCAGCGCCTCAGCCTGAGCAACCAGGGCGAGCGTTTCATCGCGCGCAGCCGGTCTCGCAAGAACGCCTACCTCGCAAAGAAGCTGCGCAAGCTGAAACCGGACGAAGTGGCGAAGCTCGAAGCGGCGGTTGCGGTCATCGAGAAAATCTTGGAGGACGAATAGCTTGAGTCCAGTTGTCACCGCCGCTCGGCGAACCTTCTCGTCGTTGAGCGTTCCCAATTACCGCCTCTATTTCTTCGGTCAGATCGTTTCGATGTCGGGTACCTGGATCCAGTCGGTCGCGCAGATGTGGCTCGTCTATCAGCTGACCGGTAGTGGTGTTGCCCTCGGAGTCGTGACCGCGCTCCAGTTCAGTCCGGTGCTGGTTGCGGGCATGTGGGGCGGCATCGTCGCAGATCGCTTCGACAAGCGGAAGATCATCATCGGAACCCAGTCGGCCGCGGCCTCACTCGCCCTGATCCTTGGGCTGCTGACTCTGTTCGACGTCGTGGAGCTGTGGATGATCTACCTTCTCGCCCTCGGGCTCGGAGCGATCAGCGTGATAGAGGTCCCGACCCGCCAAAGCTTCGTCATCGAGATGGTCGGCGAGGATCAGCTCTCCAACGCCATTGGTCTCAACAGCACGGTGTTCACCTCAGCGCGCGTGATCGGGCCCGCGATCGCCGGCGTGCTCATTGCCGGAGTCGGCATCGGCTGGTGTTTCATCATCAACGCGATCTCGTTCGCTGCGGTGATCTTGAGCATGCTCAAGATGAATCCTCACGCCCTGCATCGAACAGCCCCGGTCGAGCGCGCCAGGGGCCAGCTCCGAGAGGGACTTCGCTACGTGTGGACGACTCCAATCCTCCGCACGTCGCTTTTGATGATGGCGATCATCGGCACGATGGCATTCAACTTCCGTATCCTGCTACCCGTCATGGCCTCTAAGGAGTTCGGCGGAGGTGCCGGTACCTATGGAGCGCTTTCGGCACTCATGGGCATCGGTACCGTGCTCGGCGCGTTGTTCGCCGCCAGCCGGGCCAAACCCACCCGGAAGACGCTGATCCTTTCGTCTATCGCCTACGGGGTGCTGATTCTGATTGCGGGCATTGCCCCCTCGCTGCCGCTCGAGATGATCGCCCTCGTCCCGATGGGTGCGGCGGGAATCGCCTTCGTGGCGACGGCGAACTCGACTCTGCAACTCAACGCCGACCAGGCCATGCGCGGGCGGGTGATGGCCCTGTATTCGGTGGTCTTCCTGGGGTCGACGCCGATCGGCAGCCCCATCGTCGGATGGATCGGCGAGACCTTCGGAGTGCGCGCCGGCTTCTTCATCAGCGGTTTCGCCTGCCTGCTAGCTGCCGCCTACGCGATCGACGTGGTGCGCAAGGAGCGAGCCGAGCGAGCAGCCGAGATCGACGCGCTCGAGAGCGAGGACACGACCGACGAGTTCGAAGCCGTCACGCCGGACGACGTGGCGCCGGCAGGCACCGGGGGTGCCTATCCGGTGCGCAAGCTGCGGGCCGCGGTGCGCGTGGCGCTGCGGCGCTAGGCAGACTCTCCGACGTC
This sequence comes from Actinomycetota bacterium, assembly GCA_050693975.1. GTDB lineage: Bacteria > Actinomycetota > CADDZG01 > CADDZG01 > WHSQ01 > WHSV01. Next base: position 2,160 of record JBOGWV010000251.1, read on the forward strand.
GATCACGCCACCCACCCACGGTATGAGCTCCTTCAGATAGCCGGGGTCGATCGAATGCCCCATGGGCGACTCTCGGTAGGTGAGATCTACGCCGGCGGCCTCGAGTTGCTCCCTCGCGGCGCGGCCGAACTCGATGCCGATGACCGGGTCCTGGGTGCCGTGGCCGACCGCTACCGGAAGGCCGGCTCGGCCGGTCAGGTCGATCTCGAAGCCCTCGACGGTCGGAATGAAACCTGAGAAGCACATCAGCGCCGCAGGCCGGGGTCGACCCTCGCCCAGGGCCAGTGCGTAGGTCATGACCGCGCCCTGCGAGAACCCGCCCACTATCGTCCGCTCGAGCGGAACGCCGAAGCTGCCGGAGATTCCGTCGAGCCACTCCGTCAGTCGCTCGTAGGTCTCAAATAAGGTCGAGGGATCGGGATGGCCAACTCGGTGTACCGCGTACCAGTGCGCTCCTCCGGGAGGCAGCGCCAGCGGCCCGTTCGGGCACAGCCCCACCAGGCGCCTATCCGGGTCGAGGATGTCGAGCAGTGGAAAGAGGTCGTTTGCGTCGGCTCCCCTGCCGTGAATCATGACGAGCGCGCCCTCGGGCTCGCCGGCGGCCGGCCGCTCGAGGTGCTGAATCGGATCGATCGCCATCCGATGACCCTAACCCCGAGCCCCGCCCCCCCACCTTTGGAGCCCATGCGCTACAACTCCACGAACCCTTGGTCGAGTTGCGGAGGGTCAGCCGGCGGCTTGGTCTTGGGCGCAGACATCGGGCAGGGTCCCCGGCTTGGGGATGGGGATCGGCAGGATCTGCGTGATCTTGGTGGTGGTGAACTTGCCCCTGCCGACGATGACGGCGACGTCCACATCGGCCTTGGTCTTCCCCGACTTCACGGTCGCGTCGGGGAGGGCGGCGGCCACGAGCTCGGCCATGCGCTCGGCCTCCGGCTCCTCCGAGTTCCACACGACGGTGGTACCCCGGTATCTGAAGTTCTTGGCGTTGGCGATCTCGACCACCTCCACCTTGCTGTCGCCGACCGTGGTCGCCGCCTCGAGTTCCTTGGCGGCGGGCCCTGCGACCGGCCGTTCGAGACCGATCCCGTTGTAAACACCCACTCGCACGGTCCCCGGCGAGATGTCCGGCACACCGTCGGCCTCGGCCGGCGACTCGTTGTCGGCAATGGCCTTAAACATCACTTTCATGGTGTCGAAGTCGGCTCTCACGATCGATGCGTCGCCCTCGAAGTCGGTGCCGAGGTTGGGAGCG
>JBOGWV010000252.1:0-3754 GCA_050693975.1 Actinomycetota bacterium
GGGCATCCGGGATGTCCTCCCGCAGACACAATCGTTCGACGATGTACCCCTGACTCCGGCGGTTCCCGGGGCAACCGGGCCTGCCACAGCTCATCGAACTCGGGTTATCGCTTACCTCTCCGTCGCCATGGTGCTCCCCCACCCGCAAAAAAGGCGAGAAAACACAGGCGCGCAGCGCATCTGAGCGTCAGACGCGACGGGTAAGGATAGGCGCGCGTGCGGATGCGGTCAAACCGGGCAGCCGCCCAGAAACAGCGGCGCGAGAGGCTCAGATTCTTCCATCGGCGACGCTACCGACGCGGGCGATGCGCGGCTCCTGCGCGAGAGGCTTGATGCGGAGGTAACCCTGGAGCAATTCAGAGGCCTGCGGAATCAGGTCGTCGCGCAGCGTGTAGGTGTGGTCCTCGTCCTCACGGACCCAAACGAGGCCGGCTTGTCGCAGGATGGCGAGGTGGTGGTAGGCGGTGGACTTCGCGCTGCCGAGCAGCTCGGTGGCCTCCTTGAGCACCATCGGGCCCTTCGCCAGCCGCTGCAGCAGGCGCAGACGGTTGGCGTCCCCCAGCGCTTTGTACAACTTGACCAGCTGAGGCGGCGGCACCGATTCGTCCACCTCGAGGCTCTCGTCGGAGACCGGATAGATGTAGATCCCGATGTCCTTGTATTCGGTTATCAGCACCCAGGGCCTGAGGATGTAGGTGGGCGTCAGCACCACCCGGTTGACCCCGATCTCCGGAGTGAACTGGATGCCGTTCGTGGCGAGCTCGATCGTGCGCTCGAGGGAGTGCTCTTCGGCCATCTTGAGCTTGGCCTTGAAGTCTCGCTCCAGCACCGGTAGCGCCTCGTCCTGGTACTGAGCGAAAACCTCGGCGTCCCACCGGCGCAGCGAATCGACGAGCCCCGCATGAACGGCCTTCGGGCCGAGTTCGAGCACGTGCCCAAGTCCCTTCACGAGGCCATCCTTCTCGCCCCAACGGTCCCGGGCGCCCGTCAGGAATACCTCGCGGGCCTCTGCGTCCCCGGCCACCGCCCGCCTTGCGATGTCCGGCGGGGCGACCCGGTGATGACGCGTGTGGTAGCCGACCAGGGCCAGCAGCACCTCGCTGGGATCGCTGGCTTCGAGGCGGTCGAGAAACGCGGGCACGTCGCGCTGCGGGGTGGCGTCGAGCACGAAGCCGAAGAGGTTGGAGAGCAACTTTCCGCAGGTCTCACCGAGAGTCGTGGGTCCGCCGAACAGCCTCTCGATATCCGCCAGCAACTCCTTGCTGGCCCGGCTCTGGAGCCTCTCGAGCCCCTCGCGGCCCATGTCGTAGGTCTCGACGGCCTTGTTCAGTCCGAGGAGGTCGCCGACGGCGAGCACGCTCATCAACAGCTCCGTGGCCGTCGAATGGACCACCTCGAGGGTGACCGGGGCGCTGGGCTGGGCGAGATTCAGGACTCGCATGGGTCCATCATTATCGAATCCGGTGTCTTATGCATCTAGAACACGTCGTTCCACGTTCGTCGACCGGACAAACGTCGTTCGCGGGGGAGTTCACGCCTGTATTGAGCGCAGACCGCTTGACATCCGTCAAGCAGGTTCGATACTCTTCGAACAGTGAGTTCGACCAAGGTGAAACGGGACCCGACTCGAAAGGAGGGGTGGACGGTGAACCCCATCAGCTCGTACGACGTCGTCATGGAGCGGCAACGGGATCTGCGGAGGAAGGCTCAGCAGGCTCGCGCCGCCAGGGCGCTGGCGGTGACTAACCCGGGCGGCACCGGCCGCTCCGGCGTGAGGCACGGTGTAGCCCACACGCTCCGGCGAGTGGCCGAAACCCTGGAACCCGCCTCCTAACGACCGTCAACCCCAGCACCAGGAGCAGCTCAGAAGCACAGCCAAGTAGTACAGGTAGGAGAACCAGCGATCGTCTCGACGATCGCGCAACAGGACCAGCGATCGTCTCGACGATCGCGCAAACAGAGTGAGTTCGGGCGTGCGGCACACGTTACGAAGCCCGTGTCCCCCGCTCGGCAGGCGGTACCCAGCGCCCGGACTCATGCCCGACAGGAGAAGGCCCCCGCCCCCGTGGGGGCCTTTCTCTTTCCTCCTCGTGTAGCGTCGGTTGCCGACACCTTCCACCCTTAGGGAGTTCCGTGAACGACGAAGAGCTGCAGTCCTACGCCCGGCTGGTTTTGAGCATCGGGGCCAACCTGCAACCCGGCCAAGACGTAACCCTCAATGCGATGGCCATCGAACATGCTCCACTGGCGCGCGCCATCGCCGAGGAGGCCTATGCGATGGGAGCGCGCTACGTGGACCTCTGGTACTGGGACGCGCATGCCAAACGTTCCCGGGTGCGCCATGCCGCGGAGGACACGTTGGGGTGGACACCACCATGGATGGACCTGCGCGCCGAGCAGACCGCCGAGCACCGGGCCTCGAACATCACCATCGTGGGCGACCCCGAGCCCGACCTGCTGGCCGACGTGGATCCCCGCCGGGCGGCGCTGGATCACTTGCCCTCGCTGCCGGCGCGTCTCAGAGCGAACATGAGCGGACAGGTCAACTGGACCATCGTCCCGTTCCCCACCGCGGGCTGGGCCACCACCGCCTTCGGAGAGCCCGATGTGGACCGACTGTGGGGTCACCTGCGCGCCTTTCTGCGCCTAGATACCGACGATCCGGTGGCGGCTTGGAACGAACACATCGAGAAGCTCACGACCAGGGCGGCCCAGATGAACGCGCATTCGTTCGATGCGCTGCGCTATAAGGGGCCGGGCACCGATCTGACCGTGGGGCTCATGCCCGAGGCCAGTTGGGCCGCTGCGGAGATGAGCACGAACTATGGGGTCACCTTCCGCCCCAATCTGCCCACCGAGGAGGTCTTCACCGCGCCCGACCGCCGACGCGCCGAGGGAGTGATCCGTTCGACCAAGCCGCTGGCGACCGCTGGGACGGTGGTCCGCGACCTCGAGCTGACGCTGGCCGATGGCATGATCACCGAGGTAACGGCGACCGCTGGGGCGGACATCGTGCGCGGTCAACTCGGCGCAGACGAGGGTGCGCGCCGGCTCGGTGAGATCGCGCTGGTCGACGGATCGTCGCCCATCGGGAAGTCGGGGGTGGTGTTCTTCGACACGCTGCTCGATGAAAACGCCAGCTGCCACATTGCGTACGGCGCGGGGATCCCATCCGCACTCGACGGTGCCGGAGAGCTGTCGTCGGAGGAGCGGCTCGAGCGGGGCCTGAACCAGAGCAAGGTGCACACGGACTTCATGATCGGCTCACCCGAGCTCGAGGTGGACGGCATTACCACCGATGGGGGGACCGTCCCGATCCTGCGCGACGAGGTGTGGCAGCTGACCTAACGGCCACACCCACACGAGGGAGGGGCCCCCGGTAACCGGGGGCCCCTCATGAATCCCAATTCCTCGCTTGGCCGGAGGCCATATATCGGCGTGCTGCCGCCGCGCTTACTCGGCTGCGGTGCTGACCTCTTCCGTCTCCTCCGAAGCCTCGTCCTCGGAGAGAGAGGCGTCCTCGCTCGACGCATCCGGCACCGCCCGCAGGCCGTCGCCGAAGAGCTCGCGCGCCGCGTCCTCCTCCTCCGTGCGAGGAGGCAGACCGAACATCTCGCGCGCCTCGGCATCGGAGATGGCGCCCTCGCCGGTCGTCTCGATGGAGACGTTGCGGTAACGGCTCATGCCGGTACCGGCGGGGATGAGCTTGCCGATGATGACGTTCTCCTTGAGGCCGAGCAGCGGATCGCTCTTG
>JBOGWV010000253.1:0-1656 GCA_050693975.1 Actinomycetota bacterium
TACGAATACGTCTTGTCGATCTCGACGGGCGTCGGGTTCGTGTGCGGCCGGAAGGGCCTGTAGATCGAGCCGTCGGCTCGCTTGTCCGAAAGCGATTCGTTGATTGCGCGGTGGCTCGTCTTGAGCATCCCGCGCTGCAGGTAGTAGCGAGTCCCGTCCGGTGCGACGTCGATCAGTTGCACGTAGAGATCCGAGATCGGTGAGGTCGACGAAACGTGAAGTTGGGCCGTGGTGGGGCCGATGATCGCCGTCGGCTGATCGAACTCTTCCGAGGTGAAGGTCAGCTCATCTGGTGCGTCCGCGGTCGTGAATGGAGGACCGGTCATCTCGCCGGCCTGGTAGCTCCAGAACTGGCGACCCGTGCCCGCGAAGTACTGGTCGCTCCCTCCGTCCCTGCCGGGGACGCCCTTGCCGAGTTGGCCATCGGAGTGGAGATAGAAGTCCGTCCACTTCGTGTTCTCCAGTGGGAACGTGTGTGCGTCGATGCGACCGTTTGACTCGTTGTTGTCGCTCATCTCGAGCAGCGCCGTCACCGAGGAGCTGTTCGGTCGCTCGCCCCTGCCCAGCAGCCAGTAGTCCATCCACTCCTTTCGGTCGGTGTACATCTCCTTGGGGTTGGTTTGGGTGCCGTGGTCTCCGTTCGTCATCAACAGGCGACGGAAGGGTGCGTTGTCGACCTCTTCGAAGAGGTGGTACGGGCCGCGCGGGCCAGTCTGCTCGTCCTGATAGGCACCTGAGATGTGAATCGGCACGTCGATGCGATCGGCGTACTCAATGGGTGAGCGCGAGCGCCACCAATTGTTGTCGGTGTCGTCGAGACCCTGAACGAGCGGGTCGTTGAAGACGTCGCGGCTGTGCGTTGCGAGGTTCATGACGCACTGCTGGTCGCCTCCATAGATGCCGGGAGCGGTGCCTCCACCAACGTCGTAAACCGGTCGGATGACTCCTGTCCACAGCAGCGGGAACCCGTAATTCACGACGCCGCCTGGATACGTGATGCCCCGGTAGAGATCGTCGATGAGCCCCGATACCGACACCGCCTTTAGTCCCGGTGGATTGGTGGCGGCGACCATGAACCCCGTTATGCCTCCGTAGGAGTGGCCGTAGATACCGACGTCGCCGTTGGACCACGGCTGTTTCGTGATCCATTCGATGACCTCGCGTCCGTCGAGCGCGCTCCGCCACGAGAAGAGATCGAACTCGCCACCCGAGCATCCCGAGCCACGAACCGAAGCGTGAATCGTCACGTAGTCGCCCTCGAACATCTCGGTCAGCGCGCGGCTCCCTTTGCCGGCATAGGGGTGTTCGCCGTCGGCCGAGCCCCCGTCGTAGCCCGACATCTCGAAGATCGTGGGATAGGACTTGCCCTCCTCGAAGCTCTCCGGCATCCGCACGTTGAGCGCGATAGAGGTGCCGTCCGACAACGTCACATAGGTGGTCGGGCCGACCGCCACCGCCTTCCTGGCGGGCACCCCGGGGAGCATCGGAAGCAGCGTGAAGAGCAGCGCCAGTGCGAGCGCGGCGGGCAGCAGCCGCCTCGAAACCGATAGAGCCGAGGGCATGGGAGTCCTTCCGTCCGTAAGGTGTGCGCGTCGGGAGTTTGGCTTACTCCTTCGGCGCTCCGCGATCGGATTCCTGCGAAACCCCCGACCGCCT
>JBOGWV010000254.1:0-1666 GCA_050693975.1 Actinomycetota bacterium
CCTCGGTGAACGGTCCGTCGATCACCGTCCGCTTCGCTCCGGAGAACCTGACTCGCGCGCCCTTCGAACTCGGGTGCAGCCCCTCGCCGGCGAGCATCACGCCGGCCTTCACCAGCTCCTCGTTGTAGCTCCCCATCTCGGTGAGCAGCTCCTCGCTCGGCATGACGCCCGCCTCGCTGTCCTGGTTGCCCTTGATCATGATCATGAATCGCATCGTCGTGTCCCCTTCTGGTTTGTCCGGTCCGGAGCCAGGCTGCCCGACGGTCTCGGCCCTGGCTCTACAGACGCGTCGAACGAGGTACCGCGAAATCGACACGTCGTGAACATCAACCTCCAACCCAGACGCCCCACCCGGCGACGCGGAACGGCCCCGCGCAGCGTGTGGCTGGCGTGGTGCGCTGGACCTGACCCGCTTCGGTCCCGTGGCCAACCGGCCGCCGCAGACGTTCCGGACGACCTGAATGCCGATCGCGCACATGTCGCAACGTGTGCACGGTGGTCAAAAAGTGTGCGTGGTGGCTACCTTCGACTGCCGCGAGGCGGGCTAGCCGCCAAAGACGTGCAGGTAAGCGTTGAGTCCTGTTGCCAAGGCGAACCTCGACCCGGCCGATGCGGGACACCTACGAGCCGTCGCGCCCGGCCCCAGTGCGTCGGCAGAGTCGGGGGTCATTTGGCGAGCAGGTCTCCCGGGGCAACACGACCCCCCGCAGACGGCGCATCAATCAAATACCCTCTTGATGCGGCCTACCCACATTGCCACCGTCTCCTTGTCACCCTTCTTGATCAACCGCATGTGAGACAGGCGATTTCGAATCGGGAGGACGTCTTGAGTGAAACGCCGCCACGACACATCATCGAGCTTCAGTCCTCCGAAATTGTTCGACTGAACAACCTCAAGAAGTTCGCCAAGCGATAGCCATTCAATGGGATCACGTAGTTCGGCGACACTGGCAGCCGTGACGTTAACGTCGCCCCTCGCGCGCTGTAACACCTTTGATGGTAGATCACCATGGAGCACACCCCTTCTCCACTTACTAGAGAATTGAACGATTGCCGCGTCACGAAGATTTCTACGAATAGTTCGTTCAATGAGCCATAGACCTTCTGAGACGGTGAATCGCCAGCGGGGCAGCAGATCACCCTGCACTGTGAGCGTGCCCCCTAATGGTTCGTGGACTGGAAGATCGCGGTGAGGTGCGCGTCGAAGGCGGCGAGCGCCCTGTCTGGGTCGTCGTGTTGGCCCAGGACGTGCAGGCTGAGACCTTCGACGAGGGCGAGCATGATCCTCGCCTGGTGGTCGGCGTCGAGCTCGAGCGGCGCATCGCCGGTCTGCTGGGCTCGGCGGATCTGGTCGGCGAGGAAGGCGAGCATCTGCTTGGTCCCCTCCCGCAGGTCGGCGGCGATGGCCGGCCTGACCGCGGCGTAGGCGTGGAAGGCGAGGCCGACATGGCCCTCGAGCCGACGCGCGTCGTCCAGCGGTAACAGCTCGAGCAGCAGGGCACGCACGGTCATCTTCGGTGACCACGGTTCGTCATGTCCGGCGGAGTGGGCGGCGAGCCGGGTCTGGACGTTTTCTTTGACCACCTCCAGCGCGAAGGTCATCATCTCGTCCTTGGTGCGGAAGTAGTGCTGCACCATCCCGGCCGAGACGCCGGCCTCGTGCGCG
>JBOGWV010000255.1:0-17910 GCA_050693975.1 Actinomycetota bacterium
CGGTCGCGCACCAGCTTGTGGCCGGTCAGCGATTGCAGCGTCTCAGGTTCGTCCATGCCCTCGGCGACCACGGTCAGCAGGTCGCGCTGCGAGATGACACCGACCACCTTCCCGTCGGGCGAGATCACCGGCAGGTGCCGGAACCACTTCTGGAACATGATCTCCGCCGCGTCCTTGATCGCGGTGTCGGGACCGATGGTGACGACATCCGATGTCATGGCCTCCGAGATCGAGGTCGACTTGGCGTCGACACCCTCGGCGGTGCAGCGCAGCAGATCGCGCTCGGTCAAGATTCCGGCGAGTTTGCTGCCGTCCATCACCAGAAGGGAGCCGGTTTGCTCGTGCCACATCTTGGCCGCCGCCTCCGCGATGGTGTCGGCGGGGGCGTCGGTGACCGCAGCGGCCGTCATGATGTCTGAAACGTTCACGTCAGGGATTGTAGTACCCCAAGCGTCGCGGGCCAGAGCACTATGCTGAACGGACATGCGCATCGGCCTCGCCCTCCCTCACTACGACACCTCGCACGCCGGGGCTCCCTTCTCGTGGGAGGCGTTGATTCGCGTTGCTCGCCTTGCCGAGAGCTCGGGATTCGACTCGATCTGGGTCTCGGATCATCTGTTTCTCGACTGGAGTAAGTACGGAGGTCCCGACGACGCTCAGGGCACCCCCGAGTGCCTCACGACCATGGCGGCCCTCGCAGGCCTCACCGAGCGGGTGAGGATCGGTTCGCTTGCCCTATGCAACGACTTTCGGAATCCGGCGCTGCTGGCCAAGATGATCGCGACGCTCGATCTCCTGAGCGGGGGGCGGATCGAGGTCGCCATGGGGGCCGGCTGGTACGAGCCCGAGTACTCGGCCGCCGGCATCGAGTTCTCCCCGGCGGGGGATCGCATTCGCCGTCTCGGCGAATCGCTTCAGATCATGAAGCGTCTCCTCGAGGGCGAGATCGTGGATTTCGACGGCGAGCACTACCAGCTGAAGGGAGCGCTCTGTCGCCCCGGGCCAGTCCAGAAGCCGCGTCCGCCCCTTTGGGTGGGTGGCAAGGGCGACTTCCTGCTGAAAACCGCGGTGCGCCACGCCGACGGCTGGAACTTCTCATGGCTGGGGGACTTCGAGAGCTATCGGGACCGCGCCCGGCAGGCGAACCGCACCTGTGAGGCCGAGGGCCGAGACCCTCAGAGCCTCCGGCGGAGCGCCGGCATCTACGCGCTGGTGGGGGCCGACGCAGCAGATCAACGGCGGCGCTTCGAACGTCTCGCGGAACGGACGCCACCCGGCATTCTTCAGGCTGCCAACTCTCAGACGGGAGTAAGCTGGGATGAGTTCCGAGCCAAGAACCTGGTCGGTACCCCCCACGAGGTGGTTGACTGGCTTGGTGATCTTGCACAGTTGGGGGTCGAAGAGGCGATCCTCACGCTTGGGAGTGTTCCGTTTCAATTAGGGGACGAAGAGGATGTCGCGTACGTGGGTGAGGAGATCGTCCCGGCGCTGAGATGAAGGATCGGAGGTAGCAAGAGACATGAGTTTTCCCGGAGGTAGCGAGTTACTGATCGTGCTCCTCATCGTGCTCGTGTTCTTCGGAGCGTCCAGGCTGCCCAAGCTCGCGCGCTCGATGGGCCAGGCCGGCAAGGAGTTCAAGTCCGGCCTGAAGGAGGGCTATAAGGAGCAACCCGTCGAAGGACCGTGTCCCTTCTGTCAGGTCGACGTGCCGGCCGACTCCAAGTTCTGCCCGGGATGCGGCAAGAGCTCGGATGACATCGTGGCCGAGAAGACCCGTATCGCCGCGGAGGGCACCGAGGGCAAGAAGCCGGCCTAAGCGTCAGGGAACCAGCACGACCTTTAGGGCTTCGCGCGAAGCGAACAACTCGTAGCCCTCTTCGGCTTGGTCCAGGTTCAGGCGGTGTGTGATCAGCGCGGTCGGATCGATCTCGTTCGTTCGTACCGCGTTCAGCGCGTCCCGCCAGTGGCTCTGGATGTTGGCCATTCCGGCGAAACGAAGATCGAGGCCCCTCACCCAAGCCCGGCCCATCGCCAGCTCCAGGCGCTCGGCCCCGTAGACCCCGAGCACTACCACCCGGCCCCCCTCTTTCACGCAGCGCATCGCGGTCTTAAGGGCGGGTATCGCTCCCACTGCGTCGACGGCCGCGTCGGCGAGCGCGCCGTCGGTCAGTCGCGCGAGCTCCTCCGGAGCCTCATCCCCCGCTATCACCTCGAGTCCGAGTTGCTCGTTCGCCCAGTGGGTTCGTTGCTCGTCCGTGTCCACGACGATGGTCCGAGCGCCGGCGCGGCGTAACGCCAGAGCCGTGAAGAGGCCAACCGGTCCGGCTCCGATCACGACCGCGGTCTCCTGCGTTCCCGCCTGAGTCAGGTGTGCTCCGTAGATGCCGGTGGTCAGGATGTCGCCGCCGAACAGTGCTCGCTCGTCGATGAGTGCATCGTCGAGCACCATCAGATTGACGTCGGCAACGGGTACTCGAACGACCTCGGCCTGCGCGCCGTCGAGGTCACCGGTCAGCTCACCCGAACCGAGAGCGCGTCGCTGCTCGCAGAAGTTGAATCGTTGCGCACGACAATGAGTACAGGTCCCGCAGGCAATGAGGAACGAGCCGACCACGCGCCGTCCTTTATGAACCTCAAGTACGCCGGGCCCGGTCTCGATCACCCTCCCCACGAACTCGTGGCCGATGGTCCCGCCCGGCCTCATCCCCGGGGTCTTGCCGCTTAGCAGATGCAGGTCGCTGCCGCAGATCGAGCTGAGCTTCACCTCGACGAGCGCGTCGTCGCCGTCGGTGAGGGTCGGGGGAGGCACGTCTTCGACGCGCACCCTGCCGTCACCTGCGAAGACGACGGCCCTCATGTGGGACGCGCGGCGATTCGCCTCTCGGCCAGCTCGATGTATTCGGCCGAGGTCTCGTAGCCCACATAGCGACGCCCGGCATCGAGCGCGGCGATGGCGGTGCTTCCCGAGCCCATGAACGGATCGAGCACGAGATCGTCGGCGTAGGTGTAGAGCTCTATGAAGCGGCGGGGGAGCGCGACGGGGAAGGGAGCCGGGTGGCCAACGCTGCGTGCCGATTCGGGGTTCATGTCCCAAACGCTGAGAGTCGCCTCCAGGAACTCGTCCCGATCGATGGTGTTGGTGCCCTTGCGGACGCGCTGGAAGCGGCCCTTGCTGAAGGCGAGGCAGTACTCGTGAACGTCCCTCAGGATCGGGTTGGAGGCCGACTTCCACGAGCCCCAGGCGGTCGAACCGCCCGACGCCTTCGCCTTGCGCCAGATGACCTCGCCCCGCATGAGATAGCCGATCCGCTCCATCATCACGACGATGTGACTCGACAGCGAGATGTAGGGGCGCCGCCCGAGGTTGGCCACGTTGACAACCGCCCTGCCCCCCGGCTCGAGCACCCTGTGGGTCTCGACGAAGACCCGTTCGAGCAGCGCCAGGTAGTCCTCGAAGGATCCGTCCGAGTCGTAGTCCTTACCCACGTGATACGGGGGTGAGGTCACCATCAACGCCACCGAGTTGTCGGGCAGCTCCGGCATCGACTCGGCGGAGTGCCGGAAGATGCGGTCGACCTCGCTGGCCGTGTTCAAAGTCGTGTCGTCCGAAATGGATAGCTTTGCGAGGTCTCGGGAATAAAAGGCCGAAGCGTCGTGGTTTTCCCTGTTGCCCGCGCCGAACGACCGGGTCCGAGTACCGGATTGCGGCTTGGCGGCGTCATCCTGCAGGGAACTCACGGCGACAACCTATCGCCCGCGACCGCCCGGCGGAGTGATCTGAAGCGGCGATGGGCGGGAGCCCGTACGATCGACGAACCAATAAAAGGGAGCAAACGGCGATGACCCAGCCGGTCACCATGTACACGACGGCCTGGTGTGGATACTGCAAGCGCCTCGAGCGCCAGATGGACGAGGCCGGCATCGCCTTTCGCACCGTCGATATCGAGGCCCAGGAGCACCACGGCGACCGCATCGAGGCCCAGACCGGCGGCTACCGCACCGTCCCGACGCTCGAGATCTCCGGCAGGCTCTACGTGAACCCCTCGATCGGACAGGTCAAGAGGGCCCTTTCGGCCGCCGAGTAGACGGCGGGGGATTAATAACCCCTTTTCCACTGTTGTAAGGTGGCAAAGCTACGAATGATCGTCCCAACGGAGAACAAGTGACGAACTTCAGAGACCTCTTGAAGAGGGTCAAGGCGGAGATCGCGGAGGTCACCCCCGAGGAGGTCTCCGAGCGCCTCGAGCGGGGCGACCGCTTCTCGCTCCTCGACGTGCGCGAGAACGAAGAGGTGGAGCACGGCATCGTTCCCGGCGCTCGACACGTCACCCGTGGCCATCTCGAGAGCCTGGTCGAGGACGTGCTGACCGACAAGGATGCCGAGGTCGTCGTCTATTGCGCCGGCGGCGTGCGCAGCGCGTTCGCCACCAAGACGCTCACCGAGCTCGGCTACACGAACGTCTCGTCGATGTCGGGCGGCTTCACCCGCTGGAAGGACCTCGGCTTCGATTTCGCCCTACCCAAGGTCCTCGACGCATCGCAGCGTGACCGTTACTCGCGCCACCTCATCCTTCCCGAAGTCGGCGAGCAGGGACAGATCAAGCTGCTCGAGTCCAAGATCCTGTCGATCGGCGCCGGCGGGCTCGGCTCTCCCGCGCTGCTCTATCTGGCCGCTGCCGGCGTGGGGACGATAGGCATCATCGACGCGGACGTGGTCGAGACCTCGAACCTGCAGCGGCAGGTGGTCCACAACTCGGACACCCTCGGCATGAACAAGGCCGAGTCGGCGCGCGAGGCGATCACCAAGCTGAATCCCGATGTCAAGGTCGAGGTGCATCCCTTCCGCATCAACGACGACAACGCCAAAGAGCTGATCGGTCAATACGACGTGGTGGTCGATGGGTGCGACAACTTCGAGACTCGCTACGTCGTCAACGATGCCGCCGTGGCGCTGCGCAAGCCGGTCGTGCACGGCTCGATCTTCCGCTTCGAGGGGATGGCGTCGACGTTCATCCCCGGTGAGGGCCCCTGCTACCGCTGCCTGTTCCCCGAGGCTCCGCCTCCGGAACTGGCCCCCACCTGAAGCGAGGCAGGCGTCCTGGGCGTGCTCCCGGGCATCGTAGGTAGCCTTCAGGCGAACGAGGCACTGAAGCTCATAGCCGGTTACGGCGAACCGCTGGTCGGGCGCCTCCTGACTTTCGACGCATCGACGACCACGTTCCAGGAGGTCAAGGTCCGCCGCGATCCACATTGCCCCGTCTGCGGCGGGCTCGACTAAACACGTTCGGACGGAAATTGTTGGGCCACAATGTGGGGCCATGAAGATCGCCGTGATCGCCGACACGCACACCCGGGGCATGACCAGAAGCGTTCCCCTCGGCGTATGGCCCTACCTCGAGTCCGCCGACCACATCCTCCATGCCGGCGACGTCGTGGACCCCTCATTGCTCGAGGAGATGAAGGCCGTCGCTCCGGTGACGGTCGTGCTCGGCAACTGCGATGCGTGGGACATTCGTGATTGGGGGGCGACCCAGACCGCCGAGCTAACGCTCGGTGGGATCGCCATCGGCATGGTGCACGACTCGGGCCTCACCGGGGGGCGGCGCGACCGCATGCGAAAGCTGTTTCCCAACGCTCGTGTCGTGGTGTTCGGACACTCGCACATGCCGTTCAACGAGGACGCCGACGGGCTGCTGCTGTTCAATCCCGGCTCTCCGACCTGGAAGCGTCGGGCTCCCTTTCCATCGATGGGGCTGCTGTGGATCGACGGCGACGAGGTCGAGGGCGAGATCTTTCCCGTCTAACTACTCCTCGAGCACCCGCTCCATCCACTGGAAAGGATCCTTGATCTCATCGGGCGAGGGGAGATTGTCGGGGGCATCCCACACGTGGTTGAGCGTTCCGAGGCCCTTCAGCTTGACCACCGCGGCGCAGAAGGTCTCGCCCTTGTTCTCGAGGGCACGATCGAACGAGATACCGAGGATGCTGGCCAGGGCGGCCTGACCCTCGCTGGGTGAGGCGCGGTGGCGGGCCATGCCCTCGTCGATCCGCGCGGCGTCCTCGGTGACCTCCCCCATCACGGCCCTGGCGGCGTGCGAGCCGTACCCCTCGAACAGGGCGGTGAAGGCGCGCACTCGACCTAGCGCTCGGCTGTGGCGTTCGTTCTGGACAACCGGGAGCGCGTCCGATGGTGAATTCTCCTGAAGCGCCTCCATTCCTCTGGTCTGCAGATCCATCATTCGCCGCTCCAAATCGCCGATGTCGAGCTCGATCGAGTCGACGAGCTCGATGAGAAGGCTGCGCGCGTAGCGCTGCAACCAGCGCACCGACGACATAAGGAGATGGCGCGAGGCCTCCTGCGTTGCGAGCCATTTTCTGAACGAGTCCTCCTCGAAGCCATACTCGCGCGCGACCGCATCGATGTTTCCGAGCACGAAGAAGAGCTGGCCGGAGTCGTCCCTGGGGATCGGGTAGTAGTAGCGAGTCAGGGTTTCGGTCGAAAGCCCGCCGAGCAGCTGCCCCGCCTGAAGTCCGAGCAGCAACGGCCCAACCTGACCCATCGCCGCGGTCATGGGATTTTCTCCCGCCGACTCGTCCGGCTCACCGGGCATGCCCATGTCGCCGCCCATCTTGGAGAGCTCGCCCGTGAATCGCTCGGCGAGGCGGTCGAGCAACCACTTCCAAGACTCGAGTGTCGAGTTCACCCACCACGCGCGGTTCACGACCTCGGTGCGCATCGGCTCGTCCAAGGCCAGGCGCGTGTATCCGGAGAGCAGCACCTCGGCCCTGTGGACCGCATCGCCGAAGGACTGGCCGATCTCACCGGTGGGAGGTGGCTCCGCGCCGGACTGGGCCGCGACGGCTCCACCGACCTGGCGCGCCACCTCTGTGTTGATGGGGCCCTCACTGGAAGAGAGCAGCTTCTGCAATTCCCTGAACAGCGGGATATCCCCGAAGGGTGTCTGAGACATGGCTCCATCGTCGCGCAGTACGCTCCCAATCAACATGGCCAAGCTCACCGTGGCGGTTACCGGCGCCGCCGGCTACGTCGGTACCCGGCTCGTACGCTCGCTCTGCGGCGACGAACGCGTCGGGCGCGTGCTCGGTTTCGACCTTCAGTCACCGCAATTCCGCTCGGACAAGCTGGTTTTCGACATCCTCGACGTCCGCGACAAGCGCTTGGCAAGCCGGCTGAGAGGGGTCGACGCGCTCGTGCATCTCGCCTTTGTGATGGACCCCATTCGAGACGAGCCGGAGATGCATGACGTCAACGTCGGCGGGAGTCAGAATGTCTTCAACTGCGCCGCCGAAGCGTCGGTCGGCAGGATCGTCTACTCGTCGTCGGCGACCGTGTACGGCGCCCATCCGAACAACGACTGCCCGTTGACCGAGGACTCCCCTCTGCGCGCGAACCTCGACTTCTCTTACGCGGCCCACAAACTCGAGGTCGAGTACGTGGTCAAGGAGTTCCGCTCCGAACATCCCGACGTCACCGTGACGCAGTACCGGCCCGCGATCGTCTTTGGCCCCCACGTCGATAACGCGTGGTCCCGCTTCATGGAGTACCCGGTTCTGTTCGCGGTCAAGGGCTACACTCCGCCGTTTCAGTTCGTGCACGAAGACGATGTCGCCTCGGCGCTCCAGTTTGCGGTGTTCAACGATCTCGACGGTGATTACAACCTCGCTCCGCGCGGCTGGCTGGAGAACGACGAGGCAGCCGAGCTGATCGGGAGGAGGCGCACCAAGCTATCGGAGCAGAAGGCGTTTCCGATCATGGAGCGTTTGTGGCGTGCGGGCATGGCGGAGGCCCCGGCTGGGATGCTCAATTACGTGATGCATCCGTGGGTGATGTCCGCGGACAAGCTGGCCGGCGCGGGATTCGTATGCGCCAAGTCGAACTCCGACGCATTGACCGAAGCGCTCAGCCAGATGCGTCCCTACGTTCGGGTGGGGCGAGCGCGGCTGCGGAAGACGACCCTGGCGAGGGGCACGATCGTAGCGGTCGGCCTGGGCGCGGCCGCGGCCCTATTGGGGCGGCAAACGCGGGGCGGCTGAGGGCGCGAAAGGACATTAGGGAAATTTGCCATCGCGAAGTTCATTAAAGCGATCTGGGGGAAGTCTCTGGTAGGGTTCAACCGTTCTTAGCGCCGGTTCGCGGGAGAAATCCATTCCGGTGCCAGTCGGCTTCGCACGGAGCCATCCCTGCAGGGTGTGTGCGCGATCGGCGACCCCAGACGTGAGGAGAAGCGGCATGATCTACCTGGTAATTCTGGTGCTCGCGGCCTCGGTGTCCATCGGCAGGTTGTGGATGATGCAGCGCCGCCAGCGCTCGCACCTGCAGACGGTCGACGGCTTCCGCAGTAGCCTACAGCGACTATCCGAACCGGCAACTCTTGCTCCGGTCCGAGCTCGGCCCGCGGGCGGCCGTCAGGCGGCCGTGCGCAAGAACCCTGCTCCCCGGCGCATTGCAACCCCGCGCATGGCGCACCGCAGGCCCGAGAAGCTCGACCCGGCCCGCCGTGCGGCGGCCAAGCGACGAATCGAGGCGCGTAGAGCAGCTCGACAGCCCTTCTAGTTCCACCTACAAGAAAGAGCACAAGTGGCGCGCGATCTCGCTATCGACCTCGGCACCGCCAACACCCTCGTGTATCAACGGGGCAAGGGCATTTTGTTCGCCGAGCCCACCGTCATTGCGTTGAACAAGGAAACCGGCGACGTGCTGGCGATGGGTGACGAGGCGTGGCAGATGATCGGCAGGACGCCCGGTTACATCGTGGCCGTGCGGCCGCTGCGCTCGGGGGCGATCTCGGATTTCGATGTCACCGAGAAGCTCATCCGTCTGATCCTCCAGCGTTCGGGCGTCAACCGCCTGTCTCGCCCGCGCGTGCTCGTGTGCGTCCCGTCGGCCCTCACCGAGGTCGAGCGGCGCGCCGTCGAGGAGGCGACCCTGTCGGCGGGCGCGCGCTCGTGCTTCCTCATCGAGGAGCCGATGGCCGCAGCGATCGGCGCCGGGCTCCCGATTCACGAGCCGCTGGGAAATCTGGTCGTCGACATCGGCGGCGGCACCAGCGAGGTCGCGCTTATCTCGCTCGGTGGGATCGTCACCAACACCGCGGTGCGCGTCGGAGGCTTCGACCTGGACGCCTCGATCCAGAGCTACATCCGCAAGGAGTATCGCCTTGCGATAGGCGAACGCACCGCCGAACGGATCAAGATCTCCATCGCCTCGGCGTTTCCTCTTGCCGAGGAGCGCAAGGCCGAGCTGCGGGGTCGCGATCTCGCGACCGGCCTGCCCAAGAACATCGTCATGTCGTCCGAGGAGATGCGCAGCGCGATCGACGAGCAGGTGCGATCGATCATCGACGCGACCATCGAGTGCATCAGCGGGAGTCCTCCCGACCTCGTGCAGGATGTCTTGATGAATGGGATCACCCTGACCGGCGGCGGAGGGATGCTGCAGGGCCTCGATATGCTGCTGAGTCAGGCTGCGGAGGTTCCCGTGCACCTCACGGACCAGCCGCTCGAGTCGGTCGTGTTGGGAGCGGGTAAGTGTCTCGAGGCGTTCGAGAGCGCCAAGTCGGTCCTCCTCCACGCCTGAGCGGCACCCACAGCCTGAAGACCGCCGAGCTTTATCTCGCTTAAACCCCGCGCCATCTAGCATTTGAGGTCGAATGCAGAGCAAGACGGATATGCAAGCGCAACCACCTCAGGGGACACGTCCGCTGGCCTCACCGGGAGGCACGCCCGGCTCGCGGTGGCGATGGCTCGCGATCGCCCTTGTCTTACTGCTCGTCGGCTGGGCGGCGTTCAACCTGCCCATCCCGATGTTCTACGCGTACCAGCCGGGCCCGGCGCGCGACGTCGAGGAGCTCGTGGAGGTAACGGGCGAGCGCACGTATTCGTCCGACGGCAGTCTTTACCTCACGACCGTGAGCGTCGACATAAACGTGACCTTCGCCGAGCTGGTTTCCGCGGGCGTCGATCCCGCCAAAGCGATCGTGTCCAAGGAGGAGGTCACCGGCGGAAAGTCCTTCGAGTACCTCGAGAAGGTCCAGCTTCAAGAGATGGAGAACTCCAAGGAGCAGGCGCGGGTCGTTGCGCTCACCGCGCTCGGCTATCCGGAGCCCACCGGCAAGGGAGCCGAGATCGTCGATGTGGAGGGCAACGCCCCCGCGGGCGGCAAGCTCGAAAAAGGCGACCTGATCACAGGGGTCAACGGCACCGAAGTGCAGACGACCTGTGATGCGTCGGAGTTCATCGGCGGCGTATCTCCGGGCGAGGAGGTCGAGCTGAGCCTCCTGCGCCAAGGACAAGAGAGAACGGTGACCCTCGATACCGCCGAGAACCCAATGGACCCCGACAAGGCCTACGTCGGCGTACTCATGACCAATCCCGACGGCTTCAAGTACGACCCCGGAATCGACGTCGAGTTCAAGACCGGAAAGATTGCGGGCCCGTCGGCCGGGCTGATGTTCACGCTCGCGTTGTACGACCAGATGACGCCAGACGACCTGACCAGCGGACGAGAGATCGCGGGAACCGGGACCATCGGGTGCGGCGGCGAGGTTGGGCCGATCGGCGGAATCGAGCAGAAGGTCGCAGGCGCCGAAGCTGCCGGAGCCGAGGTGTTTCTAGCTCCGGCCGACAACTACCAGGCCGCGTTGGGTGTGGCGGACGACATCGAGGTCGTCGAGATCGCCAACTTCGATGACGCCTTGGCGTACCTTGAGCGCACCAAGTGAATCCCAATTCCTAGCTTGGCCGGAGGCCATATAGGGGATTGATCACGCGCACTTAGATCGCCAGGTGCGAGACTTGGGTTGATGTTAGAGAGCTTCCTGGCGGTTCCTCTCCACTTCACGGTCGAGTTTCTCGGCTTTCTCGTTTTTGCCGGAGGCGCCGTGCTCGTCACGGCGCGGCCCGACACGCTCGGCGGTGGCGGGTTTGGGCGCTTCACCACGGCGTCGGGGTTCGGAGTCCTCGCCTTGGCCAGCGTGGCTCACGGCTCGAACTTCGAGGCGTTTAATCACGACGGCGAAACCTTGTTGGTGGCGATTCGAACCGCAGGCTTCCTACTACTCGCCGGCGGGCTGGCCCTTCCCTCCTCGAAGAAAACGGCCGCGCCCGCCGTTGCCGCGTTCGAGATTCGAGAGCCTCTCGGCCTCTTGGCTGCGGGGGCGGCCCTGCTGTTCGCCGCGTCGGCCGCGACACGGGCGCGTCGCACCGGGAACCGGACGCTCAACGCGGTGGCCTTTGCGGGCGTTGCGCTGGCGATCTCGGAGGTTCTCACCACGGTCGCCCCGCGCGCCGATTTCTCGGAGGGCGCGGCGAGCCTCTACGCCTACGGCGGCCACGGTGCCAAGCTGCTCGGCTATGTGGCGCTGGCAACCTGGCTGGCCCGCGGCGCCCGAGCGTCGATTCGTACCCGCTTCGTGGCCGCCTTCGCCGCCCTTCTGGTGGTCGTGGTGCTCGTGTTGTCCACCGCATTGACCGGGGTGATCTCGAACAACGTCGGTGAGGAACAGTTGCGTACGGTGCAGTCGCAACTCGACACGGTGATCCAGACGATCGAGGCGGATCGGCAGGACCTGTTCGAGGAAACCGGTCAGGTTGCGGGGCTTCCCACGGTTAGGGAACAAGTCGCCGGCCGGCAGGGAGCCGAACGGCTCATCCAGGGGATTCGCCGGCAACCCGAGTTTTTCGAGTTTGATTTCCTGGCGGTGCTCGACTCCAGTGGGCGCCTGCTGGCCTACTCGCGAGAGGGACCCAACCAGCTGAACAGCGGGCAACGCGAGCTCGAGAAGGTCGAGGTGATCTCTCTACTCGGCTCGCCGGTGGTCGACGATCTGGTTTCGGGCAGAGACGGGTCGTCGAGCGTCGACGTGCTCGGTGATTCGAACACGGTCATGAAGTTGGCCGGTATCGAGGTGACTTCACCTTCCGGAGATGAAATCGCCGGCTATCTCGTGACGGCGCGCTGGATCGACCAGCTCACGATCGAGGAGATCTCGGAGTCCTTCGCTCCCACCCAGGCCACGCTGGTGGTGGGCGACAAGGTCGTTGCTTCTACGCTGCCGGTCGGCTTCACACCGGACGCGGTGATACCCGAGGACCTTCAACGAGAGCTGGTGCTGGGCGGACCAGAGACGTTGCAACAGAACATCGCCGGTGATGAGTACTTTGGCGCGGTTGCTCCGCTGCCTGATGGTCTCGGCAACCCCACCGCCGCAACTCTGTCGATGTCCGCGCCTTCAGCGATCGTTGCCGACACGCGCGAGGACGTCATTCGGGTGCTCTTTCTGACCGCGCTCGGTGTGACCATCATCGTGCTGGTGCTTGCATGGATGTCGGGGCGCCGCATTACGAGACCGATCCGCCAGCTCACGCGCACCGCTGCCGCGGTCAGAGAAGGAGATCTCGATGCGACCGCACCGGTGTCCGGCGAGGACGAGGTGGGTCGCCTGGGTCAGACCTTCAACGAGATGACCTCGGCGATCCGTCGCATGACCGGGGACCTGCGCACCGCCGCCCACGACGAACATGACCTGCGAGAGCGAATAGAAAAGATCATCCAGTCAATGGCCGACGCGCTTATCGCCATCGACGCCGAATCCAACATCGTCGCGTTCAATGCGGAGGCCGAGGTCATGACCGGCCGCGACGCAACCGAGGTCGTCGGTCTGCCGATCAGCAAAGTGCTGACGATCGTTGATGCTCAGGACGAACCGGTTCGCCTGCCCATCTACGACCTCGCCGAGGGAGCGGTGGGCGGGGTCTTTCTCAAGCGCGGAAGGCGCGAGCCCGTCCCCGTCACCGTTACCAGCGCAGCTCTTCGCGACGAGACCGGCGAGATCGCGGGTGGCGTCGCAGTCCTGCGCGACATGACGCGCGAGCGCGAGGTCGAGCGTATGAAGTCCGAGTTCCTTTCGAACATCTCGCACGAATTGAGAACTCCGCTGACTCCGATAAAGGGGTACGCCGACATCATGTCGCGCAAGGAGGTTCCACCCGACACGCAATTGCGGTTCGCCTCGGGGATCCTCGAGTCGACGGTACGACTCGAGCGCATCGTCGACCTGCTCGTCGACTTCGCCTCGTTGGAGGCCGGCCGGTTGGCTCCCAAAGCCAGCCGGGTGGACATGGCCGGGCTGCTTCGGAGGCTTCAGAACGAATGGGCCGAGCGCGCAACGCGCCACACGATCGTTATAGAGGTCGAGCCGAACCTGGCGAAGGTTCTCGGGGACGAGCGTCTGCTGCGTCGCTCGATGGAGGAGCTACTCGACAATGCCATCAAGTTCTCGCCCGACGGCGGGGTCGTCGAGCTCAGGGCTCGCAACGACCCGGCCAACGGACGGGTGAACGCCGGCCGTATCGAGATCTCCGTGGCCGACCAGGGGATCGGCATAGAGCCGGATGATGTCGCACGGGTTTTCAGCGACTTCCAGCAACTCGACGGATCGCAGACGCGTAGCTATGGGGGGCTGGGACTTGGGCTTGCGTTCGTTCGCCGGATAGTCGAGGCGCACGATGGAACCGTCGAGGTGGACAGCAGCCGGACCGGTGGCACCCGTTTGATCGTCAGGATCCCCTCGGTCGCCGAGTGAGTTTCATGGCCTCCGGCCAAGGTACGAATCGGGATTCCTTTGGCCAAAGGGGGTTTATAGAACCACCCGATACGGGGCAAACTATAGAGATGGAAGCGCGCCAGGAGGTGCGCTCGGATGCCGGCGGAATGGCTCTTGAAGAGGATTGCGATTGCGGTGTCCGTCGTCCTGCTTGCGGCGACTGTATTCGCTCTCGTCAGCGCAGACGGCGGACTCGAGGAGATGACGCTCGAGCGTCTCCGTGGAGACGTTTCGGTGCTGCGCGCCGGCGAGGTCCTCGAGGTCGACGATCGGCTCTCGATCGAGCCGGGTGACAGCATCACCACCGGAGCCGGCGGGCGCGCCGAGCTGCGTCTAGAAGGGCTCCGGCGCGTAGAGCTCGCTCCGGACTCGATGGTCATCGTTGCGGACACGACCGCCGTCGAGGGCCGCCGGGGATCGCTGCTGGCCTCGTCCGGGGGAACGGACGGCATCTCGGTTCGCTTCGGGCGGGTCGAGGGCACCACCACCGACGGAAGGTTCCGGGTCGACTTGGGTGCGGGCTCGTCCCGCCTGGGTGTCTACGAGGGAGGCGCGGTGATCTCATCGCCGGGCGAATCGAATGCCTCGGTCGACCGTTACTTCCAAGCCAGCGTCGCGGGCAACGACCGTGTGCTCGAGTCCACCCCGTTGGTTCTCGAACGCGAGGATGCGTGGGACCGGATCCATCTGAGCGAGGTACTGGCGCTCGATGAGCGCATCACGAAGCTCGGCAATGGTTTCTCGACGCAGCTCGGCGGCGCGCGTCCGGGCCTCGGGTATTTCTCGGGTCTCACCAACGGTCCGGTCGGTTTCCTGCGGGACTATGTCGATGACGAGCGGGTCCAGGACCTGGTTATCGGTCTCACCATCGCCAAGAACTCGCCAGCGCCCCTCGGCAGCACCTTCACCCAGGCGTTCGAGTACCGGGATCAGGACGGCAGCTGGGGACTGATCGCGTACATCTTGGAGGCACACGAGAACGGGTTGGTGGCAGAGCTCGGCAAGACGATCCTCGAGACCGGCATCCTGGCCGCCGATGTCGACGACATCGGAGCGGGCTTCGGGCCCGACTCCGAGGGAACCGCTGCCCCGGTCGCTCCCGGTGGGGGTGATTCCACGACCGGTCCGGACACCTCACCCGGCGACGGCGGCGGAGACGACGGGCCCGGCGACGGTGGGGACGACCAGAACCCAAGCCCATCGCCCCCGCCCGACGAGAGTGAGTGCGGCCCACAGGACCCCGTTGCCTGCCTCGAGGACCTCCCTCTGGGCGACGAGCTGTTGGGCGACGAGGGCTTGTTGGGGGAACAGGGCCCGCTTGACTGACGGGGAGTCGACCAATCGACGGCCGGTGATACTCGTCGCCGAGGACGACGAGAGCGTGCGCATGACGCTCGAGTTCGTCCTGGAGGACGAGGGCTTCGAGGTGTTGACGGCTGCCGATGGACGTGAGGCGTTGGGTACCGCACTGACTCGTGTCCCCGACGCGATCCTGCTCGACCAGATGATGCCAAAGCTGAACGGCAAGCAGGTGCTCGACGCGCTTCAACTGAGGGAGGAGACCAGGTCGATTCCGGTCTTCATCCTCTCGGGTATGGATCCGAGCCTCCGCCTGCCCGGTGTCGAGGGCGACATCGCCGACCAGTGGGCGGGGGCGCAGTTCGTCGGTAAGCCCTTCGACCCTGAGGAACTCGTCGCCAGCATCCGGCGAGCGCTGGGTGGTCCACTAAACCAGCGATAACGCCGGAGTCCGACTAACCTGCCACCATGGCGACTCGTTTGAGAAGGAGACCTGGGGGCCGCGCTCCGATAATCATCGGCGCGATCGTGGTGATCGCATTCCTCCTGTTTTCGTCGGCCACCTTCTACACCGACGTCCTGTGGTTCCGGGAGGTCGGCATCACATCGGTGCTGTGGACCTCGATCAAGGCGCAGTTCGCCACCGGTGCGGTCATCGGCCTCTTCGTTGCCCTCGTCGTCTACGTGAATCTCGTCATCGCAGGGCGGATGGCTCCGGCCTACGGCGTGTTTCGCATCGAGGACCCTGAGCGACGCGACCCGGTCGAGCGCTACCGGCTGGCGCTCAGCCCGTACCTGAAGTGGCTTCGACTTGCGGCCGCGATCGGCCTCGGCCTGCTGGCCGGCTTCGGGGCCAGCAGTGCTTGGCAGACCTTCGCCCTGTACCTCAACCGCGTCTCCTTCGGACGGACCGACCCCCAGTTCGGTCGCGACATCGGCTTCTACGTCTTCGAGCTGCCCTTCTTCAACTACGTGCTCGACTGGGCCTGGTTCGCGATCGTTGCCGCGCTGGTCGTCTCGCTGATCGCCCACTACTTCCACGGCTCGATTCGTCCGGAGGCCGGCTTATCGGGCATCTCGTCCGGGGTGATGGCCCACATCTCCGTGTTGCTGGGGCTGCTGGCTCTGATCAAAGCGGTCCAGTACTACCTGGGCACCTTCGAGCTCAACTTCTCGGAGCGCGGAACCGTGACCGGCGCGAGCTATACGGACGTGAACGCGCAGCTCCCCGCGCTGCGGTTGCTGGCGATCATCTCGATCATCTCGGCGATCCTATTCATCGCCAACATCCGCTTCCGTCGTCTATCGCTCCCGCTTGCGGCCGTCGGGATCTGGGTGCTCACCGCGCTGCTCGCGGGCGGTGTGTGGCCTGCGTGGGTGCAGCGTTTCTCGGTGGAGCCCCAGGAGGCCAGCCGCGAGCGGCCCTTCATCGAGCGCAACATCGAGGCCACAAGGAACGGCTTCGGGCTTGGCGAGGTCGAGTCGCAGCCGTTCCCCGCGACCGACGACCTGACTCAAGAAGACATCGCCGCCAACGAGGTCCTGCTGAGCAACGTGCGCGTGTGGGATCCTGACGTCCTGAGCGTCGTCTACAACCAGCTGCAGGCCATCACTCCCTTCTACGCGTTTCCCGACGTGGACATCGATCGCTACGAGGTTGACGGAGAGATGCGCCAGTTGTTGCTGTCGGGGCGCGAGCTGTCGGTGCAGGACGTCGAGGGATCGCAGTCGTGGCAGAACACCCACCTCATTTACACGCACGGCTACGGGCTGGTCGCCAGCCTCGCCAACGAGTCAACGGCCTCCGGCCAGCCATCTTTCGTCTCGCGCGACCTTCCCGGTGAGGTAACCGGCGACGTGCCGGCGTTCGACCTCGACAACCCGGGGATCTATTACGGGGTTAACTACGACGACTCCGAGTACTCGATCGTGAACACCAAGCAGGCGGAGATCGACTATCAGGATGAGGAAGAAACCCAGCGCAGCAACTACGGCGGTGAGGGCGGCATCGAGATGGGGGGCCTGCTCCGCAAGATGCAGTTCGCGGTACGCGAGCGAGACTTCAACATCCTTTTGTCAGACGACATCGAGACGGACAGTCGCATCATGCTCTACAAGAACGTGCGCGACCGGGTGCGTCGGGCGGCGCCCTTCCTGAGCCTCGACGACGACCCCTACATCGCGGCGGTGGATGGTGATCTGAAGTGGATTCTCGATGGGTACACCTCGACGAACTTCTATCCGTACTCTCAACGGATGGACCTCGGGCGATAGTTGCCAGCGCGTCGAACGGCGCGCTGCTGGGACAGGCAAACTACATCCGCAACTCGGTGAAGGTCGTCGTAGATGCGTACGACGGCACAATGGACTTCCACATCGTCGACGAAGAAGATCCCCTGATCGAGGCGTGGCGCGATACGTTCCCAGACCTCTTCACCACCGAGGAACCGTCCGACGAGCTCAGGGCGCACTTCCGTTACCCAGAGGATCTACTCGAGGTGCAGTCCGAGGTCTATCTCCGTTACCACGTTGACGATCCCCTCACCTTCTACTCGCGCAACGATGAGTGGGAGGTCGCCCACACCCAGAGCGGGTCGGAGGACCTCGTCGAGCCGACCTATCTGTTGATCTCTCTGCCCGGCGAGACCGAAGAAGAGTTCCTGATCTCCCGTCCGTTCACGCCGCGCGACCGCAACAACATGAACGCGCTGCTGGTTGGGCGCTCGGATCCAGATCACTACGGCGAGCTGTTGACCCTCGATTTCCCCAGTAGCCCGCCCGTCGAGGGGCCCGCGCAGATCAACAACCTCATCAATCAAAACGAAGAGATATCACGAGACATAACGCTGCTCAGCGACCAAGGTTCCACCATCATCTTCGGTTCGCTGGTCAATTTGCCGATCAACGACTCGATCCTCTACGTCCAGCCGCTGTTCATCGAGGCTTCCTCGGCGGCGGCCGTCGATGGCGGCGGCATTCCCGAGCT
>JBOGWV010000256.1:0-3152 GCA_050693975.1 Actinomycetota bacterium
GGTTCCCACGAGACGGCAGGTCCCGGCCTTTACGCCTTCTGGCCGCTCCGTGGTGTCGCGCAAGACCAGCACGGGTTTGCCGAGTGAGGGGGCCTCTTCCTGGAGACCTCCGGAGTCCGTCAGAACCAGATCGCAGCGTTGTAGTAGATGAACCAGTGGAACGTAGTCCAGCGGCGGGAGCAGCGTGATGTTCGCCTCATCGCCGAGCATCGTAACCAGGGTGTTCTGCACCTGGGGGTTGGGGTGCACGGTCATGACGACGTGGGTGTCGCGGGTGCGTGAGATGCGGAGCGCGGCGCGGCAGATGTTCTCCAACGGCGTGCCGAAGTTCTCGCGCCGGTGGGAGGTGACGAACACCAGTCGCTTGCCCGCCGCCGCAGCCTTCAACGCCACGCGAGTCGAGTCATAACCGGTCTCGGACACCGAGCGCAGCGCATCGATCACCGGATTGCCGGTCACGACGATGCGTTCGGGGGCGACGCCCTCGAGCAAGAGATTGTCCTGCGCTCCCTCGGTGGGGGCGAAATGAAGATCGGTCATAGTGGAAGCCAGGCGCCGGTTCATCTCTTCGGGGAAGGGATTGTGGTCGTCGAAGCTTCTCAGCCCCGCCTCGACGTGTCCGATCTTGATGCGCGCATAGAAGCAAGCAAGGGCGGCGGCCGTGACGGTTGTCGTGTCGCCCTGCACAAGGACCCAGTCCGGTCGCTCGGCCGCAAGGACCGGCTCGAGCTGGGACATCACGGCAGCGGCGACCTGGGTCGGGCTCTGCCCCGCCTGCATGATGTCGAGGTCGTGGTCCGGGGTGATATCGAAGAGATCCAGTACCTGGTCGAGCATGGCGCGGTGCTGGCCGGTCACGCAGACCCTGCTGATGATGTGATCGGGGTGACGGCCCAGTTCTTTCATGACCGGCGCCATCTTGATCGCCTCAGGGCGCGTCCCGAAGACGGACAGGACCTTGATCATCTTGCCGGGACCGCGAAGTCGATTCTCCAGTACATGCTTGTGAGTCGACGGTGCGTCGCTGCCGCTTGATACGCACTTATGCGTAGCGGAAGTCCGAAATGCCCAATTAGGGGCCGGTCAGGGCGAGCTCCGCTTGAAAGCTGGTCTCGTTCGAGCGGATGACGAACACGTCGTATTCGTCCTGTGATGGCGCGGTAGAGAGACCCTGGGGCAAAGCCTGGTCGCCGGCCAGCCACGCGGAAGGGACCGCGAAGCTCACGTCTTGTAGTCCGCCGGGATTGGACAGCTCAACCTCGAGAGCGCCATCGGCTCTGACGAACGAGAAGTCTGTCTCCACGAAACGGCTCATGAAGTCGGCGAAATAGGTCATGGGTTCCACCCTCAGAAGGCCGCGCGCCTGGAGAGACTCCGCGGTGTCCAAGAAATCGTTGAAGACGGCCAGGTAGCGTCTGTCGCTGAGATCGTAGGGGTGGCTGTAGAGCAGCCGCACCGTTCGCTGATCGCCTATGTAGTCGAGCGTATCCATTAGCCATTGCTCGACCTCGCTCGGTGACAAACCCGCTTTGACCATCTCCCCCACCGACGCGTAGAGCCCGTTCGGCATGACGGGAAAGGCCCATGCATCGTCCGCGACGCGGGCAGCATCGAGGAAGGTGCGATTGGGAGCCGAGCCTGTGTCACCGGTGTAGTAGTAGGCGTTGATGCCACGCTCCTGCAGTAGCCGTGTGAGGGCGGGTGGATGCACTCCATTCGGCGCTGAGTACGCGCGCACCTGCCGCCCGGTCACGCTCTCGAGGCAGTCCTCGTTGCGAACGATGGCGTCCCGAAGCTGTGCTTCGGTGAGTTTGGAGGCTTCGAGGAGGTTGCTGAAGTAGTTATGGCTCCACCCCCCGTGCGATCCGATTTCACCGAACGGCAGAAGGGCCTCCAGGTGCTCTTGTCCCGCTCCACATGCGTCGAAGCCGAGACCGTCTCCCGGTCGATCGCGGAAGGGCCCGGCGGTGACGTCGAATTGCTGGCGCAGCCCGCTGCGTAGGACCCCCGAGGAGATCAGCGAGGGGATGCCCTCCCATTCGATCTGTGAGTCGATGTGCCAGTCCATCACGAGCCCGCCGACACCACCCGGTGATGACACCAGATGCGGCATCTCGACGACGTCGAATAGATAGCTGCGCAGCACCGTCCTCAGGGGCAGATCGTCCCCGTAGGCCTTGAGGTATCCCAGCGGCAGATTGACCCACAGTGCGCGGCCGCTGCCAAAGCTGCGCTGGGACAACACCGGGATGCCCTCAAAGGAGGCGAACATCTCCACGTCGTCGTGGACTACCTCAGCCGAGGCCATGGGATACCTGAGCCGGCCGTACGAGTAACCGCCCACCACGTGTCCCTGATGGAGCTTTCCCGGCGGGATCTGCCACGCGCTCGTGAGCGCGGGAGTCGAGAAATCCAGGTTGCCCTCGATGTAGGCGTCGTCACGCTCGGTTCTGTAGCGCTGGTACTGCACCCCGACCAGAGGCGCCATCACTCCACCGCTGCGGTAGTCCCCCTCGGTGTCCTTGATCCCCGCGTCCAGCACGACGACTATGTTTCCGCCCTCGCGCATGAACTCGCGTCCGCGGTCCAGCGTCGCGACCGGCATCTGCTGAACGAGGCCGTCCGGAAAGATCAGGGTTTCGAAGCGGCGCGCGAGCTCGTCTCCGTCGAGCAACAGAAGATCACGCGTCGAGATCCAGCTGCGGGCGATCCCCTCTTCCTCCAGGACCGAATCGTAGGCTTCCCTGATGAAGGATTCATCGCTCAGCGTGGAAGGGTCGAAGACCAGGCCGACGCGGAGGTCACGCTCCATCGATCCACCGTAGAGGTCCGCCACACGAACGAGAGAGAGGATGAACAGCGCGGCGACCAGTACCGTAGAGCCCCGCATGCGTCGAAGGGCCTTCACTGCACCTTCCCGCCCCGCTCGGCCACGACCCATCCGTAAACGGTGACGTCAGGCCCTAGTGACACGGTCGTCGATGTGTATAGGCCTTTGAACCGCCCAGGCCGGCCGATCATCGCGCCGGTTGACACCTTGACGTCGCCCTCGGCGAACAGGTTGCCGTGAACGCGAGCCCGGCTCCCGACGGTCACCCCCTTGCGCGAGATCAAGTTTCCCTGGACCCGCGCTCCGTCCCCCAGCTCGACCT
>JBOGWV010000257.1:0-40738 GCA_050693975.1 Actinomycetota bacterium
GAGCGGGACTGGTCGAAATCGAACTTGCGAATCGGATCGACACCTTCGCTGGTGCCGGAGGTGAGGACAAGGCGCGGCAGTTTGGCACTTACGGCTATTCGATTCGCGCAGTCAAGACAACTTAGCCCAAGCGGTGAGTCCGTACTGGTTCGGCTTGACGGTGACGAATCGCTCGACGACGAGTGGTCGTCCTTGGGGGTGCCAAGCCTCTGAGATAACGAGACGTGTTGGTCCTCACCTGGTCGACATTCCATCGCGAAATCAGGTGACGCCGGAGTGTCATGCATCACCCGAAGCACGACACCTTTCGTGGGCCCCCAGGGACTCGAACCCTGCCCGCCGGATTAAAAGTCCGGTGCTCTACCTGATGAGCTAGGGGCCCTCGGCGGAAAGAGTAACTGCGGTTACGGTCCCGGCTCGTCGAGGTGCCGCACAACCGGGACTATCCCGGCCATCGGGATGATCGAAGCAAGCGTGCAGGTCGTGCGAACGTCCCAGGTTCCCATTGACCGCGCTCAGTGTCGTCGTTGGGGATGTGGAGTTGGTGCGACGCTCGCCTGTCTTGCGACCTCCAGCTTCAGTCCTCTTACCGCTGTCACGATGATGTTGTCGCCCGTGTCGGCACCCTGCGCGCAATGTGCACTCCAGAGCTGCCCCCGAACCTTGACCTGACCGTCCGGGATGCACGGTGTGGCAACCTTGCCGATTTCTCCGATCATGGTGTCGGATCCGGTTATCGAGCGCCGTTTTCGCCATCGCAGCCACAGCCAGATCTCAAGCGCTTCAAACCCGATAAGGACGCCAATGGCGGCGACGCGCACCCAGCCGCTCAGGAGGACAACGGCGAGAATGATTCCGATGGTGGTCATGGCGCGCGGCTACTGTTCGCGATCGCGCGGCCGAGGAACCAGCCGGTAGCCGACGTTGCGAATCGTCTCGATGAGAGCCTCGTGCTCCGGCCCGAGCTTGGCGCGCAGGCGCCGGATGTGGACGTCGACCGTGCGCGTTCCTCCGTAGTAATCGTAGCCCCACACCTCGCGCAGCAACATGTCGCGGTCGCATACCCGGCCCGGTCGTTGCGCGAGAAACTTGAGTAACTCGAATTCCTTGTAGGTGAGGTCGAGCGGCCGACCGTGCATGTAAACCTGATAGTTCTCGGGATTGACCGTGAGGTCGCCGACCTTCAAGACGGTTGCTTCCTCTGCCCGGCCGGTCCGGCGAGCGATCATGGCTAAGCGAGCTTCGACCTCCTCCATGGAGGCGGTGTTCACTACGAAGTCGTCGGCCCCGATTTCGAAACGGAAGCGAGCGAGCCCAGCTTGGTCTACGACCACCAACATCGGCGGCAGGCCCGCCTCCCACGCGAGCGCCAGCCGGCTGACGGCGCGCTCCGCAACTTCGATATCCGCGACGCCGTCGATGACCATGAGTTCGGGGTGGATCGAGATGAGCTCCTTGGGCCCGGTCGTCTTCAGTGGCAGGTGCGCGAGCCTGTACCCCGCAGTAGGAAACTCGGGCAGCAGCTCGATCAGGTCTTCCAACTGATCGGAGAGGAACAGCAGCGTGAACACCATCGCCCTATGTTCGCCCACATGGGTGACGAAAAGCCATCCTAGGGGCGCCACCGGTTGGTGATCGGAAGTCTCCGATCCCGGCCGAACGACTTGATCGTGACCTTAGGACCCGGCGGAGCCTGACGGCGTTTGTACTCGGCCCGGTCGACCAGCATCATGACCTCGCGCACCACACTCTCGTCAAAACCCGCTGCGACGATCTCTTCGAGGCCCTCGTCCCGCTCGATGTAGGCCTCGAGGATCGGGTCGAGGACCTCATAGGCCGGAAGCGAATCCTCGTCCTTCTGTCCAGGACTGAGCTCGGCCGAGGGAGGTTTGACGAGAACGTTCTCCGGAATCACCGGTGTCTCGGAGTTGCGCCAGCGACACAGCGCATAGACCTCGTGCTTAAGGAGATCGCGGATCAGCGAAAACCCACCGGCCATGTCCCCGTACAGCGTTGCGTAACCCACCGCCCCCTCGGACTTGTTCCCGGTTGCGATGACGAGGTTGCCGTAGCGGTTGCTGATCGCCATGAGCAGCGTGCCGCGAATGCGCGCCTGCAGGTTCTCCTCGGCTATGCCCGGTTCGGCCTCGCCAAACGTGTCGGACATCGCCCCGACGAACGAGTGATAGGTGGACTTGATGGGGATGGTGATGATTCTGATTCCGAGGTTGTCGGCCAATTGGTGTGCATCGTCGAGCGAGTGTGATGTTGAGAACTCGCTGGGCATGGCGACTCCGAGGACGTTGTCCGGGCCGAGCGCGTCGGCGCAAAGGGTCGCGACCAGCGTTGAATCCACGCCTCCAGACAGTCCCATCGTGACGGACTTGAATCCGTTCTTGCCCACGTAGTCGCGCAGTGCGAGCACCAGCGCGCGGTACACCTCTTCGGCTTGATCTAGCTCGGCCGTCCTCGGTGGCTCCGGAACCGATCCCGTCGTCTGGCTGAGATCGAGCGAGATGCGATCTACCGAGTCCGAGTGAGTTACACGAGCGTCGCCAAGCGGGATGTCGATCACGTCGATGCGTTCTTCGAACTGCGGAAGCCGGGCGATGAGTTCACCCGCGGAATCGATCACCAGCGAGCCGCCGTCGAACACCAGCTCGTCCTGGCCCCCGACGAGATTCACATACGCGATCGAAGCAGCCGATCGGGTGGCCCGCTCGGATAGCATGCGCGCTCGTTCGTCGAGCTTTCCCTTGTGAAATGGCGAGGCGTTGATGTTGAATACGAGCTGCGCGCCGGCGTCGCCCTGCGCGATTGCCGGCCCGGATGGCGACCAGATGTCCTCGCACACGCACACGCCCAGGATTCCATGACCCGTCTCGATCAGGGTGTGCCGCGCGCCGGGCTCGAAGTAGCGACGCTCGTCGAAGACGCCGTAGTTCGGAAGGAGCTGCTTTCGGTAGACGGACAGCACCGCGCCTTCGTGGCAGATTCCCGCGGCGTTGTAGAGATGGTCCTCGTCCGAGTCGACGAACCCGATAACCGTCAGAAGTTCGCCGGCGCTCGCGGCCACCTCTTCGAGCGCGCTCCGGTTGGCCGTAACGAAGCCCGACTTCAAGACGAGATCCTCGGGGGGGTAGCCGGTCAGCGCGAGCTCGGGCAGCACGAGGACCTGTGCTCCGGCGTTTTGCGCCTCGAGCACCGCATTGGTGGCGCGCTCGACGTTGCCGTCGATGTCTCCAACGGTGAAGTTGAGTTGACCAAGGGCGACTCGAATCACAACGTCATCCTACGAGCGTCCTTCCGGTTCGCATCAAAACAAGGGCCCTCGTGTTCGGGGGCCCTTGTTTACATCTCAGCTACCGAGCTTTTACCTCCTGGTGACGGTCAGGAGAGCGAGCTCGGTGGTGGTTCCGACGGTTACGTCGGTGGTCATGCGCGCGGGGATCTGGTACTCCCCGCGCTTTTCGCCGGTAGCGTCGTAGGTGATCGTCACCGATCCTCCCGCCGCAGGCGGCGAGGTTTCGATGGCATAGCTCTCGCCACCGGCGGGAACTGCGCCCAGCTCCACTCCGCTCGTCCCGTCACGATTCTCGGCTCCGACGACCAGGCCGCCGGCAGCGTCACCGTCGCCCTGAATGGTGTCGTATGCGTAGCTGATGGCCTCGATGCCTGCCGTGGTCTCGATCCAGACCTGGAAGGTCTGGAGCTCGGCGTTGTTGTCGAATACCGGCACGTCCTCGTACTCGACCACGATCCACCTCTTGACGCCATCGGTCAGGTTGGCGGCGTAAATGTTGCCGCCGGCTCCCGGATTGAGGTCCGTCCAGAACGGTGCCAGGACGTTGTTGGGCGCGGCCGGGTCGGGCAGGGGCTGCGCCGCGAACTCGACGTCCTCACTCGTCCCCCCTCCCACGACCAAGTAGCCATTGGAGACAATCCCCAGCCGGTTGTAGGTCTCGCTCCCATAGAGATAGGGAGCGGTGTTGAGATTGCCGATCGTTTCGTCACCGAATCCCGACAGAGGAGCAACTCCGAGACTCGCCAGTGAGAAGTACGACTCCCCGCCCGGAGTGATCGCGTCGACAGTGGGAGCATCGGCGCCCTCGAGCGAGCCGCTCCACGTGAAGGCGTTGTCGGTCTCCTGCAGGTCACCCGGTGGGTCAGCCTGCGGGTTGGAGATATCGATGCCCTTGGGCCCCTCGACCTCGATGGTGGCGTTTGCTTCGGAGCTCGAGAAGTTCGATGCGGTGACGGAGCACCCCGACGTCTCCTCCTCTGCGATCGTGTCCGGCGAGCAGCTGTGGGTCAAAGCGACATCGCTGTCGGTCTTGTTGAACGCGACCGGCAGGACCGCCTCGGTTAGTCCACTGCCCTTTCGGTTAAGCGAGATCTGGCCGAAGTACTGGCCGTCTGCGAGGTCCTCGCCGTCGATGGTGATGGTCATCGTCTGGCTCTCACCAGGGCGAATGTTGAGTTTCTTGGGGCTGACCTCGATGCTGCTGCCCTCGGGCGCGTCGGTCCTGACCGCGAACTCCTGACGCTGGCTGGTGACGTTCATCGCGGTGCGCGTGGTAGTCACCTGACCGGACAGCACCGGAGCGTTGACGCTGGGCAGGTTGAGATTGATGCGGCTAAGCGGGTCGGCGGCCGACTCGAAGTACTCCTCGGCCGTGACGTCGAAGGTGACCTTCGGCTCGAGGGCACGGTTGGCGCGGATGGAGCCGGCACCTCTGTCGAACGGGTCGGACGGCGTCACACCGTCCTCCTTGAGCACGTCCTGCACCGACGAGGTCATCAGCGCGCTCTTTATCTGACCCGGCGTCCAGTCAGGATGTCCCGCCTTCACCAGCGCGGATGCGCCGGCGCTGTGGGGGCTGGACATCGAGGTTCCCGCGATCACCATGTAGTTCTCTCCCGGTGGCCCGGCGACGGCCGGGTTGACCGGCTCCGGCGTATTGCCCGCGAGGATCTGGATCCCCGGTGCGGTTACATCCGGCTTGATGAAGTCGCCGAGCGGTCCGCGTGACGAGAAGCTCGTCATGACGTCGCCTCGCACTTCGGTGGGCTGTCCCGTTTCGAACTGAGCCGTGACGCCCTCGTGGCCGTCAAGGAACCCAACCATCCCAGCCGCAGGCTCCGGGCCCTCGACGTGCACGGAGGGAACGAAGTGGTTGTCCGTGTTGAGTCCCAGGTTGGTCGCGTTGTACATGATCATTCCTGCCGCGCCACCCTGGGCTACATTGAAGCTCTTCTCGACGCGTCCGACCACGCCGCGCTCACACACCACGACGAGGCCCTCTACGGAGCCTGCCGGCATCGGCTTCTGGCACAGTTGGTCTTCGTAACCCGCGACATCACCGGCCTGGACGACCTCGGTGGGCTCTTCGATGCCCGGGGTGATGGTGACACCCTCGACCTCGAGTGTGTCGCCATTGTCCGCGGCGAGCCCGAGCGTGGTGATGAAGTGGCGGTCGCTGGTCGACGCCCCAACCGTGTTGGTCCACGGTCCCGCGTGGTTGGCGGTCCCCGCACCCGGGCCGTTATTGCCCGCCGAGGCGTTTACCAGGATCCCGGACGAGTAGGCGTCGAGGAAGGCAAGTTCGACCGCGTCGGTGTAGGCGTTGGCACCACCCGAGATCGAGAAATTGATGACGTCGATGTCATCCATGATCGCCTGCTCGACGGCCGCCACCGAGTCCGATGTGAAGCAACCCTCCGCTAGGCAGACGCGGTAGCCGATGATGTGTGCCCCCGGCGCGATCCCGGAAATCGGTCCACGCTCGATGCCGAATAGCTCGGCCGATTCGACCGGGCTTCCGGCCGCGGTCGTCGACGTGTGGGTGCCGTGTCCGTCTGCGTCGCGCGCCGAACACTCGAGCGTGACGCTGTTGCAGAACTCGCCTTCATCGGCACCTTGGACGGCCATGTAGGTGTCCGTGAAAGCGTAGGCGCCGACCAGTTTGTCGTTGCACTCGAAGGGATCGCCTAGCGCCGGGTCGGTTCCGTCGCCGAACTCACAGGGAAAGTCGCCCTCGGGAGCGTCCACGCCGGGGTCGAGGTAGGAGTCGGCCTCCGGCCACACGCCGGTGTCGAGGACGCCGACGATTACTCCCTCGCCCGCGGTCTGGGATCCACCGAGGTCCTCCCAAGCTTCGGTGGCGCCGATGAACTCAGGGCTGGCGTCGGTCTGAGGCTGCGCGAGCTGGTTACGCTGCACCGCCACGACGCCGTCGACCTCGAGTAGTTGTTCGACTTGGTTAGCCGGGACGGTCATCGCGGCGCCGCCGTAGGCAATGCGGAAGGTGTCGAGCACCTCGGCTTGAGGAACGCGGCTGCTGATGCCGTCGATCACGGACGCCTCGACGTCCTTGGCGTAGTCACGGTAGGCGCGGAGAGCTCCTAGATTCTCGCTTAAGGCTCGCCCCGTTACCTCCGGGCTGGTGGCGGCCAGACCTTGTACCCCACCCGCGTAGGTTGCCGCCGCGTCATAATCGAACTTGACCACCACGTTGACCGGCTTCGAGCCTTCGAGGTTGAGCAGCGAACGGTCCGTTTCCGCCAGCGAGCTGCTCGGTGACTTGGCCGCTTCGAAACTGTTGTCTACGGTGAGCGGCGTAATCGTGAGATCAGAACTCTGCCGCGGAGCGGCTCCTGCGGAACTCACTACGTTGGTGAGTCCCAGAAGCAAGAGCGAAGCAACGATGGCTAGTGAACGCCGTGTCAATCCATCCCTCCCCATTGAGTGCTATTGCTACCGAACCGCAGCAATCTGCCACAAACTGACGGATGCGCAAGCAGGGCAAGGGAGGCAGTGCCCCCCCTTAACCTCCCCGAAACGGCTGCGGCGTAGGCTTCCCGGCATGGAGAGACAACAGGACTATGTCCTTCGCACCGTAGAGGAGCGCCGAATCCGGCTGGTTTGGCTCTGGTTCACAGATGTCCTGGGCTTTCTGAAGTCATTTGCGGTGACCTCGGAGGAGCTCGAGCAGGCTTTCGACGAGGGCATTGGATTCGACGGGTCGGCCATCGAGGGCTTCGCCAGGGTCCAGGAATCCGACATGCTGGCCCGGCCCGATGCGGGAACCTTTCAGATCATGCCGGCCCGGGACGAGCGTTCCGACGGCGGGGTTGCCCGGATGTTCTGCGACATCCACTCTCCGGACGGACGGCCCTACTGGGGCGACCCGCGCTACGTGCTCCGGAGGAACCTCGACAAGGCGTCCGAGCGTGGCTTCACCTTCTACGTGCATCCAGAGATGGAGTTTTTTCTGTTCAAGAGCACCGAGGACCCAACTCCCGTCGATGCCGGAGGCTACTTCGACCTGACGCCACTTGACGTTGCGCAAGATCTCCGGCGCGACACCATCAGCGTGCTGGAGCAGATGGGGATCCCGGTCGAGTTCAGTCACCACGAGGTGGCACCGGGCCAGCACGAGATCGACCTTCGCCACGCAGACGCACTGACGATGGCCGATTCGGTCATGACCTACAGGCTCATCGTCAAGGAGTTGGCCGCCCAGCGCGGCATGTACGCCACCTTCATGCCGAAGCCTTCGACCGAGCTTCCAGGTTCGGGCATGCACACCCATATGTCGTTATTCGAAGGCGATCAGAACGCGTTCTACGACTCGACCGATGAGTACCACCTGTCGAAGGTCGGCAAGGCCTTCATAGCGGGCGTGCTGCACCATGCCCGTGAGATCACGCTCATAACCAATCAGTGGGTCAACTCGTACAAGCGTTTGGTGACGGGTAAGGGCTATCCGGTGCCGGAGGCCCCGACCTACGTTTGCTGGGGCCGGCACAATCGATCGGCGCTGGTGCGCGTGCCAATGTACAAGCCGCGTAAGGAACAATCGACGCGGCTCGAGATTCGCTCGCCGGACCCTGCCTGCAATCCCTATCTGTCGTTCTCGGTCATCCTCGCTGCGGGACTCAAGGGAATCGACGAAGGCTATGAGCTTCCGCCCGAGGCGACCGACAACATCTACGAGATGCACGAATCGGAGCGCCGCGCGCGCAGCATCACCCAGCTACCCGACGATCTGTTCGAGGCCCTAAGGGAGATGGAGCGCTCCGAGTTGGTGGCGGAGGCACTCGGCGAACAGACCTTCGAATACCTCCTGCGCAACAAGCGGGCCGAGTGGGACCAATACAAGAGCTACGTGAGTCCCTACGAGATCGACCGCTACCTCCCGATCCTCTGACCCAAAGGGGACATTTGCCCGCGAATCGGGACTTCAGACCGGTTGCCGGCGCGTCGATAGTCGCTACATAGCTCCGTGCCTCGTTGTGAGGCGCACCGAGATCGAAAGCCACACAACGGGAGGTGCCGTGGCGGACGGTGTGGTTTACACACTGAAAGTCAGATTGGGAAGGGCTGCGAGCAAGCGGCTGGTTTCGGCTGTCCTGGCCCCGTCCGGTCCTCTGGCCGGGCCCGGGGTGATGTTGAACACCATGAAGCTCGTCTACTTCTCAGGGTTGGGGCTCGCTCTGTCGGTGCTCAGCCTTCCTCACCCCGATGGAGTCGGCAAGGTCGTGGTGCTGGCCCTGGCGGCTGTGTCCCTGATCATGCTTCTGGGCTTTCACCTAATCGGCGAGCGGCTTCCCACCTGGGCCTTCCCTCTCTTCATGCTCGTCGGCACCGCGCTCGTCTCTGGAGCCGTGGCGGTCTCGGAGGTCTTCGCCCTCTTCTACCTATGGATTGTGCTCTATTCCGCTTACTTCTTCTCCGCTCGAATGGTCGTATGGCAGGTTGTCTTCAGCGCTTACTGCTACGGGGTCGTGCTCATGCTCCAGTCGTCGGATGTGACCGCGATCAGTCGCTGGGCCGTGCTCGTGGGAACGCTCGCCATCATGGCGACGATGGTGCGAGTTCTCTCCGAGCGAGTTCGTCGCTTGTTCGCCACGGTTCACGATGCCGAGGCGAA
Source organism: Actinomycetota bacterium (assembly GCA_050693975.1). Taxonomy (GTDB): domain Bacteria; phylum Actinomycetota; class CADDZG01; order CADDZG01; family WHSQ01; genus WHSV01. The sequence goes on from JBOGWV010000257.1 coordinate 8,937, forward strand.
GTACCGGGCCGTGGTCGAGGGTGTCCCCGCGGTCGTTTACGAGTCCTCGTCCGAGCCCGACGGCGAATGGGGATACGTGAGCCCCAAGATCGAGGAGCTGCTGGGGTTCACGGCGGAGGAGTGGAGCGCGGATGCCGGCTTGTGGTTGCGCCAGCTGCACCCCGACGATCGCGAAAGGACCGTCGCCGAGGATGAGGCCTGTTGGAGTGGCGTGACCGCCTCTCACTACAGCGAGTACCGGATGCTCACCAAGGACGGCCGCGTGGTGTGGATCGCGGATGACGCGGTAGCGATTCACGACGAGCACGGAAACCGGTCTCACTGGCGCGGCGTGCTGACGGATATCTCGCAGCGAAAGGCCCTCGAGGAGCAACTCACACATCAGGCGTTTTATGACGCACTAACGGGTCTGGCCAACCGCGTGCTGCTACTCGAGCGCATCGAACACGCCATGCGGCGCGCCCACCGGAGTGAAGGTCGAATCGCCCTGCTGTTGCTCGATCTCGACGACTTCAAGACCGTGAACGACAGTCTTGGGCATGTGGCCGGCGACGACCTCCTACGAGAGGTCGCGATGCGACTCCAAAGCACGGTGAGAGAGGTCGACACCGTTGCGCGTTTGGGTGGCGATGAGTTCGCAGTGCTCGTGGAAGATGCCGAATCTGTGGACAGCGCAACCATCGTTGCCGAGCGCATCATCGACATCCTTCGGACGCCGATCGCCGTCTTAGAAGCGGAGTGCTCCGTGCACGTAAGCATCGGCATCGCAGTGGGCTCCAGCGAAGACACTGGAGCGGAGGAGCTCGTGCGCAACGCGGATGTAGCCATGTACCTGGCGAAAGGGAAGGGCAAGAGCCGTTACGAGATCTTCGAAGGGCATATGCACGAGGCCGCGGTACGTCGGATGCAGCTCAAGGCCGACCTGCAAAGAGCAGTGGAGCAAGGTGAGCTCACCGTCCACTATCAACCGGTGCTCGAGCTCGGGGAGGACCGGATATCAGGCGTCGAGGCTCTGGTGAGGTGGAAACACCCGGATAGAGGTCTGATCTCGCCAATGGAGTTCATCCCACTTGCGGAGGAGACAGGGTTGATCGTGCCGTTGGGCCGTTGGGTGCTCGAGCAGGCGACGATGCAGGCGCGTGACTGGCAGTTGCGCTACCCGCGACACCCGGCCCTGCGAATGAGCGTCAACGTCTCCGCTCGTCAGTTGCAGCACCCCGGCTTCGTAGAGGATGTCAGTCGGGCTCTCGCCCTCTCAGGACTGGGCGCGGAATGCCTGGCGCTGGAGATTACGGAGAGCACGCTGATGGCGGACGCCGATGGAGCCGTCGTTCGCCTGGGCGAGCTGAAGTCACTCGGGGTTGATCTGGCCATCGATGACTTTGGAACCGGTTACTCGTCTCTCAATTACCTCGCGCTCTTTCCCATCGACGAACTGAAGATCGATAGGTCGTTCGTCCGCCCTATGGCCTTCGGCGAAGGGGTTGAGCTGACGCAGGCCATAGTTCGGCTCGGCCTCTCCCTGGATTTACGTTTGGTCGCAGAGGGCATCGAGGAACAATCACAGCTTCAGAGACTGCGAGACCTCGGCTGCCACTACGGCCAGGGATACCTGTTCTCACCTCCGGCGGAGCCTGACGCTCTGGAGGAACTCCTAGCGGCGGAGTGCCGAACTAGCCTTTGATGAGTTGTGGGATGCGGACTCCGCCCCGGAAGCGAGGGCCGTAGTAGTACTTGTCGTACACCGACGAGATGGTCACCTTGTCGGCCGACGAGGACGCGTGGACGAACCTTCCTCTGCTGAGGTAGACCCCGACGTGGCCGACCTTGTCGCTCGTGGTTTTGAAGAACACGAGGTCGCCCCGCTTCAGCCTCGTGCGCTTGTTGATGCGCTTGTATGCGTCACGCCCGCCCAGCCTGTACTGCCGCATGGAGTTGTGGGGCAAGGTGATGACCTTCTTGAAAACCCAGCGCGTGAAGCCCGAGCAGTCGAATCCTCTCTTGGGCGATTCGCCGCCGTAGCGGTAATTCGCGCCCATCTGACTCTTGGCGCGATTCGCAAGGTGCCGTCGGATGGCACTCCTGTCTTGCGCAGCGGCCGGAGCCGCGGGCGCGAGGAATGCGGCGATGCATGCGATTACTAGAACCGCGATGGCTCTCTTCATCGCGCGCCTCAGTGGTTGACCGTCGACGGCGTTCGGACTCCTGCAACCCAACGACGACCCCAGTAGTAACGGTCGTAGAGGGAGTTGACGCGCACACCGTCAGAAGAGGTCGAGGAGATGAATTTTCCCTTGCCGATGTAGATGCCGGCATGACCGACGCGCGCCCTGGTGGTCTTGTGAAAGACAAGGTCACCCTTCTTCAGGTTCTCGCGCTTCCAAATGCGTTTGTAACCGGGGCGCTTGGCGAGTTTGAACTGCTCGCTCGAGCTGTGAGGCAGCCTCTGACCGTGACCTTCGTACGTCCACATCGTGAAGCCCGAGCAGTCAAAGCCCCCACGTGAGGTGCCACCGTAGCTGTACGGTGATCCTGCCGCGCTCTTGGCGCGCGACTTGATGTGACGACGCTGCTTGAAGACATTGCTTCGTTCGTGCGCCTGGGCCGGCGCGATGGCCAGGCTCGCTACGAGTGCGGCGATCATCGTTGTCACCGCGAACTTCAAGGTCGAATGACGAGTATGACTACCTCTCATTCTCACCTCCCTGTGATGAGGAGCCCGCAACACACACGCTCACGCAGGGTGGTATTTCGTGAACGGATGTCCCGCGAAGACCCGGGCGGTGTTCCCGCGATGCCCGAGCGGGGCCCTCTAACGGCCGGCCGGTCTCCGCTCGGCGAAGACCTACCGCTGGCTTCTAAATAAGTGCAGTGCCGTCAAGCTTCTCGGCACAGTGGTGCAAGCTAGGTGATGGGTTCTTGCCCGTAAACCCATCACCTTCCACAAAAAGGTCGCGCAATTTTGTGTCAGACGCCGAAGGAATCGCGCTAAAGATCGCGAAGGTGCTGGTAGATGGGTCTTTATGGGGGCGCGTTTAGGCTGCCGTAATGCTCGACGCGGAACTACTTTCTACTCGTACTACTGCAATAGGACGAGTTAGTCGCTCTCTGAGCGACTTTCTGCAACAGGATGAGCGCGCCGCGCAGTTGCTGGTCGAGGCCGAGCTCCCGTCTCAGGATTCCTACCGTGACCGCGCCGCGGCGGCCGTAGAGCGCGGAGATTTTGCGGAACTTCGACTCGAGAAACGACGACTGTTGCTTCAGGTGGCCGGGTTCGATGCGTCCGGTTTGGCCTCGCTCGAAGAGGTCGGTCGCGCCCTTTCCTATCTCGCCGATGCCTGCCTCCACGCGACCCTCGCCCACGCGGGTGCTTCGGACGAGCTGGCGGTAGTCGCGATGGGCAAGCTCGGAGCGCAGGAGCTCAACTACGTCAGCGACATCGATGTCATGTTCGTGGCGAGCGGAGATCTCGGACGCGCCACCAAGGCAGCGGAGACCCTGCTCTCCGAATTAGGAGCAATCGCGCCCGAGGGTCAGGCCTATGCGATCGATGCCAACCTTCGGCCCGAGGGACGGTCCGGCGCACTTGTGCGTTCCTTGGAAGGCTTCCTGGAGTACTACCGCAAGTGGGCGAAGACGTGGGAGTATCAGGCCTTGCTCAAGGCTCGACCGGCTGCGGGACAGATGCATCTCGGACAGGAGCTGGTGGACGCCACACGCGCGCTTGTGTTTCCCGAAGAGGTTGACGCGCAACGCATAGAGAGCATTCGTCAGATGAAGGAGCGCGTGGAGCGCAATGCCCTCCTGAGTGCGCGTCGAGCGCGCAGCCGCGAGAACAACGATGTCAAACTTGGCCCAGGCGGCATTCGCGACATCGAGTTCGCCGTTCAACTTCTGCAACTGGTGCACGGCAGCAACGATCCCTCGGTTCGGTCGCCCGCAACCATGGAGGCGCTGCTCAGGCTCGTCGAAGGGGGTTACGTAGCGGACGACGACGCCGCGGGGCTATCGGTCGCTTATCGCTGGTTGCGTAACGTCGAGCATCGACTCCAGCTGCGGCAGGAACGACGGGTGCGCCTGCTGCCATCCGACGAGCAAGATCGCTCCGCTATTGCGCGTTCGATGGGATTCAAGGACGGTCATTTCGAAAGTGCTGTCGAGCGTTTCGACGCGGTCCATCATTCGGTTCTGAGCGACGTGCGCGGGCGCTTCGAGAAGCTGTTCTACCGACCCATGATCGAGTCACTTGCCGATGCAGGTGGGACGCGCCTCAGCGAGGAGGCCCTCGGCGAGCGGCTGCGCGTGCTCGGCTATCGCGATGTGAAGCGTGCAGCGCGCACACTCGCAGGGCTCGTAGAGGGAACCTCGCGCCGGGCGAAGCTGCTTCGTGTGCTTACTCCTGCGCAGCTCCGGTGGCTCGCATCGACACCCCTCCCCGACGAAGGACTCTTTGGATTCCTACGCGTGAGCGAGTCGCTCGGGGGCCGGCTCGATGCGCTCGGAGCGCTACGTGACAATCCCCCCGGGCTGGAGCTTCTCGCCAAAGTCCTCGGTCACGGCCGGTTGCTGAGCGAGGTACTGAGTCATGTACCCGAGGAGCTCGCCACGATCGCCGATCCCCGCGGGCCGGGCAAACCCAAGGACCGTGAGCGATTGGTGCGCGAAGCCAATGCGTCGCTGGAATGGCGAGAGCCGGAGCGCAGGCTTGATGGCCTGCGCCGCTTCAAACGCCGGGAGATGCTGCGCGTCGTCCTTTCGGATCTGGCGGGTGAGGCCGACGTCGTCGAGGTGGGCGTGGGCCTGTCGTCTCTAGCCGATGCATGTCTGGAGGCCGCCCTCGGTGAGTGCGAGATTCCCTTTGCCGTGATCGGGATGGGCAAGCTCGGAGGCCGCGAGCTCAACTACTCGTCTGACATCGACGTGATGTTCGTCCACGACGCGGAGCCGGCCGAAGCCGAAAGCGCTGCCGAGGGACTGATGAAGGCGATCGGCGAGGTCACTCCCGAAGGCCAGGCCTTCCGTATCGATGCTGCACTTCGCCCCGAGGGAAAGTCAGGTCCGCTGGCTCGTTCAATCGAATCGTTCCTCGAGTACTACGACCGGTGGTCCAAGCCCTGGGAGCATCAGGCCCTCATCAGAGCGCGGGTTGCTGCCGGTGATAGCTCGATCGGCGAGAGGCTGATCGATGCCACGCGCCCACTCGCCTTCCCGTCGCGCATCCCACCGGAAACGCTTGCCGAGGCCCGTCACTTGAAGGCTCGAATGGAACGCGAGCGTATTCCGCGCGGTGTCGAACCGCGACGCGATTTCAAGATGGGCCCGGGGGGTACTGCGGATGTCGAGTTCTCGATTCAGATTCTGCAACTTCGTCACGGACATGACATCGGCGATCTTCAGGTGGCATCGACCTTGGGTGCACTCACCGCGGCCGAGAGCCACGACCTGATGCCGGCGGCGGATGCTCAACAACTGCGCGCCGCATACTTGTTTCTCTCTGCACTCCGAAACCGGCTCTTCCTTCTTACCGGTCGCCCGGTCGATGCCCTTCCCTCGCGTCCGGAGGACCTCGAGGCGTTGGGAGTGGCGATGGGTTACCGCGATCAACCGCGCCAGGAACTCGAAGAGGACTACCTTCGGATCACTCGTAGAACGCGCAAGGTAGCCGAGCGGTACATCTTCGATTAAGCGTCCTTCTTCCTCCACACGATTGCACGATGTCGATATGGCCTCCGGCCAAGGGAGGAATGGGGATTCATTTAGGACGAGCGGCTGCTGCTAAATGTCGTAGTAGAGCGCGAACTCGTAGGGGTGCGGGCGGAGCCGAAGTTCGTCTACCTCGTGGACTCGCTTGTAGTCGACCCAGTGGCTGATGACGTCTTCGGTGAACACGCCGCCTTCCAGCAGATAGTCGTGATCTGCTTCGAGCGCATCGAGCGCTCCCTCGAGGGAGCCGGGCACCTGTGGCACCTCGGCGAGGTCCTCTGGGGGTAGCTCGTAGAGATCCTTGTCCATCGGCTCGGGTGGCTCGATCTTGTTGCGGATTCCGTCGAGACCGGCCATAAGCAGGCCCGAGAACGCGAGGTACGGGTTGCAGCTCGGGTCCGGGCAGCGGAACTCGATGCGCTTTGACTTCGGCGACTTCGAGTACAGCGGGATGCGGACCGCGGCCGAGCGGTTGCGCTGGCTGTAGACCAGGTTGACCGGGGCCTCGTAGCCCGGCACGAGACGCTTGTAGCTGTTGGTGGTCGGCGCGCATAGCGCAAGCAACGATGGCGCGTGGCTGAGCAGGCCTCCGATGTAGTAGCGCGCGGTGTCACTCAGCTGCGCGTAGCCGAGTTCGTCCCACATAAGCGACTCGCCGTCTTTCCACAAGCTCTGGTGGACATGCATGCCGGATCCGTTGTCCTGGAAGATCGGCTTGGGCATGAACGTGACGGTCTTGCCGTTGAGCCGGCCGACCTGCTTGACGACGTACTTGTAGAGCATGAGGCGATCGGCGATCTCGAGCAGTGGGGCAAAGCCCATGTCGATCTCGCCCTGACCGGCAGTGCCGACCTCGTGGTGGTGAACCTCGACAGGAATGCCGAGCTCGCGCAGCGTGAGCACCATCTCGCTACGGAGATCTTGGTAGTGGTCCATCGGCGGGAGCGGGAAATAGCCCTCCTTGTAGCGAGGCTTGTAGCCGAGGTTGCCCCCCTCTTCTTCCTTGCCGGAGTTCCACACGCCCTCGACTGCATCGATGTAGTGGTAGCTCGAATGCTGGTTCTGATCGAAACGAATCGAATCGAAGATGTAGAACTCAGCCTCGGGCCCGAAGTAGGCGGTGTCGGCGATGCCGGTGCCGGCGAGGTAGTCCTGCGCCTTCTTGGCGATGTTGCGTGGATCGCGCGAGTAGGCCTCCCCGGTGATGGGGTCCTTCACGTAGGCGTTCATCACCAGGGTCGGATACTTGGCGAACGGATCCATAACCGCGGTGCCGGCATCCGGCACCAAAATCATGTCCGATTCCTGGATCTCCTGAAAGCCGCGAATCGATGAGCCGTCGAAGCCGAGGCCCTCTTCGAACACCTCCTCGTCGATCTCGTCGAACGGGACCGTGAAGTGCTGCATGAGGCCCGGAAGGTCGCAGAAGCGAATGTCGAAGAACTTGGCGCCGTGCTGCTCTCCCAGCTTCAGCGCGTCCGAAGGACTTGCCATGAAACTCCTCCCTTGAGCGGATCTGATTTCGTCCAGGCACTAAGCATGGATGACCAGCGGCCTCACCATTTCAAGAGGCGGTTTCTCGTGAGTTTCAGCGGTGTTACAGCGGGGTTACAGCGAACCCTACCCCTGCTCCTCAGCGCGACAGCCAGGCTTGGAGGCGTCCGGCTTCCTCGTCGTAGGCGTCCGTCAGCCCCTTGACGATCCAGCCCTCGACTCTGCCCCCATAGAAGGGCACCCTCACCTTGACCTTCCCGCGCACGATGCGCACGGTTCGGTCGCCGTCGGGCTCGACACCGATCGTCCCCTCGGCGGAGAGCAGCTCGCCTGCGACCTCCGGCTCGATCACGAAGTCCCAGCGCATCTTGTCCTCGAGCCATGTCGCCTTCTCGACCCAGGCCGGGTCCCCGTTACCTATGAACCTCTTCGCGGCCCCCGATACCTCGATGTCGAGAACGCATCGAACTCGACGCACGACGCGGCCGTCGCCGTTGGTCTTCTGCTCGAGCAATTCCCGTTCCTCGAGCTGGCCCACGTCGCTCAGGGAGTGCTGGTAGTCCTCGTCGAGCATGGCCTCGGCCACTTCGTTCGGGGAGGCCACGAACGAGTGCGTTATCTCGAAGTCCACCGCGCTAGCGAACCAGTCCTCGCCGAAAGGCCTCGGCCACGGCCTCGGTGCGGTCTCGAACGGCAAGCTTCTTGAAGATCGATTTCAGATACGTCTTGACGGTCTCTTCGCTGAGGTGCATCTCGGAGGCGATCTCCTTGGTGGACTGGCCATCCGCAAGCAGCTGAAGGCAGGAGAGCTCGCGATCCGTGAGCGCGTCCGGGTCCTTGCCGCCGATTCGGCCGAAGATTCCCTCGGTGACGTTGGGGTCGAGAACCGAGCGACCCTGTGAGACGTCGCGAATCGCCTGGATCACCGACTCGCGCGACGCGCTCTTTGATAGGTAGCCGTCGGCGCCGGCCTTGATGCCCTCGGATACCGTCCCGGGGTCCGTGAACATCGACAAGATCAGAACTCGAGTCGACGGGGAGACCTCTTTTATCTGTCGAGTGGCCTCTATGCCGCTCATCGACTGACCGAGGTTCACATCCATCAGGACGACATCGACCTCACCCACGCGGGTTGCGTCGATGGCGGCTTCGCCGTTTGAGACCGTGCCCGCAAGCTCGACATCATCGGCCATCGACAGCATGACCTCGAGCCCCTCTGAGACGAGGGTGTGGTCTTCGGCGATCAGAACGCGCAGGCTCATTGGGCAACACCACCCGGAAGCACTGCCTCGAGACGCGTTCCGCTGCCTTGTGCAGAGTGCAGTTCGATGCGTCCTCCCACCAGGGCCGCGCGCTCTTCCATGAGTCTCATTCCTACGTGGTCGGTGCCGATCTCGGCATCGGGATCGAAGCCCGCGCCGTCGTCCTCGACGACTATGTGAACCATATTGTCTGAATCGATGACGCGTACGGTGATTGAGTCGCTATTTGCGTGCTTCAGTGCGTTGACAAGTCCTTCCTGCAGAATCTGGAAAGCCGCCAATGCAACCGGGACGGGTGGTTCGTGCTCGACTCCTCCTTCGAGGCGTACCTCGGTGCCCCACAGCATTGAGACCTGTTCAACATAGGTGTTGATGGTCCGCATGAGTCCTCCCGCTTCCACCGACGAGCGACGGAGGTCGACCAGCGAATCCCTTAGTGCCGCCATGGCTCCCTCGATGGCCGTGCGAGAAGTGGACAGCAGTTGTCCGGCTTCGTCCTTTTTGCCGGCATCCAGGTAGGCGCCTGCGTTGCCCACGCTGTACGACGCGGCGGCAAGCATCTGAAGGCTCCCGTCGTGGATCTCCGCGGCGATTCGCTTCCGCTCGGCTTCTCGTTCTGCAAACACCTGCTCGGTGGCCTTAAGCAACGTCGCTTGCTGCTGCCGCAACCTTTCAGACAGCTCCTGTTGAGCCCGGGCCCCAAGAAGGCCTAATCGAGCAAATAGAAGGGGAATGAGGAAGGCAGCAACATAAGGACCTATTTGTTCGTACGCCGCCGCTGTCCCGATGCCAAGCCCAATCAGGAGCGACTGAGCAATCCAGAAACCCGCGGCAGGACTCGGTATGAGGCTGCGAAGAGCGACGCTTAACCTCAGGGAATTGGTGAATGCGAGCCCTAACGTAACAAGTCCAAGATTCGCAAGGATGAATGTAAGCGCGGCCGCAGCCGAGATAAGCGTGCCCTTGGGGAAAACGAACTTCTGGTCTCCGGCGAGAAGCATGACCCCCGAGGCCGCAGCAGCAGCGAGCATTGTCTGCGATCGATTAAACAGGGCCTGGTTTAGGGATATCTCCCTGCGAAACTCTCGGGCGTCGAAGCTTCCCAAGCCGAGGATGAGCATTGCAGCAAGGGGATCGAACCGGATTGCGGTTGCCACTGCGACGGGAAGCCCCATCGTAATGCGGCTTTCGAACCCTAGGCTCACCGGAAGCAGTTCTGCGGCTAGAAAGAGCAGAGCCCAGAAAAGTAGTTCAGGAAAGGGTGGGAGCTGATCGCGCTGAGTCGTGATCAGCCAGGCCAGCAGGCCGAGAGCTAGACCCGAAACCACAGGATGAATCAGACGCGAGCGATCCACATCTGAATCCTAGGCTGAGCCCGCCGGTCCAGCAGAGCATTATTAGGTTGACACCCCCACCGACCTCAGGGGATCTGGCGACCTGTGTTCGGGATTCCGAGACCAGCTACTGCTTCCAGACGGCGCCGGCGGTGTAGAACAGCGCGACGACAGTGCTGGCAAGAGTTGCGAGACGGTATTTCATGGCTTTCTCCCTTGGTTGTGTTAAAGGCATGAGCGGATTCAACCGATGCTCGAAACGGTGGACTGTGAGTTACTGCTTCCAGACGGCGCCGGCGGTGTAGAACAGCGCGACGACCGTGCTGGCAAGAGTTGCGAGACGGTATTTCATCAGAGGGTGACCTCCCTTCTTCCCACGAAATCCTGCGCAAATGCCACATAGAGGCGTACATGGAGGGTTGGTACGCTTCGCTGGAAGAGCGGGTCACAAGAAAGTGTCGCGCGGTCGCGCCGATCACCGTTTCCCACCCGTGCTACTCCGCTACCCGGTCGAGTGAACGAATCAACCCGAACGGGGGATATCTAGGCAAACACTAGTTGTCGCAAAGTGCTATGGCAACCCACTTTTCGGACTCTCATCGCGGGCTGATGAATATAGATCTCGAACAGCCGCTGACCGTCATGATCGCCGAGCGACATCGCACCATTGCGCAGTCGCTGGGGTCGCTCGTGCGCGAGCTGGGGAGCGCTGAAGTCGTGGCCGAAGTCCATTCAGCAATCGAGGTCCTGGACGTGGGGGAATCCATGGCCCCGGACGTCGCAATAATCGACCTCGACCTCTCGCCCAGCTGCTCGCTGGTCTCCCGGCTCCACGCCCTCTCTCCTGAGACTCGAATCATCGTGCTGGGCGACCGCGATAGCGGTACCCCCCGAGGTCTGGTTGATGCGCTGGCATCGGGCGCGGTGGGAGCGATCTACAGAGATGAGATGTCGCTGCACGACCTAGTGAAGGCGGTCCGCTCTTCGTCATCAGAGCGTCCGGTGGTTGCGGATGAGGCGGCCGGAGTGCTTCTCGGCTCCTACGTAGATGCCCTATCAGAGAAGCGCCGGCGCGACCACTCCGTGATCCATGCGCTGGCGGCCGCCGTCGAGGCGCGCGACAGCGGGACGGGGCAGCATCTGCGCAGGGTGACTGATCTCGCTCTCCAATGCATGGGGGAGATCGACGAGGGCCTGGCCCGCAACGAGGAGATACAGTTCGGCTTCACGCTCCACGATGTAGGGAAGATCGGGGTGCCGGACCAGATCCTCAACAAGCCGGGTCCACTCACCCAATCGGAGTGGCGAGTGATGCGGACTCACCCCAACCTTGGGGTCAAGATTGTCGAGCCCATCGGCTTCTCCAGTGCGACGATGAACATCATCTTGCACCACCACGAACGCTGGGACGGAGCTGGTTATCCGAACGGCCTCCGGGGTGTGGAGATCCCACTGGCGGCTCGTACTTTCGCGGTCGCGGACGCCTACGACGCGATGACCTCCGACCGTCCATATCGGACTGCGATGGGTGACGACGAAGCAATTCGGCTGATCTTGAGCGAACGTGGCAAGGCGTTTGATCCGGACATTGTGGATGTTTTCCTCGGTCTACATCTGTAAGGATGGGCATGGATGCGATAAATGGGGTGAGGGATTCTCTGACACTTGCGGGGCTTGAGCAGGAGCTGTCCAAGATTTCGGGCGTTCGCAGCGTCCGCGTTGTGGGTGGCGCGCGCCCTTCCGAGATTCACGTCGTGGCGGGACGCACTCGCTCACCCAAGCAGATCGTGCGCGATGTTCAGTCCCTGGCGGTCGCGGGCTTCGGCGTCAGCATCGACCATCGCATCGTGTCCGTGGTGCAGCTGGACGACGAGACGACCCCCGAGGCCGCTACTCGGCAAAACGGCGCAGCCCCTGCTCCGGGGCGTCCAGTTGTGGAGTCGGTTCTGCTGAACGCGGAGGGCTCGGCAAAGTCGGTGCGCGTCTCGCTGGTGTGGCCGGGCGGAGGCCGCACGCAGGGAAATGCGAAGGCGGGCACGTCGCGCGAGCTCCAGGCTCGCGCCGCGATGCAGGCGACCGTCGACGCGCTGACTCCGGCTCTTGATGCAAGCGACACGCGCGTCGAGGTCGAGCACGCCTTTCTGCAGGCGATGGGTGCCGACGAGGCCGTGGTTGTCAAGGCGACCGTCTACGAAGGCAACGAGCCGACGCCGGTGACTGGTGCGGTGCTGGTCGAAGACGACGTGGTGAGCGCGGGCGTCCGCGCCCTGCTCCACGCGGTCAACCGGAAGTTGCGTCCGCCGGCCTCGGCCCAGGCCCCGACCTAGTCTGCGCATACGCCAGCACCGCAATTCCCGCGGCGAGCACGATGTCGCCGATCGAGATGACGAGCCCCGGCCACGGAATCGGGATGACGTCTCCCAGGAAGCCCAACTCGGTGTCGTCGTCCAGCACCTCGTGCTTGATAGCTCCTTCGGAGATCACCAGGTCCTCGGCCCCCGCGGTGCGAGCGGCGTCCGGGGAAACAGGCATCGCCCCGTTCGAGCTGATCACGGCCAGGTTCAGCACCAGTCCCACGGCTGCGATCACGACCCCGGGTAGAGCCCGGTTGACTACGAGGAAGCTGAGCACCAGCATGTTCGAGCCGATCAGCACCCCGAGTGAGACCGCTTCGGTCATCCACGGCGGCGACCAGAGGCTGAACAGGATCTGCACGCCGAGCCCCGCGATCAGAAGCGGGAAGGCGCGGAACTGAGTTCCGGCGAGCCGCTCGAGCGAGCCACCGCGCAACACCCCGGCTCCGACTGCGAGGACCGCGATTACCAAGGCTATCTCCATGGTGTCGTGGGTTTGGCAGCCATGACCTCAGGATACGCGGCCCCGTCCCTCCAACGACAACCGTCGACCCGGTGGTCACCCACGCTGTGGGTAGCATGACCCGTCATGAAGAAGGTCCTTTTCGTTTCAAACCCCATCGCTGGGACGGTGTCGAGCCGCGTCAAACAGGTGATCGTCAAGGCTCTCGAGGCAGACTTCAAGCTCGAGGTGGTTGAGACCGCCGGTCGCAACCACGCCGGCGAGCTCGCTCGCGATGCGGTCGATCGTGACTTCGATGCCGTGTTCGTCTTCGGGGGGGACGGGACCATAAACGAAACCGCTCAGGGACTGGTGGGCTCGGACGTGCCGCTGGGCGTATTCCCAGGTGGCTCGACCAACGTCATGGCCCGGGCACTCGGCGTGCCGCGCGATCCGGTTGAGGCCACCGCCTTCGTTGCCTCACATCTGAAGTCGGGAACGCGTCGGTGCGTCAACGCGGGGAAGCTCAACGATCGCTTCTTCATGTTCAACGCCGGCATGGGTCTCGACGCCGAGGTGGTTCGCAGGGTGGAGAGCGACCCCGAGCGCAAGCGACGGAATCACGAGTCGCTGTTCGTTCGCAATGCCTTCAAAGCGGGACTTACCGAGTATCGGGGACGCGCTCCGACGATCTCGCTTGCCGTCGAAGACATCGAGCCGGTCGACGTGATCACCGCGATCTGCTGCAAGGGGGCCCCCTTCACCTACTACAAGCACCGGCCGGTAGATGTGTGCCCGACCGCCAGGCTCGACAAAGGCCTCGACGTGTTCGGGCTGGCTCGCCTGAGGGCCCGGATGGTGCCTCGGCTGGTCTATTCGCTGTTCGTGAGCCGGTCCCATCCGCGCTGGGGTTCGAGCTCCTACCATCACGACGTATCGAGCGTGCGCCTGCGGGCGGAGCAACCGATGCCCGTGCAGGTCGACGGCGACTACATCGGGCACCTCGACGCCGCCGATATCGAGCTGGTTCCCCACGCGCTGCACCTGCTCGTCTGAGCGGGCGCCGCCACGGCATCGCTTACCCTGGGAGTCTCCAAGCTTTCTCTCAGATGAGGTGACGTTTCGAACATGACCACTCCCACTCGCGACCAGGTTGCCGCGCTCCTGGGGGCCATCCAGGATCCCGAGCTCCACCGCGGCATCAACGAGCTCCACATGGTCAGGGGCCTCATGGTTGAGGGCTCGAGGGTGTCGGTGACGGTGGCTCTCACCGTGCCGAACTCGGCGACGCGCCCCTACTATCTCGAGGTCATACCGGCCAAGATCCGCAACGCCTACCCGGACACCGACGTCAAGGTCGATTTCGTGGCGATGACCGAGGACGAGCGACTGGCACTAAGCGACTCGATGCGCAAGGATTCTCCGGCCCCCATGGCCGGGAGCGACTCCAAGACCCAGGTCATCGCGATTGGCTCGGGCAAGGGCGGAGTCGGCAAGTCCACGACCTCGGTGAACCTCGCCGCTTCGCTCGCCAAGATGGGTCACAGTGTCGGACTCCTCGACGCCGACGTGTGGGGCTTCTCGGTTCCTCGCATGCTTGGCATCTATGAAAAGCCGCAGGTGCTCGGCGACCTCATCGTGCCGCCCGAGATGTTCGGCGTGAAGGTGGTGTCCATCGGCCTGTTCACCAGCGAGGACAGCCCCGTCATGTGGCGGGGGCCGATGCTGCACAAGGCGCTCCAGCAATTCCTCGAAGACGTTCACTGGGGTGACCCCGACTATCTCCTGCTCGACCTTCCTCCCGGGACTGGTGATGTCGCTATGTCCATCGCCCAATTCGTTCCCGGCGCGGCCATGATCACCGTAACCACGCCCCAGGCCGTCGCCGAGAAGGTCGCCCAGCGTGCCGCGTTCATGGCCTCCAAGACCGGACTCAAACCATCGGGCGTTATCGAGAACATGAGCTATTTCCTATGCGATCACGGAACCCGCTACGAGCTCTTCGGCAGCGGCGGTGGCCAGGCGCTCGCCGACAAACTCCGGGTCCCTCTGATGGGGACGATCCCTCTCGATCCGATCCTCATGGAGTTCGCGGACAAGGGTGCGCCGATCGTGCTGCAGGCACCTGACTCCGAGGTGGCGCAAGCGTACGATCGGACGGCAAGAGAGCTCGTGACCCTCATCCCACCCAAGCCGAAGGCCAAGAAGCGCATCTCCCTTCCGCTTTCCGGTACTTAGTGGACCCCCAGATGCTCACGGTTGTCTCGGAAGGAGGGCGTCCGTGGCGGTAGCGACGCAGTACTCGCTCGAGATCGTCGATCGCATCGGCGGAGCAGTCGACGCGGTCGGTGCTACCGAGCGCGCCGCGGCGCTGGCGAAACGGTCGATAAAAAAGGACTCCAAGCTGTGGGCGCTCGACCTCGCTCTCCGGTGCTGCGACCTGACCACGCTCGAGGGCTCCGACTCTCCGGGCAAGATCCGCCAATTGGCCTCCAAGGCGATTCGCCCGGCCCCCGGTGACCCGACGATTCCGTCCGTCGCGGCGCTGTGCATCTACCCGAGCCTCGTATCCATCGCGGCCGAGGTCCTCAAAGGAACCGGAGTGCATCTCGCCTCGGTTGCAACCGCCTTTCCGTCCGGGCAGTCCACCCTCGAAGCGCGTCTCGCAGAGATCGCACGGGCGGTGGCCGACGGCGCGGACGAGATCGACATCGTCATCAGCCGGGGAGCCTTTCTGGCCGGCGACGAAGGGGCGATCTTCGAGGAGGTCGCCGCGTCGGTCGAAGCGGCCGGGGAGGCGCACGTCAAGACCATCCTCGAAACCGGCGAACTCGGCTCTTACGATCGCATCAGGCGCGCCTCTCTGATCGCCATGGCCGCGGGTTCACATTTCATCAAGACCTCGACCGGCAAGATCGGCGAGAGCGCCACCCTGCCGAGCGCGCTGGTGATGGCCGAGGCGATCAGGGACTTCGCCGAGGAGACCGGCGCGAACGTAGGCCTCAAGGTCGCGGGCGGGATTCGCTCGGCCAAGGACGCGATTCGCTATCTGATCATCGTGCACGAGACGCTTGGCGACGACTGGCTCACCCCCGATCGCTTTCGCATCGGCGCCTCTTCAGTCGTCAACGACCTGTTGATGCAGATCGACTTTCAACGGAGCGGCAACTATTCGGATCCCGACCGCTACACACTGGACTGACGAGGACCTGAGATGAGCAAGTGGGAATACGCACCGGCACCCGAGTCGACTGAGATCGTCGACATCCGCGACACCTATGGGCTGTTCATCGGCGGTGACTTCGTCGATCCACTCTCGGGCGAGTACTTCAAGACGATCAACCCGGGAACCGAAGAGGTACTTGCGGCGATCCCCGTTGCGGGCGAGGCGGACATCGCCGCAGCCGTCGGGGCGGCGCGCAAGGCATTCGGAAAGTGGTCGGGGCTTCGAGCTAGCGAACGTGCCAAATACATGTTCCGCATCGCGCGTGTGATTCAGGAGCGAGCGCGCGAGCTTGCCGTGCTCGAGACGATGAACGGCGGCAAGCCCATCAAGGAGAGCCGCGACGTCGACGTGCCCCTGGCCGCGGCTCACTTCTTTTACTACGCGGGCTGGGCGGACAAGCTCGAATTCGCGTTTCCCGGCCGCAAGGCTCAGCCGATCGGCGTGGCGGCGCAGATCATTCCGTGGAACTTCCCGCTGCTGATGCTGGCGTGGAAGATCGCTCCCGCCCTGGCCGGGGGGAACACTGTCGTGCTCAAGCCGGCCGAGACCACGCCACTGACCGCGCTGCTGTTCGCCGAGATCTGCCGGCAGGTCGATCTCCCCGCGGGGGTCGTCAACATCATCACGGGAGCGGGTGAAACCGGCGCGGCGCTGGTGCGTCACGACGATGTCGACAAGGTCGCATTCACCGGCTCGACCGAGGTCGGCAAGGAGATCCAGCGCACGGTCGCGGGCACGGGCAAGAAGCTCACTCTCGAGCTCGGCGGCAAGGCCGCCAACATCGTGTTCGACGACGCACCGCTCGATCAGACGGTCGAGGGCATCGTCAACGGCATCTTCTTCAATCAGGGCCACGTCTGCTGCGCAGGCTCTCGCCTGCTGGTCCAGGAAACGGTCGCCGACAAGCTATTGGCCAAGCTCAAGCGCCGACTGGGCACGCTGCGGCTGGGTGATCCGCTGGACAAGAACACCGACATCGGCGCGATCAACTCGCGCGACCAGCTCGAGAAAATTCGCAGGCTGGTCGGAGTCGGCGTCGACGAGGGCGCCGAGCTCTACCAGCCTCCGTGCGAGATTCCCGAGCGGGGCTTCTACTTCCCTCCGACCGTCTTTACCGGGGTGAGCCAGAGTCACCGCATCGCGCAAGAGGAGATCTTCGGGCCCGTGTTGTCGGTGATGACGTTCCGCACTCCCGCGGAGGCTGTGACCAAAGCCAACAACACGCCCTACGGACTCAGCGCGGGGGTGTGGACCGAGAAGGGCAGCCGCATCCTGTGGATGGCGGATCGCATGCGCGCCGGCGTGGTTTGGGCAAATACCTTCAACCGCTTCGATCCCGCCAGTCCGTTCGGCGGCTACAAGGAATCGGGGTTCGGGCGCGAGGGCGGACGTCACGGGCTGGAGGGTTACGTCAAGCTCTCGGAGGTCAAGTAAGTGAGCCAGCGACTCGGAGTCCGCAAGACCTACAAGCTGTTCATTGGTGGCGATTGTCCTCGTTCTGAGTCCGGCCGCTCGTATCAGATAGCCGGTCCCAAGGGGGAGTTTCTCGCCAACGCCGCGCGTGCAACGCGCAAGGACCTGCGTGATGCGGTCAAGGTAGCGCGCTCTTCCTGGAGCAAATGGGCGGGGACGACTGCTTACAACCGAGGTCAGGTGCTTTACAGGATCGCCGAGATGATGGAGACGCGGCGAGCCGAGCTCATCGACGAGGTTGCCGCTGCCGAGGGAAAGAGGGGAGCCTCGGACCAGGTGGACGGAGCCATCGACACCTGGGTCTGGTATGCCGGTCTCGCGGACAAGCTGCCGCAGATCATGGGCGGGCTCAACCCCGTGGCGGGACCGTACTTCAACATCACCGCGCCCGAGCCGTCTGGGGTGTGCGGGATTGTCGCGCCGGAGCGGCCCTCTCTCGCCGGCCTAGTCACGCGCCTCGCGCCGGCCCTTTGCGGTGGGAACGTGGTCGTCTCGCTGGCAAGCGAGGCGCATCCGCTTCCTTCGATCGCGCTGGCCGAGTGCCTGGCGACCTCGGACGTGCCCAAGGGTGTGGTCAACATACTCACCGGCTACACCGCCGAGCTGACACCGTGGCTGGCCGGTCACCTCGATGTCGACGCGCTCGATGTGACCGGCGTCGCCGACGATCTGGTTGCCGAGGTCGAGCGCGCGGGAGCGGGCAACGTCAAGCGCATCGTCAGGGACACCGGCGCTCGCAGTCCCTACGAGGCGACCGCTTTCATGGAGATGAAGACCGTGTGGCATCCGAAGGGAGCCTGACGGGCAAAGTCAAAAGCAAAGCCGGGCATCGAGCGAGGAATCCGGAGCCGCGCGGTGCCCGCCCGGCCCTTTCCGGCACAACCAGGTCGGTGAGCGACCGCCTTGTAGCAAATCGTCCCCCGATCACATATCGGTCCTTAGCGAGGATCTGTTCGCCGCCCGGTCGTCCCTTGGACGCCTTGGTTTCGCTTGCACGCAGGAGAGGCGCCCCGCCGGGGCGCCTCTCCATCTCTTGACACGGAGGTGGAACTAGCCGTCGGTGCCGCCACCGGAGTCATCGCCGCCACCGGAGTCATCGCCGCCACCGCCGCCACCACCGACGTAGGTGTTGTCCCCGCCACCGGTTCCGTCGTTGCCGTCGGTCCAGTCACCGTCGCCGGTGTTGTCGCCGCCACCGGTTCCGTCGTTGCCCCAGGTGCGGTCACCGTCGCCGGTGTTGTTACCACCCGAGGTGCCGTCGTTTCCCCGGGTGCGGTCACCGTCGCCGGTGTTGTTGCCGCCACCGGTTCCGTCGTCGCCTTTGGTGTTGTCGTCATCGCCGTCGTCTTCCTGGGCGACGAGTACATCGGCGTCGTCGGTCTTACGCGCGGCCTCGTCCTCGAGCTGAATCGACTTGGCTTCCTGCGGCGCGGCGTCGTCTGACACGATTGCGGAGACGCCGCCGAGGCCGAGAACCGTGGCCAGAGCCGCTACTGCGGCAGTTCCCAGGTTCATGTCTCCTCCTATCGTCCGCCACCTTGACGGAGTGCTTCGCTGTCTTGACATGAACCTAGGCAGCAGGGGTGAGACAGCTATGAGCGGAGCATGAGAGACATCTCATTCTTGGTGCCCCCGAAAAGAAGGCAGCCGAGGTGCCCTGTGCTACGGTTTGCTCCGCACAAAGACGGGTCTTGCCGAGCAAGGCTTCGTGTTAACGGAAGAGAAAGGAAGTAGTGGTGGCCGAAGGCACGGTGAAGTGGTTCAACAACGACAAGGGTTACGGCTTCATCTCGGAGACCGGTGGCGAGGACGTGTTCGTTCACTTCTCCGCCATTCAGGGTGACGGGTACAAGTCGCTGCAGGAAGGTCAGGCCGTGTCGTTCGAGGTGACGCAAGGCCCGAAGGGAAAGCAGGCTTCCAACGTCGTCCCTCAGTAGCTAACTGCCGAAACGACGAAAGCAAAAGGCCCCCGGCGCCCCGGGGGCCTTTCAAATTGCTCAGGCAAGCTTGGCGATGACCCCTGCGAGCAGTCGTTCCAGGCGGTCGGCGGCGCTTCGGCCTGCCGCCGCGACCTCGTCGTGGCTGAGGGGTTCGGCCGAAAGGCCGGCGGCGAGGTTGGTGACCACCGAGATGCCGAGCACTCGGGCTCCCAGATAGCGTGCGGCGATGGCTTCGAGCACGGTGGACATGCCGACCAGGGACGCCCCCAGCGCGCGCAGCATCCGGACCTCGGCAGGCGTTTCGTAGGTCGGCCCCATGAGGCCCGCGTAGACACCCTCCTTGAGGCCGTCGTCGACCGAATGTGCAAGGGCGCGCAGGTCTCTATCGTAGACCTCGGAAAGGTCGAGGAAGCGCGGCCCCCGTTTGTCGTGAGGACCAATCAGAGGGTTGGTTCCGGTGAGGTTGAGATGGTCGCTGATGAGGCAGGGCGCGCCCACGTCGAGGTCGGGGTCGATGCCCCCGGCGGCGTTGGTGAGGATGACGATCTCGCAGCCCTCCTCGACGACCTGCCGGATCGCATGGGTTGCAATCTGAGGGCTGTGGCCCTCGTACATGTGGACGCGGCCCGCGAACGCGGCCACGGGTACGCCGGACACCTCGCCCGCGTAGAGGGCCCCCTCGTGTCCTTCGATCGCCGAAGCAGGCATCTCCTCGATGTCGGCGTAGTGAGTGGGTTCGCCGCCCACGAGCGATTTGGCCAGTGCGCTGAGCCCGGAGCCGAGCACGATGGCGACCCGCGGGGTGAACCCCGCGGCCCGGCTGATGGGACCGCCGCCCGCGCTCATGAGTGGATGCGCTCGATGATCATCGGCTGCGGCCCGGCTGCTTCCTCTCCGATGTCGATTCCACCGGCGAGCCCCGCGATCGCGGATTCGAAACGGCCCGGCTCGTCGGCGTGCAATTCGAGCACCGGCTCGCCCTCCTCTACCGCGTCGCCCGGCTTTTTCAAACAGACGACTCCGGCACTCGGGCTGACGGGATCTTCCTTGCGCGCCCGGCCCGCTCCCAGTCGCCACGCGGCGTTTCCAACCGCACGAGCATCGAGCCGGCGAAGCACCCCCGATCGGTCTGCCGCGACCACCTGTCGTTCGCTTGCCTGCGGTATCTCCGCGTCGGGGTTCCCGTCCTGCGCGGTGATCATGTCGCGCCACTTAGCGAGGGCGGAGCCGTCGGCGATCGTAGCGGCGGGATCGGCGTCGATGCCGGCGAGATCGAGCATCTCCCGCGCGAGCGCAAGGGTTACCTCCATCAAGTCATTGGAGCCGTCTCCGCGGAGCGCCTCGACCGACTCGGTGACCTCGAGCCCGTTGCCCGCGGTGCGGCCCAACGGCGTGTCCATGTTGGTGAGCAGGGCCGAGGTCCTTACGCCGTGCGCCTCACCCAACGCCACCATCGTCTCCGCGAGCTCACGCGCCATCGCTATATCGGGGAGAAACGCACCCGAGCCGACCTTTACGTCCAGCACCAGGGCCTCGGTGCCCTCGGCGATCTTCTTGGACATGATCGAGGAGGCGATCAATGGGATCGACTCGACCGTGCCGGTGACGTCGCGCAATGCGTAGAGCTTTCCGTCCGCGGGCGCGAGCCCGGGCCCGGCCGCGCAGATGACGGCCCCCACATCATCCAGAATCCGAAGCATCTCCTTTGGCGACAGAGCGACACGAAAACCCTCGATCGATTCGAGCTTGTCCAGCGTTCCGCCGGTGTGACCCAGTCCCCGCCCAGAAAGCATCGGGTCGGCGGCACCGCATGCCGCAACGATTGGCGCCAGGGGGAGGCTCACCTTGTCGCCGACGCCTCCGGTCGAGTGCTTGTCGACGGTCGGCGCGCTTATCGAGGAGAGATCCATGCGCTCACCCGAGGCGATCATCTCTGCGGTCCACTTGGCGAGCTCGGCGGGCTCCATTCCGCGCCACACGATCGCCATGAGCAGCGACGAAGCCTGGTAGTCCGCAATCTTGCCGTCCGTATAGGCGGCGATGAACCACTCGATCTGTTCGTCGGTCAGCCGTCGTCCGTCGCGCTTGGCACGAATGACATCCACCACGTCCATTCCCTAGCGGTCCCGCCGTTCCTCGAGTGCGGCGGTGTCGAAGGCGCCGGGCAGCATCGCGCCGATGGTGGTGATCCCGTCGGGCGAGTCGAGCTGGCAGTTCGGCCCCCCGTGCTCGAGCAACAACTGCCGGCAGCGGCCGCAGGGCGTGAGTTGGGCTCCGTCTCCCGCGACCACGCTGACGGCTATCAGGCGACCGCCGCCCGAGGAGTGCAGGTTCGAGACCAGTCCGCACTCGGCACAAAGGGTGAGCCCGTACGAGGCGTTCTCGACGTTGCAGCCCGTCACCACGCGTCCGTCTTCTAAGACGGCGGCGGCCCCGACGCGCAGTCCCGAATAGGGCGCATAGGCACCTCGCGCGACGGTGCGCGCCGCCTCTCTCAGGACCTCCCAGTCGATCGCGGTCAACTCACTCCTTGATGTAAGGCTGGCCGTCCGCGGCCGGGGGATGGGCGCGGCCGACCAGGCCGGCGACGACCAGGATGGTGGCGATGTAGGGCGCCATCAGCAGGAACTCTGAGGCGATCGGGACCTGGAGGATGGCCAGCTTGTTTTGGAGCGAGTCCGCGAACCCGAAGACCAGCGCCGCGCCAAACGCACCCACCGGGTTGTAGCGACCGAAGATCATGGCGGCTAGCGCGATGAAGCCGCGGCCCGCAGTCATGTTCTCGTCGAAACGGCCGACCGAACCAAGCGTGAAGTAGGCACCGGCGAGACCTGCCACCATGCCGCCGAGGATCACGTTCCGGTAGCGCACTCCCAAAACCTTGATGCCCACGGTGTCGGCCGCCTTCGGGTGCTCGCCCACGGCACGGACGCGCAGACCCCAACGGCTGCGGAACAGGGCGATGTTGATGCCGAAGACCAAGATGAACATCAGATAGACGAAGATGTTGTTTGAGAAGAACAGCGGCCCGATGATCGGGATCTCACTCAGCACCGGAATCCGAACCACCGGAAAGCGGCCCGGGTTGTTTAGGTTCTGGTACTGCGTCAGTACCTGCGTGCTGAGATACGAGGTCAGGCCCAGGGCCAGAATGTTGATGACGGTTCCACCGATGATCTGGTCGACGCGGTATCGAATCGAGAGCACCGCGAGCAGCGCTCCAAGGAGCCCACCCGAGGCCAGCCCGAGCAGTAGTCCGACCCAGATGCTCCCCGCCGCGCTCCCAATCAAGGCGCCCATGAAGGCGGCGGTCAGCATCATTCCCTCGATCGCGATGTTGATGACACCCGATCGCTCGCAAAGCACGCCGGCCAGCGCGCCGAGTGTGATGGGCACCGAACGGAGCAACGTCGATTGAAGCATCCCCAACAGGTTGAGAGAGTCGTCGCGCGCCGCCCAGATGAGGAAAGCAAATATGAAGCAACCGACGACCACGCCCAGTACCAAGGTGGCCCGTTGACCAAACCCGCGCGTTAACTGGATCGCTCCCAGAAAGGCAGAAACCATGGCGAGCAACAGCGCGGTGGGTCGAGAGGGGAGCACCAAGTCGGGGAGCTCGAACGATGTGTCCCGTGCGTTCAGACCGAAGGTCGAACTGAGCCCCGGCTCGCTTCCGAAGCCGAACCACCAAGCCGCCGCGGCGCCCAGAACGATGAAAACGATACCCATGATGCGCGAACGGCGGATCGAGACCTTACTGGTTGCCGGAGCCGTCGCCACTGCGCTCATGCGGCCCAGCTCTTCGTGAAGGTGTCGGCTTCGATGGTGCTCCTGGCTCTGATCCTGTAGATCTCACGCACCAGAGCGGGAGCCGCCACGAACATGATGATGAGCGCTTGAATCACTACGATGATGTCTACGCCCACCTGGGCGCTCCCCTGCATGGTGAGAGCTCCCGCGCGCAGCGCACCAAACAGCAACGCGGCCAGCACCACTCCGAAGGGGTGGGTTCGTCCCAATAGTGCCAGAGCGATCGCGTCAAAGCCGTAGTTCAAGAAGCCCGGCGACATGCTGTAGATGATGCCGACCAGGTTTGCGGTACCGGCCAAGCCGGCCAACCCGCCCGCTAGCGCCATCGCTAGCACGTAGGTCCCGGCGACGCTCATCCCCGCGTAGGCGGCAGCATGGGGGTTCGCCCCCACCGCGCGGAAGCGGAATCCGATGGTCGTCCTGAACAACAGGTACCACACGACGACCGCCATCAGGATGGCAAGCACGATGCCCCAGTTGACGCGGTAGTCGCCGAAGCTCGGTAGGCGCGCCGACTCGAGCACGTTCTTGGAAAGAGGGTCCGTACGGCCGGGACGCTGGAAGGTCGTGGTCTTGAGGAGGAAGGTGAGCAGGTACACCGCGATGTAGTTGAGCATGATCGTGGTGATGACCTCATGAGCGCCGGTCTTGGCCTTGAGGAATCCCGGCACCGCCCCCCACACTGCTCCGCCCGCGAACCCGGCGAGCAGCGTGAGCGGAAGGTGGATGATCAATGGCAGGTTGAAGGTGAAGCCCACATACGAGGCGAACACCATTCCGAGAATGATCTGACCCTCGGCTCCGATGTTGAACAAGCCCGCTCGGAAGGCGAGGGCCACCGACAGACCGGCGAGGATCAGAGGAGTGGATGCCACGAGCGTCTCGCTGATCGCGGTGGGGCTGCCGAAGGCACCCCGGAACAGCGCGCTGTATGCGGTGCTGACGAGCTCCCACGAGAGGGACAGCGCGCGGGCGGGGTTGGCGGTGAACGAGGCCCACGCACGGGCGACCTCGGGGTTGGTGAAGATCATCACGATGGCGCCGACGATCAACGCGCTGAACAGCGCCAGCAGCGGAATCAGGATGGCATCAACCGCAAAGGAGCGTGACTTGGGACGGGGTGGTTCGCTCTTGGTGGGCTCCGCCGGAGGCGCTTCGGTTTTCACGATTACTTCGTGCCCTCGCCCGAGGATGGCGGCCGGGGGCCCGGTGCGGACGGGGTCTCGGAAGCCGGCTCGGCGGGAGCGTCGTCGGAGGGTACCGCTCCGCTCAGGCCGGCCATCAACAGCCCGCAACGCTCGCGCGTGGCCTCGCTCCGTTCTAGGATCTCGAGGATCTCTCCGTCGTACATCACCGCGATGCGGTCTCCGAGCGCGAGGATCTCGTCGAGCTCGGAGGACACGATCACCACCGCGGCCCCCTCGTCACGCTTGGCGACGATCTGTCCATGGATGTACTGGATCGAGCCCACGTCGAGCCCGCGCGTCGGTTGCGAAGCGATCAGCAGGTTGTTCGAATGCGAGAACTCGCGCGCCACGATGACCTTTTGCTGGTTGCCTCCCGAAAGCGCGGAGGCGTTCACGTCGATCGAGGGCGTGCGGACGTCGAACTCCTCGACGAGCTTGGTGGCACCCGCGTCGATCGCGTCGCGATTCATGACCAAGCCCTTTGAGTAGGGCTTGTTCTCGAAGGTGTTCAGGATCAGGTTGTCCTTGATCGGAAAGGTTCCGACGAGCCCATCTTCTTGACGGTCCTCGGGAACGTGGGCCATGCCCATGCGAAAGAGCCTCTTTGGCGGGAGGTTGGTGACGTTGGTTCCGTCGAGTGTCACGCGCCCGTTCTCGACGCTGCGCATGCCGGTTATGCCCTCGATGAGCTCGGTCTGCCCGTTGCCCTGCACACCGGCGATCGCGAGGATCTCTCCGCTGCGTACCTCGAAGCTCACTCCTCTGACGGCCCTCTGCATGCGATCGTCGAGAACCTCCAGGCCCTCGACCGCGAGCACGGGGTCTCCGGGGGAGGACGGCGTCTTGTCTACCGTCAGCTGAACCGAGCGCCCTACCATCATCTCGGCGAGCTTGGACTCGTCGGTCTCTCCGGGCGTCGTAGTTCCCACCACCTCACCTCGCCGCAGGACCGTGATGCGATCGGCGATGGCCATAACCTCTTTGAGCTTGTGGGAGATGAAGATGATCGACACCCCTGAGGCCTTCAGGGTTTGGATGACCTCGATCAGCTCGTCGATCTCGTCGGGCGTTAGGACCGCGGTGGGCTCATCGAGGATGAGGCAGTCGGCCTTGCGATAGAGCGCCTTGAGGATCTCGACCCGCTGCTGAACGCCGACCGGGAGGTCCTCGACGAGGGCGTCCGGGTCGACTTTCAGTCCGTACTTCTGGGAGAGCTCGATCAAACGATCGCGCGCCGCGCGCTTATCCAGCAGTCCCAGGTTGCGGGTCGGCTCGACGCCGAGCATGACGTTCTCGGTGACGCTGAATACGGGAACCAGCATGAAGTGCTGGTGGACCATACCGACGGCCGCCCTGATGGCGTCGCCGGGATTCTTGAAGGTCACGGGTTCGCCGTTGACCAGAACCTGGCCCTCGGTGGGCTCGTAGAGTCCGTAGAGAACGTTCATCAGCGTGGACTTCCCCGCGCCGTTCTCTCCGAGCAAGGCGTGGACCTCACCGTCCAAGACGGTGAGGTCCACATTCTTGTTCGCAACCACGCCGGGGAATCGCTTCGTGATTCCCCGAAGCTCGATCTTCATCTGAGCGAGGCTACAGCCCTCGGCTCTGCCGTGGCCGGACTAACCCCCGCCGACAGTGATCTCCCCGTCGATGATTTGCTGCTGGATGTCCTCGATCTGCGTTTTGACCTCGTCGTCGATCTGCTCTTCGAACTCGTGGAACGGCGCGATGGCGACGCCCTCGTTCTCGAGCGTGCCGCTGTACAGCCCGCCCTCGAACTCGTCGTTGATCGCAGCCTCGATGGTGTCGTAGACCGCGACGTCCATGTTCTTCATGACCGAGGTGAGGAAGAGGTCACAGAACTCCTCGACGCTGACACAACCGTCGGTGTCGACCCAGATCATCGAGCCCTCGCCCGCGTCCTGGATCGCTGCGGCTGCGCCTAGACCTGCGGGACCGGCGACCGGCAACACGATGTCGGCGCCCTCGCCGAGCAGCGTCTCGGTTACGTTGCGGCCGTTCTCCTGGTTCTCGAAGTCACCCGTGAACAGACCACCCTTGGGGTTGGCGGAGTCCCAGCCCTCGAGCTCGACCTGGGTGCTGTTCTGCTCGTTGTAGTACTCCATGCCGGCCTGGAAGCCGTCCATGAAGATCGTCACCGTCGGAATGTTGATTCCGCCGAAGGTGCCGAGCTTGCCGGACTCGCTCACGCTTGCCGCGACGTAGCCGGCCAGGAAGGCGGCCTCGTCGGTCTTGAAGGTCAGCTCGCGTACGTTGTCGTAGGTGATGTCTTCACCCTTGTCGGCGTCGAAGAAGTCGAAGTCGACGATGGCGAAGTTGGTGTCGGGGTTGGCCTCGGCCGCCACGGCGGTGGCTTCACCCAGGAGGAAGCCCACCGTGATGATGAGGTCGCACTCCTGCTGCACGAAGTTCTGGATGTTTGGCTCGAAGTCGTTGGGGCTCTGCGACTCGAGAACCTGGATCTCGATGCCGAAGTCGGCCTCGGCATCCTCCAGCCCCTTGTAGGCGGTCTGGTTGAACGATTTGTCGTCCACGCCACCCGTGTCGGTTACCTGACATGCGAGGAAGTCCGCGTTCTCCGAGGCGGCACCGTTGTCGCCACCGCCGTTACCCGAGGTCGGCTCCTCTTCTTCCGCACACGCCGCTGCAAAGATCGCCAGCGCCATCAGCATTGCCGCGAACAATCTCATACGAGAATTACGCAACTACGTCCTCCTTAGGATCAGGGCCGTCCCCCCGCTTCCCCGGCTCGGGAAGGATCGACGACGGCCTGAGCATATAAGTGCGGCAACTGTCGGCCAAGGCCATTGGTACTAACGAAGTAGTTTTGATTCATGAGGATTTATACGAAGAAGGGCGACGATGGATCGACCGGGCTGCTCTACGGGGGCCGGGTCTCCAAGGACGACATCCGCACCGACGTCTACGGCACCATCGACGAGACGGTCTCGGCTCTCGGGATCGCCAGGGCGGGGGGACTCGTAGAGCGGGTCGAGGAGATAGTGATCCGCCTCCAGCGCGAGATGTTCGTCGCCGGCGCCCACCTCGCCACCGCCGAGTCCAACCAATCCAAGCTCAAGGCGGGGGTTTCGCGTGTAACGCCCGATATGACCGAGCAGGTCGAGCGGGACGTAGACGAGCTCACCTCCGAGCACCCGCTGCCCCAGGAGTTCATCCTCCCCGGAGAGACGGCCGGTTCGGCAGGCCTGGACCTCGCTCGCTCGACCATCAGGCGAGCCGAGCGTCGTGCCGTGACCATGGATCGCGAGGGCCTCATGCCCGACCCGGAGATACTGCGGTGGCTCAATCGTGTCTCCGATCTGTTGTTCGTTCTCGCTCGTTATCAGGAGGCGGCCAGCGGCGTTAGAGCGGCGCCGTCACGAGACCAGTAAGTGAAGCCCGTCGTCTACTGCGCCGCCTGCGCGACCAAGCTCGGCGATCGTGACTCCGAGGGTGGATCCAGATGTCCGAATTGCGGGCGTTCCTGGTATCAGAATTCCTCGCCGACGGTCACCGCGGCGATCGTCAAGGATGGGCGCGTCCTGGTGTCGTTCAGGGCAATCGCCCCCAAGAAGGGCAAAGCCGACACACCGGGTGGGTTTCTCAAGCCCGGAGAGGAGCCTCTGGAGGGTCTGCGGCGCGAGATCCGCGAGGAGCTGGGCGTCGAGATCCAGGTTTCGTTCGAAGATTTCATCCAGAGCGTCCCGCATACCTACGGCGATGAGGGCGACTGGGTCCTGTCGCTGGGCTTTGCGGCCCGGCTTGAGAGCGGTGACGTCGTTCCCGCCGACGATGTAGCAGAAGCCCGTTGGGTTACTTATGGTGATCTCGACGATCTGGATTTTGCGTGGCCGCACGACCGCGATCTCGCTAAGGCGGCCCTGACCAAGCAGTCGACGAAGCCGTTGGACGAATAGAGGGGAGCGAGCATGGCGCTGTTCCTTGGTGGGAAGAGCAAGCAAACGGTGACCGTCCCCGACCTGGACGATCGAGAACTCGCTCAGGTCATCTCCATGGTCCGCCTGGGCATCGGCATCGGGTTCTTCCTGTTCCCAAAGCGCATGGGGCGCCTGTGGACCGGTGAAGAGGAGACCTCCGCAACGTCAAGGATGGCGGCCCGCAGCCTCGGTGCCCGCGATGCAGCCATCGCCATCGGCACGATGACCGCCCTCGAGCACGACGGAAACGTGCGCGGATGGCTCGAGGCGGGAGCGTTGTCGGATGTGTCCGATGCCGTGAGCACGCTCTCGAACTGGGGCCATCTACCCGGCCTCCGTCGCCTATTGGGCCTGGCGTCCTCGGTGGGAGGCGCCGTCGTGGGCTTCAATCTGGCCCAATCTCTCGGCGACGACTAACGCCCTTTTGCTACACCGGCGTCGCTAGCGAAGCGTTTGTGGGGGTGGGAGCCCTAGTTCGGGCCCCGTTGGGCGGGGATCCAGGTGACGGCGTAGTCGATCGCAGCCCTCTGGTCCATCAGGCGCGCGGCCGCCAGTCCCACCCGGCCCAGTCGCACCGAGTCGCTGTCGCGCTCGAAGTCGGCACCGAGAACTTCGAAATCATCCGAATCGAGGTCCACGTCCTGGAAGCGCTCCCATCGTCGTTGCCCGTCGACCATCACGGGGGCACCCTGCGCTATGAGTTTCTTGCCGGGCCACTCGGCTCGATATTCGGCCAGGTGCAGCGAGGTGTTGGACTCGTGCCCGACCCCCAGGAGCAGCACCCTGGCATCGAGGTCGTAGAGCCGGGCCAGGGGTGAGCTCTCGCCGAGCCCGAAGGCCAGATCGTGCCCGGCGACGATCGTGGTGGCGTGAGGTCCTAGGGCACAGAAAGAGTCGCGCGGCTGGTTGCTTCGCAGCACTCCGGGTTGCGACCGAAAGCAGTCGACCACCGCTCCCATCCCCCGCGTCGGCGTCACCGCGGGGTCAAAGGCCGGCATTTCTTCGCGGATGGTCTCGAACCAGGGTGCGGGTACCGGCGGGTTGACCCAGGAAGCCGGATCGGTCAGTCCATTCGAATGCGAGGGCATCACGAGGGTTCCGCCGGGACTCAGTGCCTTCTCGAGGGCGAGCACGACCGCGTGCGCTCCGCCCACCACCCAACCGATCGCGCTGAGTGACGAGTGCGCCAGCACCGTGTCGCCGGGCATGACGCCCAGCGCGCGCAGGTCGCGCACCAAAGAGGTGACCGTGATCGGGACCTGGGTTCTCTTGATCTGATCTTCTTCGCTCACTCCTGCACTCTCGCGTAGGCACCATGGCAAGCACTAGTGTTCGCCTATGGACTTCAGGCACACAGAAGAGCAGCTCGCCTTCTATAAGTCGGTCAAAGACTTCGCCGCGGAGGTAGTCGAACCCGGCGCACATGAGCGCGACGTCGAGGGCCGCTTCGATCGGGACGTGTGGATCAAGCTCGGAGACTTCGGCCTTCTGGGTCTGCCGATCCCCGAGGAGTTCGGCGGCTCTGGCGCCGACATCATCACCACCTGCCTCGCTCTCGAGGCGCTCGCCGAGGGAGGGCACGACGCCGGGCTTGGCCTCAGCGTCGGCGCCCACGTAACCATCGGGGCGGTGCCCATCTGGTTACATGGCACCAACGAGCAGAAGCGGAGATATCTACCCAAGCTCGCCTCGGGTCAATGGGTGGGGGCCATGGCGATCACCGAGCCGGGAGCCGGCTCGGACGCCGCCGCGATCGAGTGCAGAGCCAGGCGCGACGGCGACGAATGGGTGCTGAACGGCAGCAAGATCTTCATCACGAATGGCTCGATCGCCGACACCGTGATCGTGATGGCGGTCACCGACCCCGACGCCGGCTCGGGCCACGGAGTCAGCGCCTTCATCGTCGAGAGGGACGCGCCGGGATTCTCCGTGGGCCGCGATCTCGACAAGATGGGGACGCGCTCTTCGCCGCTTTCGTTGCTCCACTTCGACGACTGCCGGGTGCCGCACGCTTCGATGCTCGGTGCCGAGGGCAGCGCGCTGTGGTCCATCGCGTTTGAATGCTTCGATTGGGAGCGAACCGTGATGATCGCCTCTTCGGTCGGGGGCATGAAGGCGTCGCTCGACGCGGCGGTCGCATACGCGAAGGAGCGGGTGGCTTTCGGAAAGCCCATCGCGAAGCAGCAAGCTATACAGCACAAGCTTGCCGACATGAAGGCTCATCTAGACGCGGCCCGTTTGGTGCTGTACCGAGCGGCATGGCTCAAACAGGAGGGATTGCCCCACCAGACCGAGGCCAGCGTTGCGAAGCTGTTCGTCGCCGAGGCCGCGATGAGCAACGCCATCGAGGCCACGCAGATCTTCGGCGGATACGGCTACATAAAGGAGTACCCGATCGAGCGCTCGATGCGCGACGCAAAACTGATCTCGATCGGCGGTGGCACGTCCGAGATTCAGAAGATGATCATCGCAAGAGGGTTGCTGGACGACTAGAAGAAGAGACTCGCCAGCGATCGTCTCGACGATCGCGCCTGGGAGGACCATGGACCACGTGCTGATTCGCAAGCTCGAGCACATGACCGGGACGATTCGCCGGCCCAGTCTGGTCTACGCGATCGAGATGCGCGATCGTCCGGGTCCGGCACACAAGACCGGCGCGTTCGAGGACGACGTGGTGTGGGTCCAGCTCCGCGGCGGGTTGTTCGTCGCCAAGGCGCACGTGAAAATCTGCTGGCGTGGAGAGTTCTCATCTCCCAAAGAGATACGCATGCGGGTTCGCGATGCTCCCATTCACGACGTTGCAGACTTCTGGACCCTGCGGCCCCGCTTCGGCTATGCCGCGGTCGCGGAGCTTCAGCACGAGTCGTGGATCGAGCCGTTCTGGGCGGGTCCCCGAAACTACGGGTACGAATGGGTGTTGCTCGAGAACGACAAGAAGCACAAGAGTTGGCTCGATCACAAGGATCCGCCGCGCACCGGAGCCGAGCTTGCATCGCAGTTCGACGCCTGGAAGGGTTTGCTGACCTAGGTCACCTGATCCAGGATCTGCTGCATGCCCTCGTGGCTGATCGGACCGTCGACGATGGTGGCGATGTTGCCGTCCGCGTCGATCACGATGGTCGAGGGGCGTAAGGGGTCGTCGAACGCAGCCCAGACCTCGGGGGCGTTGCCCATCACGTAGGGCACACCGAACTCCTCGACGTAGGCCTCGCCGTCTTCGATCGTGTCGTTATTGGAAACGCCGACGAAGATCGCCTTGCCCTCGTATTCCTCAGCCAACTGGTTGAGATCGGGCTGTTCGCCCCGGCAAACCGGTCACCACGACTCCCAGAAGTTCAGAACCACGGGGGTCCCGCGCTGTTCCGCCAGGCTGAAGGACTCGCCCTCGAAGGTCTCGAAGGAGAAGTCGGGGGCCGGGATCCCCGTACCGGAGCCACCCTCGGAGGGGCTGCTTGCAGGCGCCGATCGTGCATCGGTCTCCGTGGTCGTGGCGGGGCCCCCACATGAGGCCAGCACGACCACCGCGGTAACCGCGCACATAACCACCGACTTGGACGCCGCGAGATCAGCCTTCATCCTGTCCATCCTCCATCAGTCTCCGACTTACGCTTTAGGCCC
>JBOGWV010000258.1:0-10412 GCA_050693975.1 Actinomycetota bacterium
GGACCTCAGCTTTGACTAGTCGCCCTTGACGGGCACCTTGGCGATCTCCCGCAGGAACTGGGCGTTGCTGACGGTCGACTTCATCTTGTCGATGAGCAGTTCGAGCGCCCCGCCGCCCTCGAGACCGTGCAGCACACGTCGCAGCCGCCACACGATCTGCAGTTCCTCAGGCTTGAACAACAATTCCTCCTTGCGCGTTCCCGAAGCCTGGATGTCGATGGCCGGGAAGATGCGCTTCTCGGACATCTTGCGATCCAGCTTGAGCTCCCAGTTACCCGTCCCTTTGAACTCCTCGAAGATGACCTCATCCATACGCGATCCGGTTTCGACGAGCGCGGTGGCCAGGACCGTGAGCGACCCGCCGTGCTCGATGTTGCGGGCGGCGCCGAAGAAACGCTTTGGCGGGTAGAGGGCGGTCGAGTCGACACCACCGGACAGGATGCGCCCGGACGCCGGCGTCGCCAGGTTATAGGCCCGGCTCAGACGGGTGATCCCGTCGAGGACGATCATCACGTCCCTGCCCATTTCGACGAGTCGCTTGGCGCGCTCGAGGGTGAGCTCGGTGACCTGGATGTGATCGTCGGAGGGCCGGTCGAAGGTCGAGTAGATGACCTCCGCGCCTTCGACGCTGCGCTGCATGTCGGTTACCTCTTCGGGACGCTCGTCGACGAGCAGCACGATGAGGTGCACCTCAGGGTTGTTAACTCGTACCGCGTTGGCGATCTGCTGCAGCACCGTCGTCTTGCCCGCCTTCGGAGGGCTGACGATCATCCCGCGCTGACCCTTACCGATCGGAGCTATGAGGTCGATGATGCGCGCGGTGGTGGCCTTGGTGTCCTCGGTGTTCTCCAGCGTCAGCCGGTCCTCGGGATACAGCGGCGTCAGGTCTCCGAACCGGGGCCGGCTCTGCACACCGTCGGGTTCGACGTCGTTGATGCTGTGGATCTTCAGCAGCGCCTGGTACTTCTCGGAATCCTTGGGCGAACGCACCGAACCGGTGACCTCGTCGCCCTTGCGGAGCCTGAAGCGTCGAACCTGGCTGGCCGAAACGTAGACGTCCTTGTCGCCGGCAAGATATGAGGTCGTGCGCAGGAAGCCGTAACCCTCGGGCAGAAGGTCGAGAATCCCAGTACGAACCTCGGCGTTCGGATCGTCCTCGGCCTCGAGGTCTTCCCACGACTCGTCGCGCATGAAGTGCTGGCCGCCCCCGCCCCCGCCCCCGCGGCGACGCCTGCGACGGCGTCCGCCGCCCTGTGGCTCGGCCTTCTCGCGTGGGCGCGTGCGGTTGTCACCGCGTCCCTTCGGCCCGCGGCCCCGATCCTTGTTGTTTTGACGATTTTCGCCCCCGCGCGAGCCGGAGTCCCGGTCGTCGACCGCTCCGTCGTCGCGAACACCACTCGACTGCCGCCCCTCGGACCGCGCCTTGGACCCGCTCTGGTGGTTGCGGCTTTGGTCGGGCTGAGGCTTGGCTCCGGACTGGTCCTTCTGCACTTCCCCCCCGTTGAGCGGAGGGGCCTGCTCGCGCTTGCGCTCACCGGAGGGAGCCGGCTCGCGCGGCTTGGGGGGAGACCCATTGGCCTGGTCGGCTCCCTTTGGGGTCGAGGGCGCCGCGATCTTCTTGGCGCGATCGTCGAGACGATCGCTAGAGGAGCCGTTGCCGGTTCCCGCGATCTTCTCGATTATCTCTGCCTTCTTCAGCCCCGAGACCTTGAGGTCGAGGGACTTGGCAATTTGCTTGAGTTCGGTAACTGCCTTTGATTCGAGTACCGAACGGTCCAACGTGTCAGCCACTTAGGCCTCCTGCATTGATGGAAGTAGCTCGCCGAGGTGTGGCATCGCCTCTTTCCAATCGCTCAGAAAACGATCGAAGCCCGAGTCGGTGAGTGGGTGTTTCACAAGTGATTCGAAAACCTTGAACGGCATCGTCGCTATGTCCGATCCCATACGTGCGGCCTCCACGACGTGAAGGGGATGACGCAAGCTCGCGGCCAGAACCTGAGTCGTGTAGCCCTGAACGGCGTAGATCTCGCAGATGTCGGATAGGACACGAAGTCCATCCGTAGCGATGTCATCAAGCCTACCCAAAAACGGAGACATGATGTACGCACCCGCCTCGGCGCACAGGATCGCCTGTGTGGCGCTGAAGCAGAGGGTCATATTGACTTTGATTCCTTCGTCGGACAACCGTCGAGTCGCGGCCAGTCCGTTGGGCGTGGTGGCCACCTTGACCACGGCATTGTCCGCGATCTGTGCGATCTCCCGGCCCTGCGCGACCAGCTTGTCCGTGTCGTCGCCGATCGTTTCGATCGAAACGTCACCCTCGACTATCGAGCAGATCTCCTTCACCAGCGGAAGGAAATCGGCGTTCTCCTTGCCGATGAGAGTGGGGTTGGTGGTCACACCCCTCAGAACACCCCAACGAACGCCCTCGCTGATCTCGTCGAGGTTGGCGGTGTCAAGAAACAATTTCATGAGAGGTGCTCCCTTCTAGCTTCTCGCGATCGATGACTTCGACCGCGCGTTCAAGCAGTTTTTCGTTCTCGTCGTCCACGAGCACGTCCCCCACCGCCACCGCTTTCAACGCTTGGTTGATGACGTGGTCGAGGGTCTCCGACAGCGTCTGGTCCAGGTCGAGGTGAGACACAACGGGCACCCCGCGCATCAGCGCCGACGTGATCATGTACTTCTGAATCCTTCTGATCTTCTTGAAGTTGTTGAGATAGCGTCGTTCGCTGCGATGCCTGGTGTCGCGTCCCCGGCGGAAGAAGTGGCTGCGATGCAAGTCCTCATCGTCGACGGTGATCAGCACCGAGACGACCACCGCCTTGGTGTGATCGATCTCGTCCAGACTCTCGATGAATCCCGGCACCAGATGAGCGCCCTCGAGAATCAGGTCGGTGCCCTCGGCAATGGCGCGAGTGATCAGCGACTGAGCGCCGACGGCCACCGCCGCGGCCTGCTCGCGGAAACCGATGATGAGTCGATCGCCCGAATGCGGGATGGGCTGCCGCACCGCCTTATCGGCCTCGAAGCTCGACGAGTACAACGTCGGGAACATCTCGGGGGTGAACGCACTACGCAACACCTCGCGAACGGCGTCGGTCGAGACCACGCGCGTGATGCCCAGGCGGGACGCAAGCTGCGTCGCCACCGTCGACTTTCCCACCCCGGTGGCTCCACCGATCAGGATGATGAGCGGGATGTCGAGCTCGGCGACTGACTGCCACTTGATGAAGGCCTCGGCATAGTGGTCCCCTGCCTCGCGCCGCAGTATCTCGAGCGTGATCTCGACCAACTGCTCCTGGCTGACCTGCTCGAGACCGCTCGCCAGCATCTCTTGCTCGATCTTGTTAGCCACCTGGTACGAGCGCGCCGGACCCAGTCCGGTCATCATCAGCGAAGACGCGGTCATGCCTTTGGAGAACGGAAGCCCGTGCTCGCTCTCCGCGATGACTATTCGTTTGCGTCTCGCTTCCTTCATGATTTCCCGTTCGTAAAGCGCTGCGTAGCGATGCTTGCTCCCCACTCGACGATCTCGCGGGGGTCGTCGTCCCCTATCCCGAAAGGCACGTTGTCCATGTAGACGACCTCGAGTCCCGCGTCCATTGCCCGTCTGGTTGCCACGTCAATGGCAGCCGCCTTGATCTCGCACAACAAGATGTCGGCACGCTCCCGAAGATCCTCGAGCTCCGCCTCGAGCCTCTTTCTGTCGGACAGCGAATGAGAGATGCCCACCACCCTGCACCCGTGTTGTTGTTCCAGGTGCCTCGCAATGGCTTGACCCGCCACCTCGGGAGCCGTCGTAGCGACGAATACATCCGCGCCATCGACGCCGCTAGAGGGGGTAGGTCGAAAGACGGTGCGAACCACCCGCAGTTTCCTCCGGGGTGCTCCATCGTCACCCGTAGAACGGAATGCCTGTTCGATTCGAGAGGTAACGGAAGATACCTGGGAGGGAGACCCGAAGGGGTTCTCACACATAGTAACCACCACGAAGTCCGCAAGCAACAACTTGTAGGGGCCCAGGTAGCCGACCAGGTACTCGTCCGGCACATGGGCTGGGATCACGAGCCCCGTGACATCGGCGTGAGCCGGAGGTATGGAGGCCCCCGATCCCTCCAGCAGCAGCAGGTCGCCGCCGAGAGAGTTGGCGATCTCGATTCCCTGTGGCACGTTGGTGACGTCCACGGCGCCGGCCAGGCCCCCTCCACAGCGCCTGCAACCCACCGTGGGCACCCGGGCGAGAAAGGCATCCTCGACGTAATCCGAGGCTGCGTGCCTGCCCGCCGCGGCCAAGTCCAGGAGGTCCGCCGGGGTCAAGGAGATCTCGTCGCCGCGCAGCACCTCAGGCTCCTCGGGCCCTCCTCGACCCATGGCGACCACCACGGGCTTCCGCCCGGCAGCGGTAAGCGTTCGTGCCGCGTAACCGGCGATGGCCGTCTTGCCGGTCCGTTTCCCCGTTCCGATGATCGCCATCGAGGGCGCGGTCGCCAGGTGTGGCCGAGGTGGTGGGTCAAAACGAAAGTCCGCCCCGGCGTAGGGCACCTGGTGAAAGAGCGATACGGAGGCCATCTGGTGGCGGCGGCGGTAGTCGAGCACAGGCTCGTCGGAGAGATCGAGCACCATCTCCGGGCGCAACTCCGAGATGGCAGCCGCGAGGGCTCTGCGGGGGTCCGAATGGCTCCTAACCGTGACCGAGCCGATATGGGTCAGGCCCTCGGCGGAGATCTTCTCCTTGCCGCCGGCCATGACCGCGGCTGCTATCGAATGCCCATCCGCCTCGAGCTTCTCGAACGCCCCCTGAATTACGGGGGGGTAATGCTCCCCATCTATAACCACCACGTAGCGAATGGAATTCCTCCTACCGGGGAATTAGTTAGGACACCCCACGGATGGGGACATTAAGAGGACACCATAGGCAGTGTCACGTCAGGGGGCGGTCATGTTCAAGAGAAAAAGAGATCACCGGATCCACACCCACGAAGAAGTTAGAGAAGATCGAATGCCGCTGGCCCGCGGGGGCATATCCCTCGGAGCGATCCTGACCGGAGTGGTAGTTGCGCTGGGCGCCATGTTCCTGCTCAGTGCTCTGGTGGGCGGGGTGCTGGTGGCCACCGGCACGTCCTTGGATGAGGTCACAACCACCGACGCGGTCAACGCGGGGATAGCAACCGGAATCGCACTCGTCGTCGCCCAGTTCCTCGCCTATCTCTGGGGTGGCTACACCGCAGGACGAATGGGTCGAGGAGCCGGCTTCGCCAACGGCCTGCTCGTCCCTCTGCTGGCAGTTCTGATCGCGCTTGCAGTGGGCGCAATCGCGTCGGCCCTCGGAGCAACCGCCCAGCTGAACGTGCCGTTGGATACCGCTCGCTTGCCGGTCGAAGAGAACAGCATCGTTGACTTCGGCATGGGCATCGGCATCGCCGCCCTCGTCGCAATGTTCGTCGGCGGAATCGTTGGTGGCATGCTCGGATCGCGCTGGCACACCAAGCTCGAGCGACGCGTAGTCGAAGAACATGCCGTCGCCGGGGCCCCCGTTGTGGAGCACCGGGGGGCGCGCACCGACGAAGGGGACGCGCGCGCGGTCGAGGAACGACGTCGTCTGGCGCAGCGTGCCGAAACGCGACGCGGTCCCGCCGCGGCACCGGTCGCCGCTCCCGCGCCGCCCGCACCCGGCCGGGTCACCACCGCAAATGAGCCGGTCGTGACCGACCACGGGACCTCGACAGGAGCACAACCGACCACTCCCCAAAGGACGCCACGGGCGGCTCCGCCTCCCACCGACGCTGAAACCACATCCGAGAAGCCGTCGCTGAAGGACCGTCTCACCGGGCGCAGCTAGTGGGGTCGTCTAAGGGAGCGTGGTCGCTCCTGAGGACTCCCACTCGCTGACGAATACTCGCCACCCGGCTTCACGCGCGCGGCATACCCTGCGAACCTGCTCGGCCCTCGTGGCGGCCTCGGTGCGGGGCACGACTATCAGAAGCGAGGGTCCCGCCCCCGCCAGCGCTACCGCGAGACCGGCTTTGCGGAGATCTGAGTGAACGGCAAAGGTCTCGGGCATGAGCTTCAGGCGGTGAGGTTCGTGCAGCCTGTCGTTCATCGCATCGGCCAGGACGTCCGCGCCGGCCCCCTGGGTCATCGCCGCGACCAACAACGCGGCCCTGGACGCCGTGAACTGAGCATCTGCGAAGGCCACGTCTGACGGAAGTGCCTTGCGTGCCTCGGTGGTGGAGTAACCCTCGCGCGGCACCGCGACTATGGGCACCAGTCGGTCGTTGGGCTCGGTGCGATAGTGCCGCAGCTCATCGTTCTCTGAGCGGTAGCACACGACAAGGCCGCCGAGCAGCGCGGGCAACACGTTGTCGGGATGCCCCTCGATATCGTTGGCGAGTTGCATGGTCTCCATCTGCGAGACGGTTCTGTTGGTCAGGGCTCGTGCCGCGATGATTCCACCCACCACGGCCGCGGCCGAAGAGCCCAGACCGGCACCCAGAGGGATTGGGTTCTTGACGCGCACCGCGTAGCCCGCGGGCCTGCGCCCGACGTGATCGAAGAACACGTTCATCGACCGTACGACCAGGTTCGTGTCGTCGGCCGGGAGCTGTTCGGCCCCCTCTCCCTCCACCATGATCTCGACGGAGTCGCGCCGGGGCTCGATATCGATCTCGAGGTGCATTCGAATCGCCACGCCCAGCGCGTCGAAGCCCGGGCCGAGGTTCGCCACGGTCGCGGGTACTCGAACCTTCACTGCTGCCGGCATCTGCTCCCCCTTTGAAGTCGCATCATTAGAACCCGGACACGTTGACCGTGATCGCCTCTATGTCCAGTACGTATGCGAGCAGCCCGAGAACGGCTGCAACCGCGAGAGCAACGATACCGAGAGCGAGTCCGAAGCCCGCCAACTCGGCTCCGACCACGACCCCACCGGACTTCCTTATCTGCCGCCTGGCCACCGCTCCCATGATCAACGCGAGCGCTCCCCCGAGGGCGGATAGCGGTACCAAGACGAAGCCCATCACCGACACGATGCCCAAAATGAGCGATGCCGTCGCGAGACCGTTGGTGCGCGGGCGCATGCCGGCGAACGAGCCGGTTCGCCAGTCGTAGTGACAGAACCGGCACACCACGGCCTCGGCGCGCACCACCTCTGCGCAGGCGGGACAGGCCTTATCTGCCGGCAACGGCTCGGGATTGGGTCCGTCTGAGTAACGAGCGAAGGGCGGAGGTGCAGGCGGGTCGGCTCGCACTAGACAAAGATCGATTGCATCGCGCCGACGCCGAAGCCGAACAACAACAGTCCACCCCACGTGGCAAGGCCGACCGAGCTGAGAATGATGCCCGCGATGGCGAGTTCACGCCCCGTCTCTCTCCCATTGGAGCGTTCAATCGAGCGCTTGGCCGGGATGCCGCATGCGATGCCGACGAGCGATCCGACGATCGGAAGCACGAGGAAGCCCAGAACTCCGAACACCAGCGAGGTGATCGCGAGGCCGTTGGTGCGGGGCCGAACCGGATACCCGGGCTGATAGGGGCTATGTCTGTAATCGTTCGCCGGCTGGTTCACGTTGTGGCATGCCCCACTAGTCAGGGACTGGGTGTCATCGTCGGGAAGCGTTCGATGATCTCGCTGGTGCTATCGAGGAAGGCGAACAGGCCCACGAACACCAAGAGGAAGAACAGGAACACCAGGACGTTCAGGCCGATCCCGATCCACCCCAATACAACCCCGGCCTGCGCCAGGTTCTCGCCCCCCTCGCGTCCCTGCGACTGGGCGATCTGCTTCTTGGCGGTGTTGCCGAACACGATCCCGAGGATGGGCCCGATGACGGGGAGGATGAAGAGGACTCCGACGATCGAGCAGATGAGCGCCGCTACCGCGTAGCCGTTGTTGGGCGGCTGAACCTGCGGGGGGCCGTAACCGGCGGGGGGATAACCGGGGGGCGGGTAACCGTATGGCTGCTGAGGAGCCTGTTGCGGAGGATAGGCGGGAGGGTAGCCCTGAGGCGGCTGCGGGGGCGGGTAACCACCCGGTGGGGGCTGGCCTGGGGGCGGCTGATCGGGTGGCCCGCCGGCCGGTGGGTTTCCCTGTTGGTCGCTCATCTCTGTTTCCCTCCCGCACGCGATCGTCGAGACGATCGCTCGTAGCGCATCAGGCTAAGTCAAGTCGCTCGAGGATGGAATCGATGTCCGCGGGCACGCGACCGGGCTGGGGCGCCCCCGCGATGGCCCAGTCGGGATCCTTGAGCCCGTGTCCCGTGAGCACGCAGACGACGGTGGCTCCGGCCGGGATGAGATCGCGTTCGCTCATCTGACGGAGGCCCGCCACGCTCGCCGCCGAGGCGAGCTCGACGAAAATGCCCTCCTGTGCGAGCGAGCGATAGCCCTCGAGGATCTCCTTGTCCCGCACCGAACAGATCGAGCCCTGCGACTCGCCGGCCGCGTCGGTAGCACCGTGCCACGAGGCCGGGTTGCCGATCCTGATGGCGGTCGCAATCGTTCGAGGATCGCTCACCGGCCGGCCGCGCACGATGGGGTTCGCGCCCTCGGCTTGAAACCCGTGCATGCGAGGTAGACCGCTGCTCCACCCGTGGGTACGCGCCTCGTTGTAGCCGCGCCAGTAGGCCGTGATGTTGCCCGCGTTGCCGACCGGCATGACGTGGAGGTCTGGGGCGCGACCCAGGGCCTCGACGACCTCAAAGGCCGCGGTTTTTTGACCCTCGATGCGGAAGGGGTTTATCGAGTTGACGATCGTGATCGGATGGCTTTCGCCCATCTGTTTGGTGAGGTCGAGCGCTTCGTCGAAGTTGCCCTCGATCTCGAGCACTCGCGCACCGTGAACCAAAGCCTGCGCGAGTTTTCCCAGTGCGACGTTGCCCTCGGGAATCAGCACCGCACAGATCAAACCGGCGCGCGCCGCGTAGGCCGCAGCCGATGCACTGGTGTTGCCCGTCGAGGCACAGACGACGACCTTGCTCCCCTCCTCGAGTGCCTTCGATATGGCGAGCGTCATGCCGCGGTCCTTGAAGGACCCTGTGGGGTTGAGCCCCTCGTACTTGAGCCACACCTCGGCGGCCACCTCGGTCGAGAGTCGCTCCGAGTAGATGAGGGGCGTGTCGCCCTCGTCGAGCGTGACCACAGGAGTCGCGTCGGTCACAGGGAGATGCTCGTGCCAGCGGCGAATGAGACCCCGCCTGCCCGCAACCGTCAGGGCGCCGGTCCCGGTGTTGTGGCGGACGTCCGACCGTCCGCCGCCGCGCTCGTTCACAACTCTTCCGTTCCCACGACCCGCACGCTCGAGTTGATGGCTCTGACGACGTCCAGCTCGCGCAACTCACGGAGGGTCAGACCGTGTTGACCCTCGGTACCGACGTGAGTGATGAGCGTGAGCGAGGCTTCGTCCCCCGAACCCTCCTGTCTTACGCTCGCTATGGAAACGCCATGACGAGCGAACACACCCGCGACCGTCGATAGCACTCCGGGCTGGTCGAGCACCGACAGCACGACGTAGTAACGCACCCTTATGCCGTCGTGCGGAGTGATTTTGGCTCGCTCCCTGTGCGTCCACCCAACCGAGGTTCCTCCGCTCACGATGTGCCGAGCTATCTCGGCCACGTCGCCAACCACGGCGGAGCCCGTTGGGCCACCGCCGGCGCCGCGCCCGAAGAACATGAGCTCCCCCGACTCCTCGCCCTCGACGAAGACGGCGTTGAAGACATCGCGCACGCTTGCCAGCGGATGCGTCTTCGGAATCATGGCGGGATGTACGCGTGCGGAGATGGCTCCGTCTTCTATCTCTGCGACCGACAGCAGCTTGACCTCGTAGCCGAGCTCGTGAGCCGCGGCGATGTCGCTCGCGGCGACACGAGTGATGCCCTCCCGATGAACGTCGCCTGCCACGACCAGCGCGTTGAAGGCGATCGACGCGAGAATCGCGGTCTTCTGAGCGGCGTCGTAGCCCTCGATGTCGGCGCTCGGATCGAGTTCCGTGTAACCGAGCGCCTCTGCGGTGGCCAGCGCTTCCGCGAACCCCTCGCCGCGCTCGGACATGCGAGTGAGTATGTAGTTGGTCGTCCCGTTGACGATCCCCATTACCCGCCGGATGCGATCGCCTGCAAGCGATTCCTTCATCGGACGAAGAATCGGGATGCCTCCGCCGACCGAAGCCTCGAACAGCACGTCGACACCCGCGGCCTCCGCGGCCCCGACCACATCTCTCCCCATCGTGGAGATCAACTCTTTGTTGG
Source organism: Actinomycetota bacterium (assembly GCA_050693975.1). GTDB lineage: Bacteria > Actinomycetota > CADDZG01 > CADDZG01 > WHSQ01 > WHSV01. The sequence goes on from JBOGWV010000258.1 coordinate 10,248, forward strand.
CAGTGACGACGTGCTTGCCGTTCTTTATCGCCTCGAGGATGAGGTCGAGCGCGGGCTCGATGCCGCCGATTGCCTCGACCACGATTTGAATCGAGGGGTCCGCAACGACCTCCCAGGGATCGGTCGTGAACGACCCGGCCGGCAGATCCACCTCACGTTCCTTGG
>JBOGWV010000259.1:0-3395 GCA_050693975.1 Actinomycetota bacterium
TCCGGCGGCCGGTGGTCTAACACCTCGGCCGTTCCGCGACCCAGCATGATGTCTCCGGCCAGAGCAATGGTGATCGTCACTCGAACCACAACCATTCATCGTGCCGCTCGAATGCCACTCGGTATGACGATGAAGCCAACGGAGAAAAGTTCCTCTTCAAGATAGAGGTGGAATTCTCGTGGCCTTGACAGGCGCCTCGGGCCGGAATAGGGAAGAGGTCAGAGGAGTCGGGGTGTGTCGCTGTGCGACGTCAAACGGGTTAAAGAGCAGCCCTGATCGGAAGGGGTTGCGGGATGGGATCCACATCATTTTGCCCGGTGTGTCAGCGGGACCGTGTACATCGAAGATGACGCACCGCTTTCTAGCGCGGTTTGCATGACGCCTTTGCCCGAGCCGAAACCGGCCAACGATTCCGGCTCCACGTCCGGTCGGTTCTTGGGCTAGCCCAAGAGAACTAGCCTCACGTGCGAGCGTGACTTATCGAATCCCCGTCGGCCACTTAGTCCGTCTTCTTCTTAAAGCGAGCCAGGAGGGCAAATATCCATTTGAAGGGTCCGTAACCGCGCATGCCGGTCGTCATTGGCGTCATGGCTCGATCCTCTCTTGGCCGCTCACAATCTGCATCAGGTCTCAATCGCTGGCTCGTCGCCAACGCGAATGGGGAATGTCAGCCTCGCGACCTCGTTCTCATCAAGTGAAAACGCCGCTGTGTATTGTCGGCTGCGTCGGCAATCTTCAGATCGGAAATTTCGTCTTGGAGCTGCTCCACGTGCTCGCGAGTCGGTAGATAGAACTCCCGGGGGACGCTTTCGTACATCATCTGGCCGCCCGGCGACTCCAACCACCAGCTCGGTCATAGCACCCTCGTCGTCGGTCCAAGCTCTAAGCACGAAAAAGGCTCCGGCTACGTCGCCCTCCTCGCCGACCACGACATCATTCAGAAGCCCTGGCTCAACTCTTCCCCCTCGCGCAGAGAACAGATTTCGATCGATGATCTTGGCGTAGACGAGTCTCGCGCCCATCTGTTACCAGCCTCCCAGGCGAAATGATCGAGGCGGGCAGGATTTGGAGTCTGCCCTGGCGTGCGAAGCAACTCCTCTTCTTAGACTCGAACGCGCTCCTGCCCCAAGCAGTGCTTTTACCCGGGCCGAGCTCCGAGTAAAAGGACCCATTTGGGGTTCTCCTCACCTTTCTGTGGGTAGCTGGACGGTGATCCCGCCGCAGCAGAGGTAGATCATCGAGATCAGCGCGGCTGCCGAGTGGTGCCCGTAGCCGCGGTGGTTGATCAAGCGAATCTTGCTGTTCAGTCCCTCAAGCTTCGAATTCGATAGGCGGAGCTCGACCGCCGCGAGGATCCGGTCGCGGTTGGCTCGGATGGTCTGAGAGAGCATCACGAATGAGGGGATGCGCGAGCGACACGCCCACGCCAACCACCAGTCGAGATGCAGCGGCGCATCCTGAGGTCGACGGAGTCTGTAGAGGTCGCGCAGGCCTTCTTTGAGCTGCCAGCACCGATATAGCAGGGACCGTTCGCGGCGCAACTTGTCGAGCACGTCGCGCTGCGTGTGGTTGAGATCGTCCGGATCCTTGAGCAACGCCCACCGGGCGTGCTTGACCCAGCGGGATCTGTCCGGCTCGGGCGGCGGTGATCCCTTGCGCGGCCGGCCGCGAGGGCGCGTGGATTTGGGGTTGGTGCGCCGTTCTACGTTCCACGCCCGTCGTCTGGCCTTGTCGATCGCGGTGTTGGCGAGTTGGATGACATGGAAGGGATCCACGCACTGGGTGACGTGGCTAGCCTCCTCGGTCGTCGCCTTTGCGTAAGCGCTGCCCATGTCGAGCGACACCGCTTGGAGGGTGGCTTTCCTCTCGTCCCCGAGCTCGTCGTAGAAGGCCTTGAGCGTCTCTGACTTCTTGCCCTCCGCGGCCCACACTGCAGCGCCGCCGTTGTCGTGGTCGGCGACGACCGTGAGGTAGCGGTGGCCCTGGCGATAGCTGACCTCGTCGACGCCGATGCGGTAGAGGCCATCGAGGCGGGAGTCGTCGATCTTGTCGTCAACGACTCGCATGACGATGTTCGCGACCGCCTCCCAGGAGATCCGCAACAGCCGGGCGATGGTGGTCTTGTCGACCCGCTGGGCCAGGAACGCGACGACATCTTCGAGGTCACGGGTGTGGCGCGCTCCGGGACGCGCCCAGGGGACCTGCTCGGTGCGGACCCGCTCGCAGAAAGGACAGTGGAGGCGGCGGATCTCACACTCGAGCAGCAGTCGGCACGATCCGAGGTCAAGATGGCGCCAGCGCCGGATCGACGAGTCGTAGGTCGCTCGGGTTTGCAGCCCGCATGGGCAGGTGAGCTTTCTGAAGCACCGACGGAGCGACACGACCACGCCCTCGGGAGCAAAGGTCACCCCCGCCACAGTGGCTCCGGGGATGGCACACATCTTGTTGAATGCAGTAGTGGCGCGCACGTGTCCTCCTTGGGTCTCGGCTCTCGCAAGCTCGAAACCTAAGGGAGCGGCGCGTGCGCGCCGCGTTTCTCAGCGGTGGACGTTTCGCGTTCCCTTGCCCGACCCGTCTCTCTGCGGCCTCACCAGGTCATCCATGCCTGAGGTCGCGAAGAACAACCCATGGAAACCCGAGGAGTCCCCCATTTGGCAGAGACCTTGAGAGGCTGCGCCTGAATGGAGTGGCGCGACCGGTCGGCTTGCTATTCGGCGACCGGAGGCATGGGTATCGCGGTCCATGAGCAGGTCATGTCGGAAGGAGAAGAAAATAGACTACGAGACGTTTCTCAAGAGCGTCGGGGACGGCGCCGGTCTTGAGGATAAGAAGTCGGCGGAACAAGCAACCATTGCGACGCTAACGCTGCTCGGCAGCCACATGAGCCCGGGACAGGTCGAAAACGTGTCAGCCCAGTTGCCCGGACCACTCAAGCACGGCGTCGTCGTGCTTCGTGGAGAGGTCGACGATTCTCGGCAGGCTTCCTCTCTAGAGGAGGACGTCAAGAACACCCCAGGCGTTATCGATGTGGACAATCTCCTACACCTGCCCGGTGAGGTGCCTCCGAACAAGAGGGACGCGGTCGAAGTGACTCGGCGGCGATGAGTGACAAACGGTTTCGTGGCCGCAACGAGGCCGGGGAGCTTCTGGGGGATCAGCTTTCAAACTACTCAGGCAAGCAGAAGTTGAACGGAGGGGTGGTAGTGCCGAGCGTACTTGAAACCTTTGCCGAGCACCCTATTCCTCCTCCTGGTCCAGGCCCCGAGCCGGAGCCTGATCCGTTCCCTCCGCCGAAGCCTCCGTTCCCGAAGCCCGAACCGGTTCCGGAGCCGCTTCCCGGCCCCCACCTAGGCGTACCGCGCTCACTGGTAAAGGCGGACCTCATAATTTGGAGC
>JBOGWV010000260.1:0-2631 GCA_050693975.1 Actinomycetota bacterium
GAGATGCCGAACGACCGCTGAGCGCGGTGGTTGGGGCAATGGGTAGGTCAAAGAGGCGGCGAGCGGAATCGAACCGCTGTGCAGGGCTTTGCAGGCCCTTGCCTAAACCACTCGGCCACGCCGCCAGGCGGGCTACCAATGTAGCCGCTCCGGTGCCGCAGAATACCGCCCCTTGTCGGCGCAACCCCCCTCGACGGGCTTCACTTGTTCGCCATCCCTCGAGGCGGTTACGTTGACCTTTCGGGTCGTCCAAAGCTCAGGGGGGAGTAGGACATGTGTCTTCCTGGAACCATCGAGAAGGTTTCCGAGCGAGCCCGGATCGAGGGTGTCCCATCGCTCAGCCGCCGATCATTTCTCACCGCGGCCGGCGCCGCCGGGGTCACCGCATCGTTGACGCCCTCGACTGCAGTGGCACGCAGGATTCGCGCTAAGCGCTCCATGGATCTGACGCACACCTTCGCGGCAGGCTTCCCCGTTTACACGGGCAACGTGCCCACCCGCAAGACGCTTGTGACGGTCGAGGAGAACGGGTTCTACGCGCAGGGGTGGACGTTCGAGGAACACTCAGGGACGCACATGGACGCGCCGGGCCATTTCGTGTCGGGAGGCAGGCTTGTGCCCGAGCTCTCGCCGAACGAGCTGCTCGTACCGGTGGCCGTCATCGACATATCCAAGAGGGCGTCCGAGGACCCGGACGCGGTAGTGACGCCCGACGATCTCGTTCGCTACGAGAAGCGTCACGGACGAATTCCCAAGAACGCCGGCGTGTTCATGTACTCGGGTTGGGAAGAACGGCTTCCCGACCCCGAAGCCTTCAAGAACGCCGACGCGAACGGCACCTACCACTTCCCCGGCTTCGGGATCGAAGCGGTCAAGTGGCTTCTGGCCCACCGTTCGGTGCGGGCGATCGGGGTGGACACCCTGAGCCTCGACAACGGTGAGTCCGCGACCTTCGATGTGCATTTGACGTGGTTGGGGTCGGACCGCTACGGAATCGAGAACCTCGCGAATCTGGGCAAGCTCCGGCCCAAGGGCACCACGGCGTTCGTCGGTGTCGTGCCCTGGGAAGAAGGTTCGGGTGGTCCGTGCCGCGTTATCGCGTACTCGTAAACGCACCGGACGGAGCGTCCGAAGGGGCGGTTTCCTCCACGCGCGATCCCGCCCTCTGATCCCACGCTAGGTTCGCAAGTACTGCTCCGATCGCGACCCACGCCAGGCCAAGCACCCAGCCGCCGATAACATCGCTCGGCCAGTGGACTCCGAGATAGAGGCGCGAGAACCCAATCAAAAAGGAGGCAACGCCGGCCGCGGTCCAAATCCAGACCGCGCCTCGCCAGCTCCTTTTGCGCGTGAGTGCGTAGGCGATCCCGGCCCCCAAGATCGCAGACGTGGTCGCGTGTCCGCTCGGAAAGGCAAGTCCTCCGGCATCCACTATCTGCGAGAAGTCGGGGCGGGGGCGACCGACCAGCACCTTGATGAGCGGCGAAAGCCCGAGTGCGCCGATCAGACAGAACGAAAGAAACGCCGGGATCATCAGATTCCGGGTCTTGGTGTACGCGAACACGATCGCCCCGCTCATGATCGACAGGGCGACCAGGGCCCCGCCGAAGGCGGTCGTAATTCTCATGGCCTCATTCAGGCCCGGTGATCTGTGAGCGGCGAGCCAGTCGAGGATCGGACCATCGAAGAAGCCCGTCTCGCTCTCGAGGACCTCTTCGAGCACAGTACCGAAGGCGAAACCAAAGACGATGATGATGCCGATGCCGACCGTCATCTCCAAGCCGAAGCGAGCTCCGGGATCGAAGCGACGAGTCATGAACGCAATCTGCTTGTCGTAGCGCCGGCGCAACGACCGGACCCTGGGACGATCAAGCAAAGCGTCGAGTCGCGCGCGGACTAGTCCATAGTTCCCGGCAACTCGTTTTGCGGCCAACACGAACAGCGCCACGACACCGACGAGTACGAGCAGGACCAGACTCGCTTGCCCGACGTAGTTCTCCACGACGTGCCAGCTTCCACCCGCCAGGTAGCCGGCGAACACCAGTCCGCCCGAGAATGCAATGGCCGCAGGGGCGTTGAACATTACGAACTTGCGGTAGGGCATGCCGGCCATACCTGCGACCGGAGGGACGAGCGTGCGGAAGATGCTCAGGAAGCGACCAAGAAAGACGGCCTTGCCCCCACTTTGCTGCAGGTAGGCGCGCGCCTTGTCCCAGCGCGCCTCACCGATCTTGCGACCTAGCCTTGTCGTCTCGAGTCGCCGGCCGTAGCGACGGCCCAACCAGTAGCCAAGCGAGTCACCAATCACCGCGCCCAGACACGCACCCAGCAGTATGACTACGAGTGACACCCTTCCCTGAAAGGCAAGCACTCCGGCGATCAGCAGCGGCGCCTCCCCGGGAAGAAACAGGCCTATGAGCAATCCCCCTTCGGCCGCGGCGAACACGAACACCAGCACGGCCGCCAGCGGTCCCCCGAGATCGAACAAGAAATCCATCTTCAGCCGCTCCCCCACTCGCAGCAGTGACTTATTGTCATGCCGATATGAGCGACTGGATCGAACGAGATGCGGCCGTCGTGTGGCACGGCTTTACCCAGATGGCAACGTACGCGGACAACGTGCCCGTGATC
>JBOGWV010000261.1:0-11604 GCA_050693975.1 Actinomycetota bacterium
ACGAACTTGAACATCGGGAGCACGTCCCTGTACTCCTTGTAGAGCTGAAGCTCCATCTCGGCCTCGTATTTCTCGAGGTCCTCGACGCTCATCTGGCGATCCTCTCCTCGTAATCCGGGTCGTATGAATCGTCGATCAAATCGGCGTACGAATCGACAGCCTCAGGGTTCAAGTCTCGCGCCGGATGGGGTCTGAAGACACCATCCTCATCGGGAAAACCCATCACCCCGAAGAAGCTCTTGCGGTGGATCTCACAAGGCCCCTTCTGCTGCAGGGCGTTCCAATGCTGGCGGGTGCCATAACCCACATTCCTCGCAAACCCATAGCCGGGGAAGCGGCGGTCGTACCGGCGCATGGCAGCGTCCCTGGTGACCTTGGCCACGATCGAAGCGGCGGCGACGGTGCGCGACACGTAGTCGGCCTTCTTGACTCCGAGATTCGGGTAGGGCAGCCGTTTCAACTTGAAGCAGTCGAGCAGCGCGTAGTCCGGCGCGACGTCGAGATGATTGAGCGCCCGGCGCAGGGCCTGGAGATTGCAGCGCTGGAGCCCGTCCCGATCGATCCGGTCGTGGCGAACTCGCACAACCGACCATGCGAGAGCGAGACTCCTTATCTCCTTGGCGAGTCGCTCGCGCTGCAGCTTGGTGCAGAGCTTGGAGTCCCTCAGACCTTCGATCGTCGCGTCGGGCGGAAGGATCACCGCGGCGGCTACGAGCGGGCCCGCGAGCGCTCCTCGGCCGACCTCGTCCGCCCCCGCGACTCTCTCGAATCCGGCGTCGTAGAGACGTCGCTCCATCAACCCCAGAGCGTCGGCCATTACAGCGTGCCGAAATCCTTGGGGGGCCAGATGATGAGCCACGCCCGGCCCACGATTTTGTCGACGTCCACGGGACCGATGACCCGCGAGTCCATGGAGTTGCTGCGGTTGTCGCCCATCACGAACACCGTACCGGCGGGGACCCGGCACCCGCCATCTCCCGGTTCGAGTTTCATCGATTTGCAGGTCGAGGACATGATCTTGGAACTGCCGGTGTCCCGGCCCCCCTTGATGTAGGGCTCATCCACCTTGTCGCCGTTGACTACCAGAGTCCGGTTGTTCCCCGTGTAACTGATCACGTCGCCACCCACCGCAACGACCCGCTTGATGAAGTCGGTTTCCTCACCGGTCGGTAGCCCGAGCAGCTCGCGGAAGAAGTTGCGCACGTCCTCGCTCCAGGGGAGGTCGGGCGCCTCTCCGGCGGTCTCGCGCGCGAACACGATGACCTGTCCCCTGGCCGGGTCCCCGAAGCGATAGCTCACCTTCTCGACGAGCACCCGGTCCCCGCGCACGAGGGTCGGGTTCATGGAAGCGGAGGGGATAAAGAATGCCTGGACCAGAAAGATTTTGATGACGATCGCGATGATGAAGGCGAGCACTATCAGCAGAGGAAGCTCGGCGATCTGCTTGAACAAGCTGCTTTGCTTCTTCTTCTTGGCGGGCTCGGACGCGGTCTTCTTGGTAGCGGGCTCCTCGGCCGGTTTCTTCTCCGGCTCCTCCTTCGTGGGGGCGTGCGTCGCCTCGGCTGCCTCCGGCGACGAGGCGACCGTCCGCGCTCCATTGCCCTCGATGTCGGGAGCCTGCTCGGCCACCCGGCTCGTGCCCGTCTCCCGCCTCAGGCGATCCGCCACGGAGTCGTCCACCGGCGTCAGATGGCTGTCCGCGGGCTGGCCCATTGCTTTGAGACGAGCGATGACCTCCTGCGAGGTCATGCCTAGTTCACGGGCTACTTGCTGGACGGTCGACATGAAGTGAACAGATTAGGGGCTTTTAGAGGGTTCCGAAGTCCTTTGGAGGCCAGATCGATAGAAACGCCTCCCCGACGACCTCATCGACGTCCACCGGGCCAAAGCTCCGCGAGTCGTCGGAATTCCCACGGTTGTCGCCCATCACGAAGATCTGGCCGGACGGCACTCTCTGAGGGGGAAAATCTGTGGTCACGATTCCCTGAGGTAGGTAGGGCTCTTCCACGGGAACGTCGTTGACGTAGACGACGCCCTCCCGGCCCTCGATCGTGTCTCCGCCGATGGCCATCACCCGCTTGACGAAATCCTGCTCGCCGCCGGTCGGGAAGCCGAACAAGCTCTTGAATGCGTTGACCACGTCGTCGAACACCGAGTCATCTGCGGTCGGCGGCGGAGGTGCATCGGGGTTCAGGGATCGCTCGAACACCACGACGTCGCCCCGCTGGGGCTCTGCGAAGAGATAGGTGACCTTCTCGACCAGGATGCGCTCGCCGACCTCGAGCGTCGGCATCATCGATCCCGAGGGTATGTAGAAGGCCTGCAGAACGAACGTCTTGATCAAAAGAGCGAGAGCGAAGGCCGCGACCACAAGAACGGGGAACTCGCGCCAAAACGAACGGTGCTTGGTGGGTTCGTCGCGATCCTCGGTTCGGGTCTCGGCGGGGGCCGCAGCCTCCACTAGGTCTGACGCTTCTCTTTGACCTTGGCCTTCTTGCCGATGCGGTCTCGCAGGTAATACAGCTTGGCCCTGCGCACGTCGCCCTGGCTGACGCGTTCGATCGTGGCGATCATCGGAGAGTGCAGAGGGAAGGTGCGCTCGACGCCGACTCCGAAGGAGAGCTTGCGCACGGTGAAGGTCTCGGACAGCTTGCTGCCGCGGCGCCGGATCACGATGCCCTCGAAGATCTGGACTCGCTGCCGCTCACCCTCGACCACGCGCACGTGAACCTTGACGGTGTCGCCGGGACCGAAGTCCGGCAGGTCATCCCGCAGATATGGCCGCTCGACGACGTCGGTCGGATTCATGACGACTTACTCCTCTCGCGATCGTCGAGACGATCGCTGGTTCTCCTCAGCTCATGTGCTCTGTTTGTAGCCCGGACGGGATTCGAACCCGTGGTCTCCGCCTTGAGAGGGCGGCGTCCTCGGCCAACTAGACTACCGGGCCTCGCTCTGCTGTTGCGCGATCGTCGAGACGATCGCTGGCTTCTCTTAAGTTGCTGGGGTGCCTGGATTCGAACCAGGACTAACGGAACCAGAATCCGCCGGGCTGCCAGGTTACCCCACACCCCAATGTCTCTCATGCGTCCTGCGCTGGGCGGTTTGAAAGAATACCAGCCCGCGCTTCTCAGGCGTGCGCTCGGACGCGCTCGAGCGTCCTGTCTCGCCCCAGGATCTCCAGTGACTCGAACAATGGCGGGCTTATCAGCGTGCCCGTCACGGCCGCGCGCACCGGCTGGAACGCCTTCTTGGGCTTGAGCTCCCGCTCGGCGGCGAGCTCTCGCAGAGTCTCCTCGATGCCCGGGGTGATCCACTTGTCGAGCGCCTCGAGACGCTCGGCAACCGCTTGGAGGTACTCCCCCTGGCCCTCGAGCGCCCTGGCGGCCTTCTCGTCGGGCGTCACGTCGGTGAACAGGAAGCGGACCATGGGCGGCGCCTCGGTCAGGCGCTTCATTCGCTCGACCAAGAGCGGTGTGACCGACTCGAGAATCTGCCGGCCCTCGCTGGAGTCGGCCGGTAGGCCCGCCGCCACGCAGTACGGGACGAGCGCCTCGGCGAGCTCGGCGGGAGTCTTGGATCGGATGTAGTGGCCGTTGAGCCACTCGAGTTTGTCGACATCGAACGCCGCCGGGTTCTTGCCCACGCGCTCGAGCGAAAAAGCGGCGACCAGCTCATCGATCGAGAAGATGTTGGTGCGGTCGTCGAGGCTCCAGCCGAGCAAGGCAAGGTAGTTGATCATCCCCTCGGGGAGGAAACCCTGCTCCCGGTACGCGCTCACGGCCACGTCCCCCCAGCGCTTCGACAGTGGTTTGCCGTCGGGCGAGACCAGCAGCGGAAGGTGGGCGAAGACCGGCATCTCCTCGATACCGAGCGCCTCGCGAATCAACAACTGACGCGCGGTCGAGGCGACGAGGTCGTTGCCCCTGATCACGTGCGTGATGCCCATCTCGTAGTCGTCGACGGTGACCGCGAGCATGTAGGTAGGGCTCCCGTCGGAGCGCACGATGACGAAGTCCGGAGTGCGACCGAGGTCGGTGGAAATTTCCCCGAGCACCTCGTCGGAAAACCTGATCGTGCGTTCCGCCGGAACGATGAACCGGATGGAGGGCGGATTACCCTCGTCCTTACGAGCAGCCGCGATCGCTCGGTGGTCCGGCCTCCGGCCCTCCTTCTGCGCGGCCTTACGTTCGGCAGCGGTGTCCTCGGAGGTCGCGTAGTCGTAGTAGGCGAACCCACCGGCGACGAGCCTGTCGGCGTAGGAGCGATACAACTCGAAGCGCTCGCTCTGCCGGTACGGCTCGTGAGGACCACCGACCTCGGGCCCCTCGTCCCAAGCCAGGCCGAGCCAGCGCATGTCCGCGAGCACCGCCTCGTAGTTCTCCTGGGTGGCGCGCGCGGCATCCGTATCGGCGATCCGCAGCACGAACTGCCCCCCGGAATGGCGAGCAACCAGCCAGTTGAACAGCGCGGTGCGAGCGTTACCCACGTGAATCGAGCCCGACGGGGCGGGCTCGATTCGGGTTCTAACGTCGGTCATTCGACGAAGTCGAGCCAGTCGTAGTACTTCTCGTCTTCGCCCTTGACGATCGAGAAGTACTTCTGCTGGATCGTCGTCGTGATGGGGCCGGGATCGCCGAGCACGCGCCCGTCGATCTCGCGCACCGGTGTGATCTCCGCCGCGGTGCCACTGCAGAACATCTCCTCGGCCAGGTAGAGATCGGCGCGGCTGAGCTGCGCCTCCTTGACGGTCATGCCGAGATCGTCCGCGATCGTGATGACCGAGTCCCGCGTGATGCCCTCCAGTGGTCCGGATGCCAGCGGCGGCGTGAAGACCTCGCCACCCTTGACGATGTAGATGTTCTCGCCAGTGGCCTCCGCCACATAGCCCTGGGGGTTCAACATGATGGCCTCGTCGAAGCCGTGCTGGACGGCTTCGAGCTTGGCGGCCACCGAGTTGACGTAGGCGCCTGTGACCTTGGCGGTGGGAGGGATGATGTTCGGGTCGTGACGGCGCCACGAGGACATCATCATGCGGACGCCCTTGGCCATCCCCTCTTCACCCAGGTAGCTCCCCCACGGCCACACCGCGATGCTCACGTCGATGGGCGCGTCCTCGCAGTAGATCCCCATCTCGCCGTAGCCGCGGTAGGCGATCGGTCGCACGTAGCAGGACTGGAGACCGTTGACCTTGACGAGCGAGAAGGTCGCGGCGAGCAGTTCGTCCACCGAGTAAGGGATGGCCATTTGAAAGATGCGACCGGAGCGATGCAGCCGCTCGAGATGCTCGCGCAGCCGGAACACGGCAGGCCCCTCAGGCGTCTCGTAACAGCGGATGCCCTCGAAGACGCCGGTGCCGTAGTGCAGCCCGTGGGTCAGTACGTGAACCGTCGCGTCCTTCCAATCGACGAGCTGGCCATTCATCCAGATTTTGTCGACCGGCTGCAACGGCATCGATACCTCCCCTTCTCCCTAATCGCTCAGCTCGATCAGCCGAGCGTCGCGCGCGTTCACCTTGGTTGCAATGTCGTGCAGAACATCTTCGGGCACCGGCGAATCCACCGCCAGGCACATCAACGCCTCGCCCCCCTCGCTCTGCCGCGCCACCTGCATGTTGGCGATGTTGACTCCAGCCTCGCCCATCGTGCTACCGACGATGCCCACGATGCCGGGCCGGTCCTCGTATCGCAGAAAGGCGAAGTAGGGCGAGAACTGCATGTCGAGCTCGTAGCCGTACACGCGCACCAGCTTCTCGTTGTCGCGCTTGCCGACCAGGACGCCCCCTACGGAGACGCTTTCGCCCTTGGAGTGGGCATGGACCTCGATGAGGTTTACGTAGTCGAGCGATTCCGACGACCTTGCCTCCTCGACCGAGATGCCCCGCTCCTTGGCCAGAAGTGGCGCATTGACGAAGGTGACGGGCTCGTGCACCACCGAGCTGAACGCGCCCTTGAGCCCCGAAAGGGTCAGCGCCTTGGTGTCGTAGTCGGCGATGCCCCCGTAGTACTCGAACCTGAGCCTCTCAATGCCCGAGCCGGCCAGGGCCACGGCCATTCGCCCCAGCCGCTCCGTGAGGTGCAGGTACGAGCGGACGGTCTCGGGGATGTCCGAACCCACCTCGATGTTGACCGCGTAGGGAACGAACTCGCCGCTGAGCGCCAGCAGCACCTGCTCGGCGATCGCGAGCCCCGCCTTGTCCTGGGCCTCCGCCGTCGACGCTCCCAGATGCGGAGTGACGACCACGTTGTCCAGATGAAACAGCGGATGGTCGGTTAGGGGCTCGGTGTCGAACACGTCAACCGCGGCCCCCGAGACCCTGCCACCGCGGAGCGCCTCGACGAGGGCGTCCTCGTCGATGATTCCGCCGCGCGCAGTGTTGACGACGCGCAGCCCAGGCTGGGCCTTCGCCAGCTCCCTGCGGCCGATCAGCCCGACGGTCTCGGGCGTCTTGGGTAGGTGCACGGTTAGAAAGTCGGCGCGCCGGCACAGCGCACCCACGTCGTCGACGAGCTCGATGCCCATCTGCGACGCTCGGCTCTCGGACAGGTAGGGGTCGTAAGCGAGGAGCCGCATTCCGAAGGCACTGGCGCGCTGAGCGACGAGCGAGCCCACGCGCCCCAACCCCACGATGCCGAGCATCTTCCCGTGTAGCTCCACGCCCTGGTAACGCTCGCGCGCCCAGTCACCGCCGACCAGCGACGTGTGCGCCTGGGGAACGTTTCTCGCCTGAGCCAAAAGCAGCGCCATCGTGTGCTCGGCGGCCGACAGCACATTCGATTGCGGAGCGTTGACCACGAGCACCCCGCTGCGCGTCGCCGCATCGACGTCGACGTTGTCGAGCCCGATCCCGGCGCGCCCGACAACCTTGAGATTGTGGGCGGCCTCGATCGTCGCCGAGTCCACCTTGGTCGCCGAGCGGATCACGAGCGCGTCGTAGCTCTCGATTATCGAGACGAGCTCCTCGGGGGCCAGATCGAGTTTCACGTCGACGTCGAGATGCTCGCGCAGCCGCTCGAGTCCGGCGGCGGACAGTTTCTCGGTGACCAGAACCTTCATGCCGGAATGGTACAGGGACGCGGGGCGGGCTCGGCCGGACCGCAGGGCAAATCGTCAGGGCAGGCGCTCCAGCACGTAGTCCAGACAGGCCGTTAGCGCCAGCGCATCGTCCGGATCCACCGCCGGATAAACCGCCACGCGCATCTGGTTGCGGCCGAGCTTGCGATACGGCTCGGTGTCGACGATGCCGTTCTTGCGCAGCGCGGAGGTCAGCGCGTTCGCGTCGATCGAGTCGTCGAAGTCGATGGTGGCCACCACGCGGCTGCGCTGCTCGACTCGCTCGACGAAGGGCCGGGCCACCGGGCAGGCCTCCGCCCATGCGTAGAGCGCCTCGGACGACTTGTCGCAGCGCGACGCCGCCCACTCGAGGCCGCCGTTGTCGTTGATCCATTCGACCTGCTGCACGGCAAGGAACACGGTCGCAAGCCCCGGCGTGTTGTAAGTCTGGTTCTTGCGGGAATTGTCGAGGGCGATCTTGAGGTCGAGGGACGCGGGGATGTAGCGCTCCGTGGCGGCGATCGTCTCGATCCGTTCGATCGCGGCGGGCGATGCCAGGGAAAGCCACAGCCCGCCCTCGGACGCGAGGCTCTTCTGAGGCGCAAAGTAATAGAAGTCGAACTCCCTCGGATCGACTCGAAGTCCCGCCGCCGCCGAGGTCGCGTCTACCGCCACCAGGCCGCGAGGGCTGACGCGCTGCACCGGCATCATCACGCCCGTGGAGGTCTCGTTGTGAATCAACGCGTAGAGGTCGGCACCCTCGGAGACGACCGGCGTCGGATGCGTGCCCGGCTCGCTCGAGATGATCTCGGCCTCGCTGATGTGAGGCGCCCGGCTCATCGCCCTTGCGCACTTGGCGGAGAACTCACCGAACACGTAGTGCTGGCTCTTGCGGTTGACGAGCCCGAAGGCCATCGCGTCCCACACCAAAGTCGTGCCGCCGTTGCCCAGCAGCACCTCGTAGTCCTCGGGAAGCGAGAACAACTGGGTCAGTCCCTCCTGCAGCCTTGCGACCATCGCTCTCACCGGCGTCTGCCGGTGACTCGTTCCCATGTAGGCGGAGGCGCGCTCGGCGAGCGCCTCCATGGCCTCGGGACGGACCTTCGACGGGCCCGCTCCGAAGCGGCCATCGGAGGGCTTGAGATCGTTGGGGATGCGGATGTCGTGAGGGTTCACGCGCTCATTCTCCCCGCGATCGGCCCCCCGTGGACGATTTGTCGCTAGTCGCCTGGCGACGAGCCGCCCTGGATCACGTCCGCGATCTTGATCAGATCGTGCATCGCGAAATCTCCCGCCTTGGGAGCGAGCGGCTTGACCGGCTTGAAGACCGCGGAGTGGTTGACGAACGAGGATTCATCCTCGTTCAGAACGCCGAGCAGCACCTCGGCGACGATGCGGCCGCCGACTGGGCCGAGCCGTTTGCCGCTCGACGGCGCCTTCTCTGACTCCTTCAGGACGTAGAACCACAAGGGCGCCTCTCCGCCCCAGCCGGCTCCGCTCAATCCGAGCTCCGCGTTCGTCAACGGCGTCTCCCCCATCTCGACCGCAACGGCCTGACCCGAGGGCACCCCGAGGCGCTTGCCCCGCAGGAGGTTGCGAACCGCGAGCGAGCGGCGATCCGGATGCTCGTCGAACTCCTTCTGGCCAATCACGGTGGCCGGGAGCTTCAACAGGGGCGCCGCCAGCTTGGCGTCGATCTTGCGGGACGCCTGCGGCTCGCCCCTACCGGGGAACTTGAAGAAGAAGGGCCATTTGATCTGCCAGAAGTCGGGAAGGATGCGGGCCCCACCGAGATGCGACAGCGGCTGGTTGGCCTTCCCAAAGATGCTGGCGAAGATCTCGTCGTTGAGCCGGTAGTCCTGGCGCACCATCGAGTGTCCGAAGCGATAGGCCGCGACCGCGAACTCGATCGGAATGAAGGGGTTGTTCGTCGGCTGGTAGAGGACGTTGGTGATCGTGTGCTTGCCCTGCGCATTGATGCTCAGGAGCGAGTCCACCACCGCCTGTCCGCAGATTCTCGGCAGGAAGTCGTGCACGACGATCCACTGGTAGTGCCAGCGCACCAGGCGCTGCGCGGTCTCGAAGAGCGACTCCCCCGGCAGCTTGTGCTTGTCGAGACTCGCCTTCTTGGCGCGGAGATGCTCGACCACCGCGTTGTGAAAGTGCAGGAACGCGACCTGCATCTGGCTCACGAGAATGTTCTCGTCGTTGCGCGGGTCCCCGACGAGCGCGGTCTCCTGGCTGTTCCGCGGCAGATCGAGCTCCTTGGTGGATTTGGTCTTTACCGTCAGCAGCTTGTCCGGATCCTTGCGGTTGTACAGGTGTGGGCTCGCTCCGTGTCCGAAGCCGTAGACGGAGTCCAGGTCGAAGCGCGGCGATCTGAAGTTGTGCAGGGAGTCGGGGTCGATCTTCTTGGTGATGCTCGAGACGGGATCGAACGTCAGATCGTGGTCGATGAACTGGCCCAAGTAGGTGAACCCGGCGGGGACCGGCTTGTTGTCCCCGCCGGGCTTCCCGTTGTCCTCCATCGGCCCGCCGGCCTTAGCGAGGTCGAACAGGAGCCCATCCGGGGGCGAGAACTCACCCAGCATCGGAAAGAGACGTCCGAACCTTCCACTCGGGAGACTGGAGTGTGGAGTGTTCGGAATCGAGCGATTGAGTTCCTCGCCGTGGCGGGGCATGCGCGAGCCTCCTTTTATCGCGGTGAATCTCGCGAACTGAGTCGATGATCGCGACGGGCGGCCCGGCCACCCCTAGGATAGATACGGTCAGGAGGCAGATGCAATGCAACCAGAGCAAGAAGGGAGAGCCGCCATTTCAAAAGACCGTCTCTCTCAGCGGATGAACATCATCACCGAGTCGCCGACCATGGCGATCGACGCCAAGGCCAAGGCGCTCAAGGCGGCCGGCGAAGACGTCATCGGTTTCGGAGCCGGCGAGCCCGACTTCCCATCCCCAGCGCACGTCGTCGAAGCCGCCGTGAAAGCCGCCCAAAACCCCGCCTATCACCGCTACACGCCCGCGGGGGGAATCCTCGAACTGCGCGCGGCGATCGCGGCCAAGACCAAACGTGACTCCGGGTACGACGTCGCGACCGAACAGGTGGTGGTCAGCAACGGAGGGAAGCAGGCGCTGCACAACGCCTTCCTGGCGATCGTCGATCCCGGCGACGAGGTCATCCTCCCCGCGCCCTACTGGGTCAGTTACCCCGAGATGATCAGGCTTGCCGAGGGAACCGTCGTCGAGGTCGGAACCACCAACGCGACGGGTTTCCGGGTCACCCTCGACCAGCTCGAAAGCGCACGCACCTCGAGAACCAAAGCCCTCGTGTTCACATCGCCTTCGAACCCGACGGGCTCGGTCTATCCGCCCGGCGAGGTCGAGGAGATCGGTCGCTGGTGCGTGGAGCACGGCATATGGGTCGTGACCGACGAGATCTACGAGCACCTCACCTACGACGACCACACCTTCTCTTCGATGCCGGTTCTCGTCCCCGAACTTGCGGACAACTGCATCGTCGTCAACGGGGTCGCCAAGAGCTACGCAATGACCGGATGGAGAGTCGGGTGGTCGGTCGCGCCCGCCGACGTGACCGGCAAGATCGTCTCACTGCAGAGTCACACCACCAGCAACGTGAGCAACGTCGCGCAGATCGCGGCTCTCGCTGCGGTCTCGGGTGACCTCGAGGCGGCCAAGATGATGCGCGACGCCTTCGACCGCCGGCGTCAGACAATCCACGCGCTGCTGAGCGACATCGAGGGATTCGATTGCTACGAGCCGGAGGGCGCGTTCTACGCGTTCCCCTCGGTGAGGGGCGTGTTCGGGCGCACCATCGCCGGGGTCACGATCCGCAACTCTCTCGACCTCGCAGATGTCGTTCTCGGCGAGGCCAAGGTTGCCTTCGTTCCGGGCGAAGGCTTCGGCGCGCCGGGCTATGCGCGCTTCTCCTACGCCCTCGGCGACGACGACATCAAGGAGGGCATCGGCCGCATCGCGAAGCTGCTGGCCTCCTAGCCGTGCGGGAAGTTCAAGCTCACGCCCGTCGAGGGGGCGTCCGGCCACCGACTCGTCACGACCTTGGTGCGCGTGAAGAAGCGGATGCCGTCTTCTCCGTAGACGTGGAGATCGCCGTATAGCGAGTTCTTCCATCCACCGAACGAGTGGAACGCGACCGGGACGGGAATCGGCACGTTCACTCCGACCATGCCGACCTCGATCTCGTTCTGGAACCGGCGCGCCGCTCCCCCGTCGCGCGTGAACACCGCGGTTCCATTCGCGTGAGGGTTCGAGTTGATCAGCTCGACTGCCTCGGCCAAGGTGTCGACGCGCGCCACCAGGAGCACCGGCCCGAAGATCTCGTCGCGGTAGATCGACATTTCGGGGGTCACCCGGTCGAACAGACTGGGCCCGAGATAGAAGCCCTTCGAGGGAACCTCGTGTGCGCGTCCGTCGACCACGAGCTCGGCCCCCTCTTGAACACCCGCATCGAGATACGACTCGACCTTGCTCCGGTGCTCGCCGGTGATGAGCGGTCCCATCTCTGACGACTCC
>JBOGWV010000262.1:0-5428 GCA_050693975.1 Actinomycetota bacterium
TCGTCTTCTACGGTGTGGACATCCCCCTCGAGACGTTTCCGGCCTTCTTTCTGACGCTCATCGTGGGAGCGGCGGCGTTCTGCGCGTTGGGGCTGGCAGCTACCTGCGCCGTCCCGAACGCCGAAGCTGCGCCCGCCGTCGTCAACGCATTGGTGCTGCCGCTCTTCTTCGTCTCTGGTGTCTTCATCCCGATCGAGGAGGCGCCGGGGTGGATCAAGACGGTGGCCGGCATCTTTCCCGTGAAGCCCTTCCTCGACGCGACCTTCGAGTCTTTTCTTCCGCCTCCGGCCAACCCCTCGGGCTTTCTGTGGACCTCGATCGCGGTGGTCGCGGTGTGGGGGATCGGAGCTCTGCTTGTCGCCACCCGGTTCTTCCGCTGGGAGCCCAATAAATAGGCCGGGCCCGAGGCGCTGCGGCGGGTACGCTTGCTCGCCAGACATGAACACATCGACCACATCGCCGATTCTCGGCCACCGGGACGTCACCTTCGAGGTCCCCGACCCCACCGGTGAGCTCGAAGGGGTGAACCTCTATCAAGAGGTGCAGCGGCCGCGCCTGGGACCGCCCTTCGTCCGAGATGCCGGTGGTGGCGGATGGCGACTGACCTTCGCGCGCGCGGAGATCGACCGCATGGAGTACATGCTCGAGTTCGTGCGCGCAGGCAACTCGATCGAGTGGACCGCCGACCCCGGCAACCCACTGAGGGCCCCGGGTCCCTTCGGTGACAAGTCGGTGATCGAGTGGCCCTCGTACGGTGCCCCCGAGTGGCTCGCCGGTGACTTCGCGCGCCCCGGGCGCATCCTCGAGGGCACGGTGGATTGCCGCCCCCTCCGCACGTCACTTCCTGTGGTGCTGTGGTCGAGTCACGGCACTACCGACGATCAGCCGCTACCGCTCCTGGTTGCTCACGACGGGCCCGAGTACGGGCAGTACTCCAAGCTGATGATGCTGCTCGACCACGCGACCTCGGTGGGGATGCTCCCGCCGATGCGCGCGGCGCTGATCGGACCCGTGGATCGGGACGAGATCTACTCCGCCTCGGCCGCGTACGGGCGAACGCTTGCCCACGAGGTGCTGCCCTGGCTCAATCGTCACGCCCCTACTCCGCAGGGCCGCCGATTCCGCGTGGGAATGGGGGCAAGCCTCGGCGCTCTTGCCATGCTGCACGCTCATCGCACGCACCCGGCGAGCTTCGGCGCGCTCTACCTTCAGTCGGGCAGCTTCTTTCGCCAGCGTTTCGACAAGCACGAATCGGGATTCCCGCGCTTTCGCCGCATCTCGCGCTTCGTCGGGCGCGTGCTCGCGGCGGACGACTGGAGCCACCCCATCCCCATCACGATGTCGTGCGGCACCATCGAGGAGAACCTCGCCAACAATCGCGTCGTGTGCGAGGCGCTCATGGATCAGGGCTACGAGGCGAGCCTGGTGACCTTTCGTGATGGCCACAACTGGGTGGGCTGGCGCGACACCTTCGATCCGCATCTCATCGACCTTCTTCACAGGACGTGGGCATGAGGAGGGAACACGCACGCGTCTGGTCGAGTTCAATCGGCGCCGATGGAAACCTGATCGTCTATGGGTCCTACGGCCGTCCGTTGCTCGTGTTCCCCTCGGAGCAGGGCAGCGTCCTCGACTACGAGAACCGCCACATGATCGACTCCCTCGCTCATTTGATCGACGGTGGGCGGCTCAAGGTCTACTGCGTCGACAGCTTCGACTCGGGGAGCTGGAGCCGCGGCGACCTGAGCCTCGAGGAGCGCGCTCGCCTCCACGGCCTCTACGACGAATGGATCGTCAACGAGGTCGTGCGGTGGATCCACGATGACTGCGGTGGTGGGCTCGACATCATCACCACCGGTTGCAGCTTCGGCGCGTACCACGCTGCCAACTTCGCGCTGAGGCGCGCCGATCTGTTTCCGCTCACCGTTTGTCAGAGTGGCGTCTACGACATCTCGAGGGTAGGTCACGGGGAGCGCGGCGAGGCCTTCTACTTCAACAACCCCTTCGACTACGTGGGCAATCTCCACGGAGATCACCTCGAGTGGTTGCGGGGCCGGGTCAGCTTGCTGCTGGTGTGCGGACAAGGACAGTGGGAGGACACCACCGGCTCGCTCGATAGCACCAAGGCGTTCGCGTCCAAGCTGAGCGACAAGGGCCTCCGGAACGAACTGGACCTGTGGGGCCACGACGTTCCCCACGACTGGCCATCGTGGCGCAACCAGATCGCACATCACATGCCACGCTTCTGCTAGTGGCCCGTACACCAAGGGGGTCCTGATGAATGAGCGCAACCACCTGATCGGGCTGCTGCTGGGGACCGAGGAGGACTGGCCGAGCGCGTTCGAGGGGCTCATGCGCAGGTTGAGCCCCCGCGTCACGCGGGATGGTACGCACCACGATTTCTCGACCGAACGCATCACCATCGAGCCTTTCAACCTGCGGGCGATCCCGCGCTACTCCCTGGTGATCGACCGGCTCGCCCACTGGTACTACGTCCCGCGCGAATGGCTGAAGAAGGTCTCGCTTATGAACGACGTGTACCTGATGAACAACCCCTTCACGTTCCAGTCGATGGAGAAGCATTCGGCCTACTGCGCAATGATCCGCCTGGGACTCAAGATTCCAGAGACCTGGATGATCCCCACCAAGCAGCCGCCCGAGAACCCGCGCTTTCCTTACACCGCGAGTAAATACAACCTCCCCTTCACCCTCGAGGAGATCGCCGGGCAGATCGGGTATCCGCTGTACATGAAGCCGTTCGACGGCGGCGCCTGGGTCGGCGTCACCAGGATCTCCGGCGACCGCGACCTGCACCGCCGCTACGACGAGTCGGGCGAGCGGCTCATGCACCTGCAATCCTCGGTCGAGAACTTCGACATCTTCGCGCGCAGCCTTTCCATCGGAGCGGAAACGATGGTGATGAGTTACGACCCGGGTGAGCCTTTGCACAACCGCTACGACGTGCGCCACGACTTCCTCACTCCGGAACTCGGCGAAGAGGTCGTCACCATCAGCAGGCTCGTCAATGCGTTCTTCCGCTGGGAGTTCAACTCCTGCGAGATCATCTGCAAGGAGGGTGAGGCCTATCCAATCGACTACGCGAACGCCTGCCCGGACATGAGCCTCATCAGCCTCCACTACTACTTCCCTTGGGCGATCAAGACTCTCGCTAAGTGGGCGGTGTTCTGCGCCGCAACCGACAGGAGGATGAGGGTCGACCAAGATGTGCGGGAGTTCTTCGACATCGGCGATCGCGAGGACCTGACCTACGAAGACAAGATTGCCGAGTACCGCAGGATCAGCGAGCGCTACTTCGCGCTTGGGGAATACGAGGAGTTCTGCGGCAAGCACCTCGCCCACATCGATGAGACCATGACCGACTTCGTGCGCAGCGACGAATTCGACGACCTGCTGGTTGGCACAGTCGTGGGCACGTTCCCGGCTCACGAACAAGAGAAATTTGTCGAGCACTACCGCGGCTTGTTAAGAGCCTGGGCCGACGACCAAGATGGGGGGACGTAGGAGCGCATCTGCTTGAAACGCGCCGCCACCGCGGCGGTGCCGACCAGACAGGCGACTCCTCCAACTACGACCGACGACCCCGCGCCGATGGCCCCCGCCAGGAGCCCGGCCTCCACATCCCCGAGGCGGGGCCCGCCCGAGACCACCATCTGGTTCAGCGCGTTCACCCTGCCGCGCAGGTTGACCGGCGTCGCCTCCAGCAGCATGGTGCCCCGGAACACCGCGCTCACTACGTCCGCGGCGCCGGCCACCGCCAGGAAGAACAAGGTCAGCGCTAGCGAGAACAGGGACAGGCCGGCGAGCGCGATGGCGACGCCCCACACGCCGACGGCGATCAACACCGCTCTTCCCTGATGACGGACCCGTTTCACCCAACCGGTGGTGAGCGCGCCCACCAGAGCTCCCACGCTCGGCGCCGCGTACAGAAGACCTAGTCCCGGGGGGCCGAGATGGAAGGTCTCCGCAGCGAGCTGAGGGAAAACGGCGCGCGGCATCCCGAAGATCATGGCGATGAGATCGATGATGAAGATCGATCCGATCAGTGGCGATCGAAGCGTGAAGCTCATGCCCTCGGCAATCGAGCGCAGCGTCACGCGGTTTTCGCTTCCATCGCCGGAGGGTCCTGGGGGAATGCTGGGCACCCAGCGCAGGGCAACAAGCACCGCGACGAAGGTCAGGGCATCCGCCGCGTGGACCCACCCAGGCCCCCCGAAAACCGCGATCACGAGCCCACCGACTGCGGGTCCGGCGATGTGCGTGATCTGGTAGGAGACCTGCCGCAGGGCCATCGCCGCCGGCAAGTGATGCTGTGGCACAAGGTCGGGAAGGATCGCGGTTCGCGGGGGACGATCGATGGCCTCCAATGCACTGCCGAGCGCGGTGAGTGCGTAGAGCGTCCAGAGCGACGGCTCGCCCCAGAAGCTCAGCCCCGCAAGCGCTATCGAGTCGAGCATGAGTCCGAGGGTGGCGAGCGCCATGATCTTGCGCCTGTCGAACGCGTCCGCGATCGCGCCCCCGATGATCGAGAAGATGATCAGCGGCACGACCTCGACGAGTCCGATGAGGCCCACCGCCACGGTCGAACCCGTGATCTCGTAGACCTGAAAGGGAATCGCGACGAGCCGCATCTGCGTTCCGACCAGAGAAACGACCTGCCCGATCCACAACGCCCGAAAGGGCACCGAGTCGCGCAACGGCGACAGATCGATGGCGATAGAGCGCGCGCGTCCGAACCTGCGCCCCATCTCTGTCTAGACGACCATTAGTACAGGATCGAGGAGTAGGCCTTCAGCTTCTCGCGCCGGTGCAGCGCGTCGACCAGTCGCACGGTTCCCGAGCGCGAACGCATGACGATCGACTGCGTTATCGCGCTCGAGCGCTGATATCGAACTCCCTTTACCAGTTCACCCTCGGTGATCCCGGTCGCCGCAAAAAAGACATCCTCCCCCGCGCAGAGATCATCGGTGGTGAGAACGTCCTTGATGTCGAGGCCCGCGTCGACGGCCTTCTGTCGCTCCTCGTCGTTGCGCGGCCAGAGCTTCCCTTGGATCACGCCTCCCAGACACTTGATCGCCGCCGCGGAGATGACTCCCTCCGGAGTGCCGCCGATGCCGAGCAGAACGTCCACACCGGTGCCTTCGCGCGCCGCAGCGATCGCCCCCGCGACGTCACCGTCGACGATGAACCTGATTCGAGCTCCAGCCTCTCGTACCTCCTTGACGAGGTCGTCGTGACGAGGACGGTCGAGAATCACGACGGTAAGGGCGTCGACGTCAGACGATTTGGCCCGGGCGATCCGCTTGAGGTTCTCGGTGATCGGCGCCTCGATGTCCACGACGTCGCGTGCCTCTTCACCGGTCGCGATCTTCTCCATGTAGACGCAGGGACCGGGATCGAACATCGTGCC
>JBOGWV010000263.1:0-27710 GCA_050693975.1 Actinomycetota bacterium
ATAGACGAGGTCGGCTACCGGCTCAAGCGGCGTCCTACGGCGCCCCATTCCAGCGTTTGGATTGTCGTCGCCGTCGAGAGCGTCGACCCCAGCTGGGAGCAGTACCTGCGGCTCCCGCACCGGCTGCGCGCCCGCAGGGGCCGCAAGCTGGAGATCTCGCTGGCCTAGCCGGGTTTCGGTGTAAGCAGCCCTCCGAACCGTCTGATCCACGTGGGCCCCTCTTGTCCACCTCCTTCCACGTATTTCGCGCAACCGGCGTGACCGCTGCGTACCTTTCGCCCGCTTAGGGTCGCCTCTTAACTGAACATCAGTAACAGAAACCTCATTGACCACAGAATTACAAAAGTGTGATTCGGGGACAAACGTTGACTTGGGGCTTCTGGGGGGCGTAGCTTGCCGTCAAGTGGAGCGTAGTGGAGGGATATGGGGAACCAGGGAGGACTCGACATCGTCCCTCGTCCCCTTCCCCCGCCACTCCGACCCAACAGGAACCAGTAGGGCAATGCCAGCAGCACTAGCGATCGTCTCGACGATCGCGCCAGGACAAAAGGGGACAGTTGTCGTTCACCGGGGAGTACCGCCACACGATCGACACCAAGGGGCGATTGATCGTCCCCTCGCGTCTGCGGGACGAACTGGACGAGGGACGAGTGGTCCTCACCACCTGGCCGGACGGGTGCATCGCGCTGTGGTCGGGCGAGGGCTGGCGGGAGTTCGAGGCCAAGCTGCTGACCCAGCGGGGGAGCAGCAAGGACGCTCGGAAGGTCGTGCGGACCTTTGCGGCCAGCGCCTTCACCGACGAGGTCGACCGGCAGGGCAGGGTGGCGGTGCCCCAGCACCTGCGCGAGCAGGCGGGCATCGAAAAGGACGTGGTGGTGGTCGGAGTGCTCGATCATGCCGAGCTGTGGAGTCCCGACCGGCTCGAGGTGGGCCGGGCCGAGATGGACGAGCTGAACGACCTCGTCGAAGGAATGAGCTTCTAACAGCACGAGCAACTCAGACAAGCGAAGGGGAGGTGTGAGGTGGCCAGGCTGATCAACGCGGTAACCGGAATGGGTGGAGAGCGAAGCGCCGGCCTTGCGCGCGAGATCTCGCAGGGACTCGTCCTCCTCGCGCTCGCCGGAGCTTCGGTGGGCGGGCTCCTCGGCATGGTGGCCGTCGCGACCAGGGCGCTTGGTGGTTGAAGGATGCTTCCTGAATGGGACACCGCCCGGTACTTGCAGACGAGGTCGCCCAGGCCCTCCTCCCTGCACTGGGACATGGGGGAGTCCTCGTCGACGCCACGCTCGGCCGAGCCGGGCACGCGCACCGTCTTCTCGACGCGACCGAATCGGTCGAGCTCATCGGCATCGATCGAGACCCTGACGCGCTGGAGACGTCTAGGTCCAACCTCGCCGCGTACGCCGGCCGGGTTCGGCTCGTTCGTGACGACTTCCAAAACCTCGAGGCCGTACTGGAACGACTCGGGATTGCGCAGGTGGCAGGAGTCCTACTCGACCTTGGAGTTTCCTCGCCCCAACTCGACGACCCGCAGCGAGGCTTCTCCTATCGAGAGCGGGGACCCCTCGACATGCGAATGGATCCAACCACCGGGCCAACGGCGCACGACGTGGTGAACCAATACGCGGTTTCCGACCTCGTTCGCGTCATCCGCCGCTACGGCGAAGAGCGATTCGCGCGCCGCATCGCCTCCGCGATCGAGCGCGCCCGTCCCATCGAGGACACGGTCGCTCTCGCCGAGGTCGTAAAAAACGCAATCCCCGCAGCAACGCGCCGGACAGGTGGGCATCCCGCGAAGCGCACCTTCCAGGCAATCCGCATCGAGGTCAACAAGGAACTCGATGCGCTCGAGACGGTCCTCCCCGGTGCAGTTCAAGCTCTGCGCCCGGGCGGCCGCCTCGTGGTCCTCAGCTACCACAGCCTCGAGGACCGTATCGTCAAGCGTTATTTCGTCGAGCAGTCCAAGGGCTGCACCTGCCCGGTTGATTTTCCCGTCTGCGTGTGTGAGGCGAAGGCGTCGCTGAGGCTCGTGACCCGCAAGCCGGTCATGGCCGGCCCCAAAGAGGTGAAGGGCAACCCGCGTGCCTCCTCGGTGCGGATGCGCGTCGCGGAGAAGCTCGAGGTCGCGTCGTGAGCAACTCGGCCGGCGCACAGAGGAAGAGCGCGTCTCGAACTCGGCCGCCCCCGTTGCCTGCGGTCCGCCCGAGCCCGCCCCGCCCCTTGCCTGCGGTCCGGCTGAGCCCGCCTCGCGCCGACCTCCGTGTCGTCAGAAGAAAGCGGCGAGGGCTCATTCAACGCAGCGCCTCTCGCAAGGCGACTCCGCTGGTGGTCGGCGGAATAATCATGGTGGCGTTGCTGATCGCGACGGTTCTGCTCGAGCAGGTCCTCATGGCGCAGAGCGCGTTCAAGCTCGGTGAGATCCGTCAGCGCACCGAGCGGGCCGAGGCCAAACAGCAGGAGCTCGTTCTCCAGGTCACGCAGCTCGAGAACAAAGAGCGCATCGAGGCCTTCGCCCGGACCCAGCTCGGGATGGTCGAGTCCAACGCCGCCAACAGCGAGTACATGGTCGCCGACATCGAGCTGGGCTCCGATGCCAGGATCGCGGAAGGCCGGGAGTCCGATGCCCCCGATCTGGCGGGAACGGCCGCGGCCTACGTAACGGGCGAGGAGGAGAGTCCTTGAACCAGGGACGCTCTTCAGGACAGTCGAGATCTCGGGGGTCGGGCCGCAGGAGGCCGGCCCCCGCTTCGCGCGCGTCAGCGGTCCGGTCCGGCCGAGCCCGCCCCGCGTCATCCCGGCGGTCCGGCCGAGCGCGCCGCTCGCTTTCGCCCCGCCGGCTGATCGGGATGTTCCTGGTCCTGACGCTGCTGTTCGGACTCATGGGGGCCAGGCTGTTCATGCTTCAGGTCGTCGAGAGCGACGAGTTCAGCCAGATCGCGGCCCGCCAGCGCGAGACCGCCATCGAGTTTCCGGCCCGGCGGGGGATGGTGCTCGACCGGGACGCTCAGACGATGGCCATCTCGGTTGACCTCCAGGTGATCTATTCGGACCCGACGCTCATCGACGACCCGCGCTCCGTTGCCAGGGCGATCGCACCGGTGCTCGATGTGAAGCCCCGCTCGCTTTTGGCCTCTCTGATGGGAACCTCGCCGGACGATCAATTCGAGTACGTCGCCCGTCAGGTCGCCCCCGCCGACGCAAAGAAGATCGCCAACCTGGAGCTGCCCGGCATCTTCTTCGAGGCCGAGCCCAAGCGCTCCTATCCCAACGGGAGCCTTGCTTCGCACCTGGTGGGCTTCGTCAACGTTGACGGCAGCGTCATGGAGGGAGTCGAGGCGCAGTACAACGACTTGCTCGAGGGCAAGCCCGGAGTCATGAGTTTCGAGGAGGACACCTTCGGTCGCCAGCTTCCACAGGCGGAGTCGACCTACGAGGAGCCGGAGCCGGGGCGGTCGATTCTGCTGACCATCGACAGAGACATTCAGTACTTCACGGAGAGTGCCCTCGCCGACGCGGTGAGCCAGTTCAAGGCCGACTCCGGCACCGCGATCATCATGCGCCCGGCCACCGGCGAGATCCTCGCTCTCGCAAACGTCCCCGACTTCGACCCCAACAGCTACGAGAAGTTCAGCGATGAGGAACGCCGCAACCGCGCGCTGACCGACGTCTATGAGCCCGGCTCGATCTTCAAGGCGATCACGCTTGCCGGCGCGCTGAGCGAGGGAGTCGTCACGCCGAAGACTCACTTCAGCGTCCCCGACGAGCTTCAGGTGGCCGATCGAGTGATCCACGACTCTCACTCGCACGCGACGGAGAGCATGTCGGTGCGCCGCATCATCACCGAGTCGTCCAACGTGGGGACGGTGATGATGGGTCAGAAGCTCACCGGCGAGCTACTCGACCACTACGTCCACCGCTTCGGTTTCGGCTCGCGCACCGGCCTCGATTTCCCAGGCGAGTCGCCGGGTATCGTGCGTGCCCTCGAGGACTGGTCGGGCTCCAGCATCGGAAACATCCCCATCGGTCAGGGCATCGCGGTCACCCCCATTCAGATGGTGTCGGCGTACGCCACGATCGCCAACCGAGGGAAGTGGGTCGAGCCGAAGCTGCTCGCGGGAACCGTTGACGGTGTGACCGACAACGGCGAGGTTCGGATCGATTCGGCGGCGCCTCCGGCCACCCGCCGGGTGCTGCGCGGTGGCGTGGCCAGAACCGTGACCAGCATCCTCAGCGACGTCGTGAGCGAGGGCACGGGGGTGGAAGCTCAGATCCCCGGCTACGAGGTCGCCGGCAAGACCGGAACCGCCCAGAAGGTGCTCGCCGAGGGAGGCTACGGCGACGACTACTTTGCGAGCTTCGCCGGATACGCGCCCGCCAAGCGTCCCGAGGTGGCCGCCATCGTGATTCTCGACTCGCCCACGCCCATCTACGGCGGGCTCACCTCGGCGCCCACCTTCAAGCTGATCGTGCAGCGCGCGCTCAGCGAGCTGGGGGTGGCTCCCACGCACAACGCCGAGAAGGCGGTAGAGGCTATCGAAGCCGACGAGGACAGCTCGCTGCCGGCGCAGGACTAGGCTCGATGCTCATGTCTCCTCTCTCGAAAATTTCTCCCCGAGCGCTCGAAGAGCTCGCTCGCGCGGCCGGCGACGTCCTTGTGACGATCGACGGCGACGGCGCCACGCCGGTCGGGGGAGTGACCTTCGATTCCCGCTCGGTGAAGCCCGGCGACCTGTTCTTCTGCGTCCCGGGCCACCTTAGCGACGGCCACGATTTCTCGCCCCGAGCGATCGATGACGGCGCGGTGGCGCTGTGCGTCGAGCGACCACTCGGGCTCGGTGTTCCCGAGGTGGTCGTGTCGAATATGAGGCTCGCGATGGCTCGCATGGGTGCCGAGTTCTACGGGCGACCGTCGGACGATCTCTTGATGCTCGGAGTCACGGGTACCAGCGGCAAGACCACGACCGTGTATCTGCTGGAGCCGATCCTGGCGGCTGCCGGTCACACGACCGGCCTCATCGGCACCATCGAAACCCGCATCGCCGGGGCCACGCGCCCCGGAGTCCGCACCACGCCCGACTCGCTCGACCTGCAGAGGCTGTTCGCCGAGATGCGCGCGACCGGCGTGACCGCGGTGGCCATGGAGGTGACCTCGCACGCGCTCGTGTTGCATCGCATCGAGGGGGTGCGTTTCGCCGCCGCTGGGTTTACCAACCTGAGCCAGGACCATCTCGATTTCCATGCCGACATGGAGGACTACTTCGCCGCTAAGCGCTCCTTGTTCACTCCCGCCCGAATCGATCGGGGAGCCATCAACGTCGACGATCCCAACGGACGCATCATCAAGGATTCGGCCGGCGTGGAGATGATCGGGTTTGGCTTTGCCCCGGACGCGGAAGTGCGCCCGGAGTCGGTGCGAACCGGGCCCTGGGGCCAGGAGTTCGTTGCGCTCACCCCCGCCGGCGAGATCAAGGTGGCCACCCCCTTGATCGGCGAATTCAATCTCTCGAATTGTCTAGCCGCGATCGCCATCTCGCTCCAGGCGGGCATCTCCTCGGCGGCGATCGAAGAGGGGCTGGCCCGGGCCAAGTCCGTGCCGGGACGGTTCGAGGCCGTCGACGCGGGACAGCCGTTCACCGTGGTCGTCGATTACTCGCACAAGCCGGACGCGCTCGACAACGTACTAGGGGAGGCGCGCGGGATCGCGAGCCGAGGAGGTAGGTCGGGCCGGGTGCTGTGCGTCTTCGGATGCGGGGGGGACAGAGACCGCGCCAAACGGCCGCTCATGGGTGCGGTGGCCGCCCGGCTGGCGGACGTGGTGATCGTGACCTCGGACAACCCTCGAGGCGAAGATCCGAACGCGATCATGGCCGAGATCCTCGAGGGCGTGAACGCCGAGCGGGCCGCCGGCGCCGACCACGTGCTGGTCGACCGACGCGAGGCCATCGAGATCGCCATCGGCGAGGCGCGCGCCGGCGACGTGGTGGTCATCGCCGGCAAGGGACACGAGACGGGCCAGGAGTTCGCGGACCACACCGAGCCGTTCGACGACCGGGTGGTGGCGCGCACCGCGTTAATGGACGTCCGCGCGTGCTGAGCCTCGGAATCGCCGCCATCGTCGGAATGCTGGTGACGCTGCTGGGGACCCCGGTGGCGGTCAAGCGCTTCCGGCGCCGGGGGTGGGGCCAGCTGATCAGGGAAGAGGGCCCGAAGGCCCACTACGAGAAACGGGGCACGCCGACCATGGGCGGGTTGGTGATCCTGGCCGGTTGCGTGCTCGGTTACCTGTTCGGTCACATCGGCAGCGAGGGGCTCAACGAGTTCAAGGACTCCGGACTTCTGGCGTTGTTCGCAATCATTGCGTTTGCGTTCCTCGGCTTTCTCGACGACTTCATCAAGATCCGCAAGTCGCGCTCCCTCGGCCTCAACAGCAGGGCCAAGTTCGTAGGGCAGTTGGTGATTGCGCTCGTGGTTGCCTTCGTCGCGCTCGAGGTCGTCGGGATCCCGAGCACCGTTTCGTTCTTCCGCCCGACCCTGATCAACCTTGGAATCTTCTTCTACCTCTGGGTCTTCGTGGTGATCGCGGCGTCCTCGAACGGCGTGAACCTGACGGACGGAATGGACGGGCTCGCGGTCGGGTCGGCGGTCCCGGTGCTCGCGTCGTTCGTGATCATCTCGTTCTGGCAGTTTCGCAATCCCGTCTTCTACGACATCGCGGTCACCCGCTCGGACCCCTTCGACATCGGCCTCGTCGCGGCCGCCCTCTTCGGCGCTTGCGCGGGATTCCTCTGGTGGAACACGGCCCCTGCCAAGATCTTCATGGGCGACACCGGCTCGCTGATGCTCGGCGGCGCGATGGCGGTATTTGCGATCCTGCTCAACACCGCGTTGCTGCTGATTCTGCTCGGGGGCCTCTACGTGCTCGAGACGCTCTCGGTCATGGTCCAGGTCCTGGTCTTCAAGAGGACGAAGAAGCGACTGCTGCTGATGGCTCCCATTCACCATCACTTCGAGCTCGCGGGGTGGCCGGAATACGCGGTGATCGTTCGCTTCTGGGTGCTCTCCGGCATGTCGGTGGCATTCGGGATCGGCCTCTTCTACGCGGACTTCCTCTCCAAGGGAGGTCTCGGCTCGTGAGCGCGCGGCAGGTTCGTGGCGGCAAGTGGGCTGGCAGACGCGTGCTGGTCGTGGGCCTTGGCGCCAGCGGCTTCGCGGCGGCCAGGGTGCTGGCGAGCCTCGAGGCCAAGGTGCGCGTGACCGAGGGGGCGAGCACCGCCGTGATCGAGGAGCGAGCCCAGCGGCTACGGATCGAGGGAGTCGAGGTCGAGACCTCGGGCCACGACTACGAAGCTCTGGAAGCCGACGTCGCCGTGGTGAGCCCGGGAATCGCTCCGCACGCGCGCGTCATGGAGGTGCTCGAGCGCAACTTGGTCGAGATCATCAGCGAGGTCGAGCTCGCCTACCGGCTCGCCGATTGCGACTTCCTGGCGATCACCGGAACCAACGGCAAGACCACCACGACGAGCCTGCTGGCCTCGATGCTAGCGGAGTCCGGTCTTCCGTCCATCGCGGCCGGCAACATCGGACTGCCCTTGATCGACGCGGTGTTCGAGATTCCCGCCGGGGGCGCCGTCGCGGTGGAGGTGTCGAGCTTTCAGCTTGCGGCGGTGCACGAGTTTCATCCGCGCGTCTCGGTGCTGCTGAACGTTGCCGAGGACCACACCGACTGGCACGGCGACTTCAATAACTACGCCAAGGCCAAGGCTCGCATCGCGATGAACCAGACGGCAGACGACGTGTTCATTCCTAACCGCGAGGACGCGGCCGCCATGTCGGTCGCTGCGGGCACCTCCGCGCGCGTCGCGCCGTTCTCGGGACTAGCGGTTCCCGAAGGAGGTATCGGGTGGGACGAGGACCGTTTGATCTGGCGCTACCGCGAGGTCGTTGACACCGCGGACGTCACGCTGGCGGGAGCGGCCGGTCGCGAGGACGTCGCCGCGGCCGCGGGGGCCGCGCTCGAGTACGGGATCGACGTGGAGGCCGTGCGCCGGGCGATCAAGAGCTTCAAGCCGCTCCGCCATCGTCTGGAGATCGTCGCCGAGGCGGGAGGAGTCACCTACATCGACGACTCCAAGGCGACGAACCCCCACGCGACCCTGGCGGCGGTGAAGGGGCTCAACCACGTCGTTTTGATCGCCGGAGGTCGCGCCAAGGGCGTCGATCTCACGGTGCTGAGGGAGACCGTCCCGCCGGTCGTCGCGGTGGTCGCGCTCGGCGAGGCGGCCGGCGAGGTCGAGCGGGCATTCGCCGGGCTGGTGCCGGTCACCACCGTCGCCTCGATGCACGACGCGGTGGCCGAGGCGCAGGCAAAGGCAATTCATGGAGGATCCATCTTGCTCTCGCCGGGGTGTGCTTCGCTAGACATGTACGAGAGCTACGCGCAGCGAGGCGAGGCCTTCGCCGCCTCCATAAGGGAACTGTTGACCGAGACGTCGAGGAGCTCAGCCGATGGCGACGAATAGCGGCGCGTTCAGAATTCATCGCGCCGCGTCCCAGGACGGCAAGAGCTCGGAGCTTCGATTCGGTCACCCGGTCGTGCTGCTCAGCGTCACGACCGTCGCACTGGTGGTCGTGGGGCTCATCATGATCCTGTCGGCGAGCTCGGTGCAGTCGTTTGCCAACTACGGCTCGTCGTTCGTGTTCTTCAAGAAGCAGCTCGTCTCGGTCGTGCTGGGCCTGGTTGCGTTCCTGGTGGCGTTTCGCGTGGACTACCGGAGGCTGAAAGGATTCGGGTACCTGCTGCTGCCACTCGTCGCGGGGTTGTTGCTGGCGGTGCTGATTCCGGGGGTCGGCGTGACCTCGGGCGGCAGCCAGCGGTGGATCCCCCTGGGTTTCACAGACTTCCAGCCCTCCGAGCTGGCTAAGCTCTCCCTGGTTCTGTTCGCCGCCGACGTGTTCGCACGCAAGCGCGAGTCCAGCTTCGGTGAGTTCACACACACCGCGATCCCGATGCTGCCGGCGTTGGGAATGCTGGCGATCCTGATCATGATGCAACCCGATCTCGGAACCACCATGCTGCTCGCATTCATCGCCATCGGCATGCTGTTCGTCGCGGGAGCGCCGCTGCGTCACATCATTCCCATCGGACTGTCCGGGGCCGGTCTGGCGGTACTCGCCGGCATGGCCGCCCCCTACAGGCGCGAGCGCATCCTCGCGTTCATGGATCCATGGAAGGACCCGCTCGAGAGCGGCTACCACGCGATCCAATCGATGATCGCGCTTGGATCCGGCGGGATCTTCGGGGTCGGACTCGGTGCGAGCCGTCAAAAGTGGTCGTACATCCCGAACGCGCACACCGACTTCATCTACGCCATCATCGGCGAGGAGCTTGGCCTACTCGGCACGTTGATGGTGCTGGGCCTGTTTGCGTTGCTCGCCTGGTTGGGAATCAGGACCGCCAGGAAGGCACCCGACCGTTTCGGGATGTTGATAGCGGCCGGGATCACGATCTGGATCTCCATGCAAGCGCTGGTGAACATGGGCGCGGTGACGTCGTCCCTTCCCATCACGGGCGTGCCGCTTCCGCTGGTGTCGTTCGGTGGAACCTCGCTCGTGATCTCGCTCGCCGCCATGGGAGTGTTGCTCAACATCGCCAAACAGGGCGAGGACGGTCCTCCGCCGCGCCGTAGCAGGTCACGCCGCAGAACGGGACGGGCCCCGCAGAGAGCGGCTGCTCGCCGACGTCGATGAGGGCCGTCATCGCGGGCGGCGGCACCGCCGGCCACGTGAATCCCGCTCTGGCACTGGCGCACGCCCTCGACGGCGACGCGGTCACGTTTGCCGGAACCCGCGGGGGCGCGGAGTCGAAGCTGGTGCCGCAAGCGGGTTTCGCTTTGGAGCTGATCGAGGTGCGTGGCTTCGATCGCTCCAAACCGGCCACCCTGATCGCGACCGGCGTCCAGGCGTTGCGAGCAACGCGCCAGGCGCGCTCCTTGCTGCGACGTGTCCGGGCCGAGGTCGTCGTCGGCATGGGGGGTTACGTCAGCCTTCCGGTCTGCCTTGCGGCGCGCCGGCTGAAGCTTCCGGTGGTCCTGCACGAACAGAACATCGTGCTCGGCCTCGCCAACCGGGTTTGCCGGCGCTTCGCGCGCGCCGTCGCGGTTTCTTTCGAGGACACGCTCGAGCAGGCTGGACCCCGGAGCATCTTCGTCGGCAATCCGGTACGGCCCGAGATTGCGTCCGTCGATCACGATGCCGATCGCGCGCGCGGATACGAGCGCTTCGATCTGGATGCGCGGAGAATGACGTTGCTCGTGACCGGCGGGAGTCAGGGCGCACAACGGCTGAACGAGGCCGCCCTGGGTCTGGCATCGCTGTGGGCAGATCGCGACGACCTCCAGATACTTCACCTCGCCGGCCGGGTTCAGGCCGAGACATTCATGAAACAGGCGCGGTGGGCCGAGGATCGCCTGATCTACAGGGTGGTGGACTACGTTGACGACATGGTGAGTGCGTATGCCGTCGCGGACTTGGCGCTGTGCCGCGGGGGAGCGACCACCGTGGCCGAGCTCGGCGTGGTGGGGCTTCCCGCCATCGTCGTGCCCTACCCGCATCACCGAGACAGGCAGCAGGAGCGCCATGGACGCGTGCTCGAGCGGGCGGGCGCCGCGGTGGTGCTCCGCGACGACGCAACCACCCCGGCGGAGGTGGCTCGCCTCGCCGGCGAGATGCTCGCGGACGGCGGCAAGCTCAAGGACATGCGCACTGCCGCGCTCGGTGTGGGGCGGCCGGACGCGGCGACCAACCTGGCCCGCATCGTCAAACACGCGGCCGCCGCCGGCGGCGTTTCGACGGAGGCGCCATGAGCCTGCCCGGAGCGCATCGAGTGCACTTCGTGGGTATTGGCGGCGCGGGCATGTCCGCAATCGCGAAGGTGCTTCTTGAACGAGGCTTCATCGTTACCGGCTCCGATCTAAAGAGATCGCGCGCCGCGATGATGCTCGAGGCGATGGGTGCGCCGGTCCACATCGGTCACGATGCGTCTCTTGTCGAGGGCACCGATCTCGTGGTCATATCCACCGCGATTCCCGAACGCAACCCCGAGTTGGTGCGTGCACGAGAGACGGGCATCGATGTGATGAGCCGCGGCGGCGCGCTGGCGGCGCTCCTCAACGACTTCGAATCCGTCATCGTCGCGGGAACTCACGGCAAGACGACGACGACCTCGATGATCGTTTCGGTGCTGCACGCGGCCGATCGTGACCCGACCTACCTCGTGGGCGGGGGACTGAACGATGCCGGCACCAACGCGCGTCTCGGACGCGATCGCTTAGCCGTGGCGGAGTCGGACGAGAGCGATGGTTCCTTCCTTCTGCTCGAGCCACACATTGCGGTGGTCACCAACATCGAAGCGGACCACCTCGATCATTGGGGGAGCTTCGACGCCATCAAAGAGGGTTTCAGGTCGTTCCTCGATGCGGTTGCTCCCGGGGGCTCGGCCGTGCTGCCCGCCGGCTACCTCCTCGATGATTACGAGCCCGCTCCCGGGATCGAGCTCTGCACCTTCGGGGAAGGTGGTGACGTCGAGGCAAACGAGGTCGTGCCCTCGGCTACGGGGATGAATTTCAGTCTCGGTTACCGCGGCGAGCAGGCGCCGGTGGCCCTTCGCGTCCCGGGCCGTCACAACGTGGCCAACGCACTGGCGGCTGCGGGCGCGTGCCTGCGTGCGGGACTCGGGCTCGACGCCGTCGCCCACGGGCTCGGCGAGTATCGCGGCGTCGAGCGACGCTTTCAGATTCGGGGAAACGCCGCCGGAGTGACGGTGATCGACGATTACGCGCATCACCCTACCGAGGTCGCCGCCACCCTCGAGGCCGCTCGCGAAGGGCCGTGGCGGCGTGTGGTCGCGGTGTTCCAACCCCACCGCTACTCGCGCACGCAGGCTTTGTTCGCGGAGTTCGGGGGAGCGTTCGGCGATGCCGATCGAATCGTGGTCACCGATGTCTATGGAGCCGGCGAGCAGCCCGTTCCCGGAGTCAGCGGCAAGCTCGTGGCCGACGCTGTCTGTGCCAAGCTGCCGGGTCGCGCGGTCGCCTACCTGCCGCGCCACGAGGAGTTGATCGGCTACCTGCGGGGCTCGGCGCGCGCCGGAGACGCGGTCCTGACCCTGGGAGCAGGCGACATCGGCGGTCTGGGCGAGGAGCTGCTGGCCGAGCTCGACGGTTCTGGCCGCGGTTCCGATACTCCGATGGCCAGATCCTCATGAGCGTGGATCTCGACGAGCTCGGCGGGGCCCTGTCAGAGGTCGCCCGCGGCAGGGTCGAACGCTCGTACTCATTGGCGCGGTTCACCACCTACCGGCTCGGTGGACCCGCCGGCGTCTACGTCGAGCCCGCGGATCTGGACGACCTCGTCGCCCTCGGTGCGGTGTTGCGCGATGTCGACGCAGACGGAGAGGTGCCGGTCCTGACGGTGGGGCGCGGATCCAACATGGTGATATCGGACGCGGGCTGGCCCGGACTCGCGCTGCGGCTAGGCCAACCCTTTGCCGAGCTCGAGCCGGTCGATGCCGGATCGGAGAGCTTCGACGTGGGAGCCGCCAAGCCCCTTCCCCTGGTGGCCAACTGGTCGGCGAGGCGTTCCCTCGCCGGCATGGAGTGGGCCGTCGGGGTTCCGGGGTCGGTCGGCGGCGGCGTCCGCATGAACGCCGGGGCCCACGGCCGCGATATGGCCGGCAGCCTCGTTACCGCGACCGTGTTCGACCTGGACGCGCTCGAGCTTGCGGAGCGCTCGGGCGGCGAGCTCGAGATGACCTACAGACATTCGAATCTCACCGATCGCCACATCGTCACGCGCGCGCGATTACGACTCGAGCACGAGGCGCGCGACGCGATTCGCGGGCGCACCGAGAGCTTTCGTCGCCATCGCACCGAGACCCAACCGGGAGCGCTTCAAAACGCCGGCAGCACCTTCAAGAACCCCGAGGGCGATTCGGCCGGCAGGCTCGTCGAGGCCGCCGGACTGAAGGGATTTCGAGTGCGCGGCGCCTCGGTTTCGACCAAGCACGCGAACTTCTTCATGGCCGACGACTCTGCCAGCGCGCAGGACGTGTTCGATCTCGTGCACGAGGTCAGAACCCGCGTTGCGTCGGAGTTCGGGGTTTCGCTCGAGCCCGAGGTCCGCTTCGCCGGACCTTTCGCCGCGGCGACCACGGTGGGCACCTCATGAGCAGCAGCACTCCCCGGATCCACACCGATCCTCGAATCAGTCGGCGCCGCCGCGCCGTGGCACGCACCCGGCGTCGCCGGGTGCTGACGCGTCTGACGTTGACGGCGGGAGCCGCGGCGCTGGTATGGCTGGCGTTCTTCTCGCCGCTGCTGGCGGTGACGGAGGTCAAGCTCAGCGGCGCGCGGCACACCAGCGCATCCGAGGTTCAGAGCGTCGTCGGCCTCGATTCGTCCGACAACCTGCTGCTCGTCTCCACGTCTGAGATCGCTCAGCGGATGAAGACTCTGCCGTGGGTCAAGTCGGTAACCGTCGACCGCAAGCTGCCGGGCACCGTAAAGGTATCGGTCACCGAGCGTAAGGCCGCGGCCTTCCTGGCCGTGGGCGACGAGCACTTCACGCTCGATCGAAAGGCGCGCGTGCTCGCCGCCGGAGCGGTGGGGGAGGGCCTCCCCGTCCTGGCCGGACTTCAGATGGAGCCCCCGGAGCCCGGCGAGATACTTGCGTCGCCCGAGCTGAGGGGCGCGCTCGAGGCATTGGGTTCGTTGTCGAATCGGCAGCGCGCCGACGTCAGAGCGGTGTTCGCCCCGAGCATGGAACGGGTCACGTTTCAGATGTCCGACGGGATCCAGGTGCGCTATGGGGCGGCCGAGGACATGACCTCGAAGAACGAGGTTCTGGCGGGGTTGCTGCGGCGGCTCCGCGGCGAAGGCAAGACGGCCTTCTACGTGGACGTGCGGGTCCCCGAGGCCCCGGCCGTCGGGCCCCTTCCGGCCGGCGCTCCCGCCGCCGACGACGCGACCCCCTGAGCGCACCGCGACCTCTCCTTCGCAGCGCGGCGGAGGTGGGGTTGACGGGGGGGCCCCGAGTGTTATATTCCTCAACCCGTTGTACAGGTTGACATAACCATAACTCTCAAGTTTAGAGTGAGTCACTGATCCACCCCCTCTGACCAGGGCATTCGCGTCGGGAGGCTGCGATCTCTCGGAGACTCAAGTCGGAATTGAGGGTGGGAGAGGAGTCGTCATGGCCACCGGACCGCAAAACTATCTCGCCGTTATCAAGGTCGTCGGGATCGGCGGCGGCGGCGTCAACGCCGTCAACCGGATGATCGAAGTGGGCCTCAAGGGCGTCGAGTTCATCGCGGTGAACACCGACGCGCAGGCTCTGCTCATGTCCGACGCGGACGTGAAGCTCGACATCGGACGCGAGTTGACGCGCGGTCTTGGAGCGGGAGCGGACCCCGAGATCGGGCGGCAGGCGGCCGACGATCACCGCGAGGAGATCGAGGAGGTCCTCAAGGGCTCCGACATGGTCTTCATCACCGCGGGCAAGGGCGGGGGCACCGGCACCGGCGGCGCGCCGGTAGTGGCCGAGGTCGCGAAGTCCATAGGCGCACTGACGATCGGCGTGGTTACACGACCCTTCACCTTCGAGGGACGCCAGCGCGCGGTGAAAGCCGAGCAGGGCATCGCGGCCCTCAAGGAAAAGGTCGACACGCTCATCGTCATCCCCAACGACAGATTGCTCGACGTCGGCGACGCTACGACCTCGGTACTCGAGGCGTTCCGCATGGCCGACGAGGTTCTGCTGCAGGGTGTGCAGGGCATCACCGACCTGATCACCACCCCGGGATTGATCAACCTCGACTTCGCCGACGTAAAGGCGGTTATGACCGACGCCGGGTCTTCGCTGATGGGGATCGGGCAGGCTCGCGGCGAGGATCGTGCCGCCGAGGCGGCCAAGGCGGCGATCTCCTCGCCGCTTCTGGAAGCGTCGATCGACGGGGCGCGAGGCGTGCTCCTGAACATCGCAGGAGGCTCGGACCTCGGGCTCTTCGAGGTCAACGAGGCGGCGGGGATCATCAGCCAAGCGGCCCATGCCGACGCCAACATCATCTTCGGTGCCGTGGTCGACGACACCCTGGGTGACGAGGTTCGCGTCACCGTCATTGCGGCGGGCTTCGACCGCTGGGGCACCCGCGACGACGAGGCGATCGTGCGGCCGGACGAGGACATCTTCTCGCGGCCCCTGGCCGACGAGAAGGAGGACTCCCTGTCGCTGGGTGGGGACGAGGAGTCCGAACGTCTCGTGTTCGACGCCGAGGACGACCTCGACATCCCATCGTTTCTTCGTAACGAGTAGCTAGACCAGACGAGTAGCTAGACAGTTGGTAGACGCGGCCACCCTTACCGAACGACGCGTCGACGGCCTGCGTTTCCTCGTCGATGACGGCGCGCTCGCGCGCGGCGTGATGGTCGCGTTCGCGGATCGAAACGGAGGAGTCGGCCCGCCGCCCTTCGACTCCCTCAACGTGTCGGTTAGCGTCGGCGACCGCGAGCATGCGGACACGAACAGGGCCCGTATCGCCGCCGCCTTGGGCTTTGACGCGGGACGTCTCGCCCAGGTACGCCAGGTGCACGGCGCCACGGTGCTCGACGCGCCCGCCGGTTGTTCCGGCGTCCAGGGCGAGGGGGATGGACTGGTGGCGACCGATCCCGGTGTCGTCCTGGGGATCCTCACGGCGGACTGCGTACCCGTGCTGCTCGAGGGCGAGCGAGGCGTGGCCGCGCTGCACGCCGGCTGGCGCGGCCTGGTCGCCGGCGTGCTCGATCGAGGTGTCGAGAAGGTCGGCCCGGTGCGCGCGGCCTGGGTCGGCCCGAGCATCCACGCGTGCTGCTACGAGGTCGGCGAGGACGTGACCGGGGCGTTCCGGCGAGCCGGCCTGCCGGTGGCGGACGAGCGACACGTGGACCCTGGGGATGCGGCGCGCGCCGCGCTCCAGCGTTGCGGAGTGGGCAACGTGGCTGTGGCGAGCGACTGCACCTCCTGCGATCGCAACTACTTCTCTTACCGGCGCGACGGCATCACGGGACGGCAGGGGAGCTTCATCGCACTCTTGGAACACCCGTGACTGCGGCCGAGAGACTGAAGGCCGTGCGCTCCTCGATCGAGGCGGCGGCTCTTCGTTCCGGACGCGGCCCGTCCGCCGTCACGCTCGTGGCGGTGTCCAAGACCTGGCCCGCGGACGTTGCGCTCGAGGCGATTCGGGCGGGTGTCACCGATCTCGGCGAGAACCGGGCACAGGAGTTCAAAGAGAAGGTCGCGCTGCTCGAGGGAAAAGCGCGCTGGCATTTCATCGGCCATCTGCAAACCAACAAGGTGCGTCAGGTGGTCGGGGCCTGTGAGTTGATCCATTCGGTGGATCGCCGCGCGCTGGCCGAGGCGATCGACCGGCGCGCGTCCACCCGAGGCCTGGTGCAGGACGTCTTGATAGAGGTCAACGTCGCCGGCGATCCCAACAAGCACGGAATCGAGCCGGGAAAAGCGGTCGCCCTCGCCGCCGAGGTCGACGCGCTGGCCGGACTGAGGGTGCGCGGGCTGATGACCATGCCCCCCTATCCCGAAGACCCCGAGGAGTCTCGCCCCTACTACAAGGAGCTGGCCGCGTTGTCCGAGCAACTCCTCGAGGAGCTTCCCCAGGCGGCCGAACTGTCGATGGGCATGTCGCGTGATTTCGAGATCGCCGTCGAGGAGGGCGCCACCCTGGTTCGCATCGGCACGGCCATCTTTGGCCCTCGTTGACCCGAACTTGCTGCATAAACACTCGGATGCGCCAGTCATGGATATCCTTGAGCCATGCCAGGGGTCTGGAGAAAGACGCTCGTCTACCTCGGCCTTGCCGAGGACGAGGATTATGACTACGCATACGACGACTTCGACGCCGAAGAGCCCGAGCGCGATCGCCGAGGCGCGCCGGTACGCAGGCTCCCGGAGCGCGAGCGAAATCACGAGCGCGAGCGGGACGAGCCCGAGTACTCGCCGTCGCGCCGAGAGCGCAAGGGCGCGGTGGTTAGGGCGATGCCCTCCGGCGGCGGCGGCGCCGGGGGATCGCCCCGGGTGCATCTCGTTACGCCGTCTGCTTTCAACGACGCACAGGAGGTCGGGGACAAGTTCCGCGACGGCTTCTCGGTGCTCATGAACCTACAGGCCGCCAACCCGGAGCTTTCCCGTCGCCTGGTCGACTTCGCCAGCGGACTCGCCTACGGGCTTGCCGGATCCATGCAGCCGGTGGCCGACAAGGTGTTTCTAATCACGCCCGCGGGAGTCGAGGTCTCCGCCGAGGAGCGCCGCCGCCTCGTCGAAGAGCGCGGCTTCTTCAACCAGCTCTAATCAATTGCCAGACCTCGGCTGCCTGATTGCCCGCATCCTGGACATCTACGTCCTGATTCTGTTCGTCAGGATCATCCTCAGCTGGGTGACGATGTTCAAGGCCCCGTCGCCGGCGTTCGCCCCGCTGATCAGGGTCATCTACGACATCACCGAGCCGGTACTCGGCTTCGCCCGCAGGCTCATCCCCCCGATCGGGGGCCTCGACCTCAGCCCGATCCTGATCTTCTTCCTCATCCGGATCCTCGCGGGAGTCATCTGCTAAAGCGCCGTAGTCCCGTCCTCGTCTGCGATACTGCGGTCATGGACTTGGGCCCACGCGACATTCACGAAAAGCAGTTCCACGATGCCTGGCGCGGCTATAGCCAGGAGGAGGTCGACGACTTCCTCGACCGGGTCGCGGACGTTCTCGAGCAGACCCAGCGAGCCAACGAGTCGCTGACCCAGCGCGTGAGCCAGCTGGAGGGCCAGCTTGCACAGGCGCGCGAGGGTGAGCAGATGCTCAAGAAGACCCTCGTCACCGCGCAGCAACACGCCGAGGAGGCGATGGCAACGGCGCGGGCTCACGCCGACAAGATCGTGGCCGAGGCGACCGAGCGAGGACGCTCGGTTACCGAAGAGGCGCGCACCAAGGCCTCCAGCATCGAGTCGGACGCTCGCAAGAGAACGCAGGAGGCCGAACGCGCCAGCGAGCAGCGCAAGCGAGAGCTCGAGACCTCCCTCGAGAAACTGCGCACGCTCGAGACCGAGACGAAGCAGAAGCTCAAGAGCTTCCTCGACGCCCAGCAACGCTCGCTAAGCTCGCTCAGCGAGCGGAGGCCCCCGACCGGTGGAGCGGCTCGCCCGCAGCCGGCCCCCGCGCAGCGCCAGACGCGCGAGGCTCGGCCCGGTGAGGCCGCGGGCGGCGCTCCCCCTTGGGAGCAGCCCTCCGAACGACCTGGTCCCCAGCCGAAGGCGTCCGAGCTTCCCGACTACGACCCCGAGGCTTCGGGTGACCCGGGGGCACGACGCACGTTGCGCTCGCTGTTCGGTCGCGACGAGGAGTAGTCCGTGCTGGGGCTCCTCGCGTCCTCCCTCGTGCTGTTACTCGGCGCGTCGATAACGCTCGGCTTCGGTTGGGTGGGATCCAACAGCACACTGGTTTGGCTCTCGATCCTGTGCAGCGCCGGGACGGCGGTCGCGCTCGCAGCGGCGTACTCCAAGAGCAAGCAGATGGCCGACTTCGCACAGCAACCAACGAGAACGAGTCCCGCACGCGGTCGGACGCGGGCCGGCGGCTTTGCAACTCAGGCGATGGCGCGGCCCGACTCCCGGACGCGCGACCGCACGTCACCGAACGACGGCGAGGTCATCGCGGTGCCGGTGCGGCGCAAGTTCCACCGCCCCGATTGCCGCTACGCGAGCGTCAAGGGTGCCATGAAGATGACCAAGTCCGCGGCGCGGCGACACAACTTCGACGCCTGCGGGATCTGCAAGCCCTGAGCTAGGCGGGCGAGCCGGCCGGTCGAAGGGCGGCCTCAACGACTCCGTTGGGAACCTCGACGGTGTCGGCGGCCGCGGCCTGGGTCTCGGCTCGATCCAGGGCGATTGAGGAGGCGAGCACCTCCGCGGCAATGTAGTCGCGGTGCGCCTCGAGAGCGCGGGCGATGGTGGCGTCGTCGGAGAACAAGCGGAGCTCGATGCGATTCTCGACGGCGAGGCCACTCGACTTTCGAAGGTCCTGGACACCCCGCACGACCTCTCGGGCGATGCCCTCGGCGAGAAGCTCATCCGTGACGTCGAGGTCGAGCGCCACTCCGTGCGGCCCGTCCTGGGCCAGCGAGAACCCCTCACGACCAGAAACCCGAATGTCGA
Organism: Actinomycetota bacterium; assembly: GCA_050693975.1. Classification (GTDB taxonomy): domain Bacteria; phylum Actinomycetota; class CADDZG01; order CADDZG01; family WHSQ01; genus WHSV01. The sequence goes on from JBOGWV010000263.1 coordinate 19,246, forward strand.
GATCCTCTGCGGTCAGTTCGACGTCGCCGTCGTTGAGCGGCAGCGTGACGACCCCGGAGCTCTCGATCGAGCGCACGAGCTCGTGCGCGTCGGCATCCTGAAGTGCGCGGCCGATGTCTTTGACTCGCTTGCCGAAGCGGGGGCCGAGGGACTTGAAGTTTGGTTTCAATTCGTAGTCGACGAGCTGTTCGAGTCCGCGCGCGATCTCGACCGACTTCACGTTGAGCTCTTCGGCAACGAGCGACCGCAGCTCTTCGAGCCCGCCCGCTTCCGAGGATTGAAGGACGACCAGAGCGCGCGCCAGCGGTTGCCGTACGCGCATCTTTGCCTCGGTGCGCGCCGCGCGTCCGAGGGTCACGACCTTTCGCACCAGCGCCATGTTCGACCGGAGCGCGTCGTTGCGCCGCTCGTCGTCGGGCTCGGGCCAGTTGGTGAGGTGCACCGAGTCGTGGGCGTCGGCCTCGTTCGCCATGAGGTTCGTGTAGATCTCGTCGGCGACGAAGGGAGTGAAGGGCGCCGTCAACCGGGCGACGGTCGTCAGGCACTCCCACAACGTGAGGAACGCGCTCTGCGTGTCGCGGTCGTCGTCTTGTTCTCCCGCGCTCGTGTTCCAGAAGCGACGGCGACTGCGGCGCACGTACCAGTTCGACAGGTCGTCGACGAAGCGCTCTATCCGGCGACCCCCGCGCGTGGCGTCGAACCCATCGAGCGAGGCGCCGACCACTCGAACGGTGTCGTCGAGCTCGGCTAGCACCCAGCGGTCCATCTCGGAGCGCTCGGCTACGTCAATCGACACCGCGGTCGGGTCGAAGCCCTCGAGCGAGGCGTAGGTGACCCAGAAGGAATAGGTGTTCCACAGGGTGAGAAGGTACTTGCGCAGCGACTCCTGGATCATCTGCGTGCCGACCCGACGCGCCTGCCATGGACTTCCGCCGGTCAGCAGGTGCCAGCGCATGGCATCCGAGCCGTACTCGTCGATGATCACCCACGGATCGATGACGTTGCCCAGGGACTTCGACATCTTGCGGCCCTCGGCGTCGACGAGCAGGCCGAGACACACCACGTTGCGGTAGGAGCTACGGCCCTCGATCATCGTGGCGATGGCGAGGAGTGAGTAGAACCAGCCCCGGGTCTGATCGACCGCCTCGCTGATGAAGTCGGCGGGGAAGCGACGCTTGAACACGTCGGCGTTCTCGAACGGGTAATGCCACTGCGCAAAGGGCATCGAGCCGGAGTCGAACCACGCGTCGATGACACTCGTGACGCGGCGAGCCTCCTTGCCGCAATCCGGGCAATCGAAGGTGATCTTGTCTACGTAAGGCCGGTGTGGATCTAGTCCCGACTGGTCAACGCCGGTGAGCTCCGATAATTCGGCACGCGATCCCACACAGGTGGCGTGTTTGTCCTCGCAGCGCCAAATGGGCAGCGGGGTGCCCCAGTAGCGGTCGCGGCTGAGGCTCCAGTCGACATTGTTGGCGAGCCAGTCCCCGAACCGGCCGTGCTTGATGGTCGGCGGCTGCCAGTTGACGTCCTCGTTGGAGGCGCTCAGCTCCTTGTGCAGCTGAGAGGTGCGGATGTACCAGTCCCGCCGCGCGTAATAGATGAGTGGTGTGCCGCAGCGCCAGCAGTGCGGATAGGAGTGCTCGTACAGATCGCTGCGCCACAGCACCTCGCGCCTCTTCATGTCCTCGACGATCTTCGGGTCGGCCTCCTTGAACCACATGCCGGCGAAGGGCCCGGCATCTTCGACGACGTGACCGGTCGAATCGATCATCTGGATCACGGGCAGGTCGTCGCGCCGCGCCACCATCATGTCGTCCTCGCCGTAGGGAGCCAGGTGAACGATGCCGCTGCCCTCCTCGGTCGAGACGAACTCACCCGAGCGAATCGTATGCCCGGTGTCTCCGGACTCGACGAAATCGAACGGCGGAACGTAGCGCTCGCCGACCAGATCCGCTCCGGTGAGCTCCTCGAGGATCTCAACGTCCTCGCCGAGCAGGGGCGCGGCGAGTTCCTCGGCCAGAATCAAGAACTTGCCGTCGAGCTCCGGATCCGCGACGCGGACGTAGGCGATCGCCGGGCCGACGGCTGCGGCCATGTTCGCGAGCAGCGTCCACGGCGTGGTCGTCCACACCAGCAATGCCGTGTCCGGTCTCGAGCGAAGCGGAAAGCGCACGTACACGGACGGATCGGTGACGGTCTGGTAGCTGCCGGTGTAGTGCTGCTCCTGGCTCGACAGCGAGGTGCCGCATCGGGGGCAGTAGGGGACGACCTTGAAGTCCTCCTCGAGGAGATGCTTGTCCCACAATTGCTTGAGCAGCCACCAGACGCTTTCGATGTAGTCGGGGTCCATGGTCCAGTAGGCGTCCTCGAAGTCGAGCCAGAAACCGATGCGGCCCGTGAGTCGCTCCCAGTCGTCGACATAGCGCTGTACCGATTCGCGGCAGCGGTTTGCGAACTCCTCGATGCCGACCTTTTCCTCGATCTCGCTCTTCTGGGTGATGCCGAGCTCGCGTTCGACCGCGACCTCGACGGGAAGGCCGTGGCAGTCCCAGCCCGCCTTGCGGTAGACGTAGTGGCCCTTCATCGCCTGGAAGCGGCAGAACAGGTCCTTGAAGGCGCGGGCCTCGACGTGGTGCAACCCGGGCTTGCCGTTGGCGGTCGGGGGGCCCTCGTAGAAGACCCACTCATCCATGCCCTCGCGCTCGGAGAGAGACCGTTCGAAGATCCGGTTGCGCTCCCACGCTTTCAGCACGCGCTCCTCCATGGCGGGGAAGTTGACCTGACCGGAGACCGGCCGGTAGCCGGGCGGGCCAGGGTCCGTGAGGTTCTCGGCGGAGGGTGTCGACATGCGCCCCAGGGTAGCGCGAGCGTTGCAAGGGAACCGCCTGCACGGCGATCGTCGGAGGGCGCCCAGGCGGTCGCTCGTGCATTTGCGCGTGTGTTATCGTCCCGCGCCCATGAGCCCCGCTAGGAAGAAATCAGCGCGAAAAAAGCCCGCGGCTCACAGGTCGTCGGCCGCCAGCAGGACGAGCAAAAAGACGCGCGCCAGCAAGCCCACCGGGGCCAAGAAGACCGCAAGGAAGCCCCCCGCGGCCCGCTCCGCGAAGACCAGTCGGAAGAAGACCGCGGTCAAGAAGACCACGCGCAAGAAGACCGCGGCCAAAAAGAAGACCGCGGTCAAGAAGACGACGCGCAAGAAGACTGCGGCCAAAAAGACGAGCAGGGCGACCCCCAGGAAGACGAGCGGAAGCAAGTCGACCTCGAAGAAGAACACCGCGACCAAGAAGCAGAGCGGGTCGAGGGCGGCCACGGCTAAGCCGCCCACCCGCCGCCCGGCTCGGGGTGCGGCGACCAAGCCCACCAAGAAAGCTCCTCGACGCCGGGCCGCGAAGTTCGACAAGGCTCAGCTCGCCGCGATTCGCAAGGAGCTGGAATCGGAGCGGAGCGGTCTTCAGGCCCAGCTCGACGAGCTCACCCAGGACAGCTTCAACGGAACCCAGTCTGAGATGACCGGTGAGGTCGGCCTCGACGACGACTTCGCCGACGCGGGCTCGGCGACCTTCGAGCGCGAGCGCGATCTCTCCATTCAAAACAACATCAGGGATCTCATCGACCAGACCACCAGAGCCATCCAGCGCATCGACGACGGGAACTACGGAACCTGCGAGCGCTGCGGAAATCCGATCGAGGCGGCGCGGCTCAAGGCGCTGCCCCACGCACTGCTGTGCATGGATTGCAAGAGACGCGAAGAGCGGGCCCGCTAGGACTGTACGTCGCCCTGCTGATCACGGCGGCGGCGGTGGTGGTGGCCGACCAGTTCACCAAGTCGCTGGCGCTCGAGGGCCTGGCCGACGGGCCCATCGACCTCATCGAGGGCGTGCTGACGCTGCGGCTCACCTTCAACCCGGGCGGAGCCTTCGGCGTGCTCCAGGGAGTTCCCAACTTCTTTCTGATCTCGACCGTCGTCATCGTGCTGCTCATCTTGTTCTGGGCGCGCACCGTCGAGTCCCGCAGGTGGGCGATTCCGCTCGGCCTCGTTCTCGGTGGGGGACTCGGGAACCTCGCCGACCGGCTGTTCCGCGACACGGACGGTCAGGTCGTGGACTTCGTCGACCTCCATGTGTGGCCGGTGTTCAACGTGGCCGACGCGGCGATCTCCATCGGAGTCGTGCTGCTGTTGATCATGAGCTTCCGGGCCGGTCGGAGCGAGGACGACAGCCGTGAGGACGACCCGTGATCCACTTCCTCGCCGAAGTGGAAGAGATAGGCGAGCGGGTGGACGTGGTACTGGCCCGGAGGGCCTCGGTGACCAGGACGCTCGCGCAGCGGGCGCTGAAGGCCGGTGACGTGCGCGTGAGGGGGGCCGAGGTTCGGCCCAGCCACCGCCTCGAGGAGGGCGACGTCGTCGAGGGCATTGTGCCGGAGACCACGATCGCGCCCCCCGAGGCCGAGGACATTCCTCTCGACGTTCGTTACTCGGACGAGCGGGTGATGGTGGTGAGCAAACCCGCGGGGCTCGTCACTCATCCGGCCCACGGACATGACCGCGGCACCTTGGTCAACGCGCTGCTGGGCCTCGGCGGACCCCTCGCCGGTGCGGGCTCCACCAGGCCGGGGATCGTGCACCGGCTCGACAAGGACACCTCGGGACTCCTGCTGGTGGCAAAGGACGACGACGCGCAGGCCTTCCTGGTGGACGCGTTGCGCCGGCGCGAGGTCGAGCGGGCCTATCTCGCCCTGGTTCGTTCGCCCATGCCCGCTCCGACGGGGACGGTCGACGCCCCGATCGGCAGGCATCCTTCGAAGCGCTGGGTCATGGCGGTTTCGCCCGGCGGCCGGCCTTCGGTCACCCACTACCGCGTCCTGACCGACACCGGCGAGGTGACGTTTCTCGAGGTGACCCTGGAGACCGGCCGGACGCACCAGATCCGCGTCCATCTGTCTCATCTGGCTCGACCTGTGCTGGGGGACGGACCGTACGGGGGCCGGTCGGAGTTGTCCGCTCGGCTCGGCCTCGACCGCCCGTTCCTGCACGCCGCTCGCCTTGCCTTTCCCCACCCCGACGATCGGCGGCGCGTGGAGGTCACCGACGCTCTCGCGCCCGATCTCGGAGAGGTCCTGCGAAGGGCCGGCATCGAGCCTCCCCAGGTCAAGTAAATCCGGGAAGTCCATTGCGGCGGTAGAGGTGGTCGCTAGTATCTTGCTGCGCGAGGAGTCGGCGGTCTCCGGCACCTATCACCGGTGAACACCAACGGGAAGGCGAGTAGTGGCGGCACGGGGCGTTCCACAGATCGGCGAGGAGTTTGCCGGGTATCGAATCGAGAGGCTGATCGGCCGCGGCGGGATGGGCGTCGTCTACCTTGCGGAGCACATGAGGCTGGAACAGAAGCGCGCCCTGAAGCTGCTTCCCCCCGAGATGGCGGACGACGAGGGCTTTCGTCAGCGGTTCGAGCGCGAGTCGCGCATGGCGGCCAGCCTCGAGCACCCCAACATCGTCCCGATACACGACGCCGGCGAGGTCGAGGGCCTGCTCTTCATCTCGATGCGCTACATCGAGGGCCACGACCTCAAGAAGCTCATCGAGCGCGAGGGCGCCCTGCACCCCGATCGCAGCGTTTCGCTGCTGGAACAGGTTGCCAGCGCACTCGACGAAGCGCACGGCGCGGGTCTCGTTCACCGCGACGTCAAGCCACAGAACACGCTGGTGACGCCACCCAAGGGGAGCCGTTCGGTCGAGCGCGCCTACCTCACCGACTTCGGCCTCACCAAACAGTACGGCTCCAAGACCGGTGTGACCGCGGCCGGCACCATGCTGGGCACGGTCGACTACATGGCCCCCGAACAGCTAGAGGCGAAGGACGTCGATGCGCGCGCCGATGTGTATGCGCTGGCCTGTGTGCTCTACGAGTGTCTGTCGGGGTCGGTGCCCTTCGACCGCCCCACCATGGCCTCGGTGATGATGGCGCACATGAGCGAGGCTCCGCCGCGCGTCACCGAGCTGAACGCGGAACTCCCGGTCGGCCTGAACGACATCATCGCCAAGGGCATGTCGAAGTCGCGCGACGACCGCTACGCCACCTGCGGCGAGTTGATCGATGCCGCCAGAGAGGTCATCGCCGGCCGGGCGGACGGAACCGGAACCCAGGTTGCGGGCGCGGGCTTCCCGGGAACGGTGGTCGCTCCCGGTGCGCGCGAGGATCTATCTCCCGGCCGGCCGAGCGGCGACCACCCGGCCGGAGGGGAGCCGCCATGGCCGGCTCAGGACGTCGTCGACCCCGGCCAGCAGGGCTGGGCCGCCGCCGCGGGCCAGGGCGGGCCATCCGATCCGAACCAACCGGCCTGGGACCAGCAACAGCAGGGTTGGCCGGGTCAGGGCTCCGACCCCAGCCAGGCCGCCTGGGGGGGCCAGCCCTCGGGGCCGCAGGCCTGGCCTCAGGAGCAGCAGCAACAGCAGTCGTGGCCCCAGGAACAGCAGCAACAGTCGTGGCCCCAGCAGCCGAGCGGCGGGTACCAGCAGCCCGGATGGACCGCACCGCAGAAGCGCAAGGGTGGACTCCCACCGTGGGGGATCGGCGCCATCGTCGGGGGGGTCGCCCTCCTGCTCATCCTCATCGTCGTGATCGCGATCTCGGGTGGCGACGACCCCGGCCCGGCCCCGAATCCCGACCCCGACCCAGTTCCGGCCGAGGTCACCACGAGCTTCGCGGCCCGGTCGGTGACGACCTTCCCCGATGACGTGGCCGAGCTGTTGCCCGCCGAGCTCGACGGTGTCCCCGACGCCGAGCTCGATCCGGGAGTGGTCTGCAGCGGCAACTCGACACAGACGGCGGGCAAGACCTACATCGATGCCGAGGACATCATCCGGGTGGTCATCTGCCGCTACGACAACCCCGACGAGGCGCTCACCGACGTCGACGACACCATCGCCAACCGCCAGGGGGCGGACCAGGGCTTCGAGCTTCAGGGGAGCAAGGAGCCGATCGTCGATGCGGGCGGCACCCAGATCGGCGAGGGCGCCAGGATGACCAACCCGCAGGTCGAGGAGCTCGAGGACACCGAGATCATCACCTGGTCCAACAACGAGATTTCGGTTCTCATAGCGACCCAAGAACCGACCCCGGCGGGCCGGGCCGAAGAGATCTTCAACCTCCTGGAGTTCTAGCCACCCCTTCCCGAGGCGCGAAATCCCGGCGCAATCCACAGGTTTGAGGGCTTGTTGCCCCCAGGGGTGAACGGTGAGGCTGTTTGTGGTGGATTCGCTTGCAACCTCCTCCCGCGTACTAGAGACTAACTACACCTTTGTAATTCGCCCACAGGCGCGCAGCCAACCCGGAAATTGAGAGGTGTCTCGTAGTTGAGCTTCGTTCATCTTCATGCGCATACGGAGTACTCGATGCTGGACGGGGCGAGCCGTATCGCGGAGATGTTCAAGGCCGTTGCCGACTACGACATGCCCGCCTGTGCCATCACCGACCACGGCGTCATGTACGGGGCGCTCGAGTTCTACAAGGCGGGTGGAGCGGCCGGGGTCAAGCCGATCCTCGGGATGGAGGGTTACCTCTTCGGCGGCGACCGCCACGAAAAACCGGCCCAGCGCGAGAACTCCGACAAGACCTATCACCTGACGTTGCTGGCGGCCGACAACACCGGCTATCACAACCTCGTCAAGATCAGCTCGAAGGCATGGCTCGAGGGCTTCCACTACTACCCCCGCTCTGACTGGGAGATCCTGTCCGAGTACTCCGAGGGCGTGATCTGCCTCTCAGGGTGTCTGAGCGCCCAGATCCCCAGGGCCATCGTGTCCGGCGACATCGAGCTGGCCAAGCGTTACATCGGGATGTACAAGGAGCTGTTCGGCGACCGCTTCTACATCGAGCTCCAGGACCACGGCATCCCCGCACAGAAACCCCTCAACGACGAGCTCGTGCGCCTCGCCAAGCAGTTCGGGCTCAACTGGGTGTGCACCAACGACAGCCACTACACGCACAAAGAGGACTCGGTCGGCCACGACGCCCTGCTCTGCATCAACACGGGCTCGGCGCTGAGCGACCCCAACCGTTTCAAGTTCGACTCCGACGAGTTCTACATCAAGACCCCCGACGAGATGGCGTCGCGCTTCGCTCCCTGGCCCGGGGCATGCGAGACCACTCTCGAGGTCGCCGACCGGTGCAACGTCGACATCACCTTCGGAAACCTCCTGTTTCCCATCTATGACGTTCCCGCGGGCCACACGCTCGAGACCTACCTTCACGAGCGAGTGTTCGAGGGCATCGCCGAGCGCTACGGCCAGGTCACGCCCGAGACGCGCGAGCGCGCCGAATACGAGCTTGCCGTGATCACCAAGATGGGCTTCGCCGGCTACTTCCTCGTCGTGCAGGACTTCGTCAACTGGGCCAAGCGCAACGGCATCCGGGTGGGGCCGGGGCGCGGCAGCGCGGCCGGCTCGATCGTGAGCTACACGA
>JBOGWV010000264.1:0-2335 GCA_050693975.1 Actinomycetota bacterium
GTAGGAGGGCGCCCTCGATTGAGCGGCCGCACTCAGGCGGTTAAATAGGGGCGCGCGACCCATGAGACGAAGTCGAGCTTCGAGGAGGGCCCGTGGCGCGGATCGGCATCTTGACCGGCGGGGGAGACTGCCCCGGTCTCAACGCCGTCATCAGGGCGGTGGTCCGAAAGGGCGTCAACCGCTACGGCCACGCCATCGTGGGATACAAGGACGGCTGGCGGGGTGTACTCGAAAACCAGCGGATCAACCTGACGCCGGACAACACCTCCGGCATCCTGCACCGGGGCGGCACCATCCTCGGTTCGTCGCGCACCAACCCCTTCAAGGAGGAGCGCGGCGTCGAGCGCGTCAAGGCGAGCCTCTCCGAGGAGCGCATCGACTGCTTGATAGCGGTGGGTGGCGAGGACACCCTCGGCGTGGCGGACAAGCTGAACGCAGAGGGCGTGCACGTCGTCGGCGTTCCTAAGACGATCGACAACGATCTCAGCGCGACCGACTTCACCTTCGGCTTCAACACCGCGGTGCAGATCTGCACCGACGCCATCGACCGGCTCCATTCCACTGCCGAATCGCACAACCGCGTCATGGTGGTCGAGGTCATGGGACGCCACGCCGGTTGGATCGCGACCTACTCCGGCATCGCGGGGGGAGCAGACGCCATTCTTGTTCCTGAACGTCCCTTCGACATCGAGCAGGTCTGCGAGCACATTCGTCACCGTCATCAGGCGGGCCGCACCTTCTCGATCGTGGTGGTGGCGGAGGGGGCCGTGCCGGTGGAGAGCGACGATGTGGTGACGGCCAAGGACGCGACCGACTCTTTCGGCCATGTTCGCCTCGGGGGTATCGGAGTCATCCTCGAGCAAGAGATCGAGCGCCGTACCCGTTACGAGACCCGGGCGACGATCCTCGGCCACATTCAGCGAGGCGGGACGCCGACTGCCTACGACCGGGTGCTGGCGACCCGCTTCGGCATCGCTGCGATCGACTGCGCCAGCGACTGCGACTACGGGCAGATGGTCGCGCTGAGGGGGCCGAACATCGAGCGGGTGCCGCTCACCGATGCGGTGGGCGAGATCAAGACCATCGACGCAGAAATCTACGAGACGGCCGAGGTGTTCTTCGGCTGAGCGGCTACCCTGGGTGCCATGGCTGACTTCATCGATCTTCGTTCCGATACCGTCACGCGTCCCACGCCCGAGATGCGCCGCGCCATGGCCGAAGCCGAGGTCGGCGACGACGTCTTCGGCGACGATCCGACCGTCAACTCGTTGCAGGAGTACGCGGCCGAACTGCTCGGCAAGGAGGCCGGGCTCTATGTCCCCACCGGCTCGATGGGCAACCAGGTCTCACTGGGGTCGCTGTCGCGACCCGGCGACGAGGTCGTGTGCGAGGCCGGCGCGCACTTCCTTCACTACGAGGGTGGTTCGGCCTCCGCTCATCTCGGGCTCATGATGCGACCGCTTCTTGGAGTCAACGGCGTCATAACCGCGGACCAGGTAAGCGCTGCGATCCGCGCGGGCACCGAGCACAACCCACACACCGCGGTCGTGGCGATGGAGAACACCCACAACTCGGCGGGGGGAAGGGTCTTCCCGATCGACGAGGCGCGCGCCGTCTCCAAGGTGACGCGCGAGCGCGGGGTCGCGTTACACATGGACGGTGCGCGCATCTTCAACGCGCAGGCAGCCACCGGCACGCCCGCGGCGGAATGGGCTGCGTGCGTCGACACGCTGACGTTCTGCTTCTCCAAGGGACTGGGCGCGCCGGTCGGCTCCATGGTGGTGGGCTCGACCGATGTCATAGCCGAGGCCCACCGGCTCCGGAAGCGGCTCGGCGGCGGAATGCGACAGGCGGGAGTGATCGCGGCGGCCGCGCGCGTCGCGCTCGAGACCGGCCCGGCTCGACTTGCCGATGACCACGCCAACGCCCGGCGACTCGCCGAGGCCCTGGGCGAGTTGAACCCCGACTCCGTCGATCTCGACACGGTCGAGACCAACATGATCTACGTGGACCTCGCGGCCTTCGATACGAACGGCAACGAGGTCAGCGCGGCGCTTCGCTCGGAAGGAGTGCTGACGCTGGGAGGACCCACTACCATGATGCGCCTGGTGACCCATCGTGACGTCTCGACGGACGACATCGAGGCCGCCTGCCGCGCCCTCAGGAAGGTGCTCAAGGGGCCGTAGCCGGCCGCGCCGCGGTTTGACCCGCGATGCTGCGGGAAGGCTGCAACCATGGAGTTCGCTTTCTCTCTAACGCTGCCGCGCGAGGCGCTTAGCATCCCGGTTGCCAGGCGCATCCTGGGTTCGACGATGCTGAATCTCGGGATCGACAG
>JBOGWV010000265.1:0-3295 GCA_050693975.1 Actinomycetota bacterium
TACACGTCGACCGCTACTTCCGCACCTTCCACAACCACCGGCACGCCTTCATCGACGTCAAGTCGGAGATGGAGGACCTCACCGAGCTGGTCGAGGTCAAACCCGACGAGTCCTTCATCCTCCACCCCGGCGAGTTCGTCCTCGGTTCGACCTCGGAGTACGTCAAGCTTCCCGACGATCTCGTCGCCCGCCTCGAGGGCAAGAGCTCGCTCGGCCGGCTCGGCCTGCTGATCCACTCGACCGCGGGCTACGTCGATCCCGGCTTCGAGGGACACCTCACGCTCGAGCTATCCAACGTCGCCAATCTGCCGATCACGATCTACCCCGACATGAAGATTGGCCAGATCAGCTTCTTCCAGCTGACCTCCGCGGCGGAAAACCCTTACGGGTCGACCAAGGTTGGCTCCAAGTACCAGGGCCAGCGGGGCCCGACCCCCTCGCGCTACTTCGAGAACTTCTAGTGCGCAGAACCTCATCCATATGCCTGTCGCTCAGCGACGCTCACATGGATGACGATGGGGGCGCGGCCTCGTCGAGCGACCAGCCGACCGATGACCGCCCCTCGTGAAGCGCCCCGACCACCTCGAGTCGCGCTTCGCTCCATGTGTAGATTGCGGCCTGCTCGAAGCGGCGCCCGATGTCCAGAGCCACTTCCTCGGTCACGTCGAGAAGGGCGAACCCCGGCTCCGCCCAGGACTCATCTTGTGACGCTCCGATCGAGCGAACCGCGGCCACGCGCTCCTCATTGAGGAAGTTGAGCAGGCCCTTCTGACGCTCGTCGTTAGCCGCGCGCGGTAGTTCCTCGCCACGCGGGTTCCACGCGGTCAGCAGATGGACGGGCGTCGCCAGAGGGAACTCGTCCACGGCGCCGCCGGGTCGCGGAGCGATGTGCCACCATGCGTTGTTGCCGCCGGGTCGTTCGATCCAGAGATGGGCTTCGAGCCACGTCCGCCAGAGCTCGTCGAGCCGCCCCACGAGCGGACGCTATTCGGTTTGGGAATCGTCGGACGAGTGCCCGTTGCCGTTGGCGTTCGACTTGGCATCCGGCTGCAACTCGACCGACTCGAGCAGGATTTGTGCAACATCTCGAACCACCATGTTCTCGCCCGCGTGGCGTTCGTCCACCCCATCGGTCAGCATGATGTTGCAGTAGGGGCAACCGACCGCGAGGGTGTCCGACGCGGAGGCCAGAGCTTCGTCGGTGCGCTCCATGTTCATCTTCTTGCCCATGCGCTCTTCCATCCACATGCGGCCCCCTCCGGCGCCGCAGCAGAAAGTCTCGTGTCCGTGGCGGTGCATCTCCTTGTATGAGGCCATGGGGATCGACTCGATCACCTCACGTGCCCCCTTCCACACATCGTTGTGGCGCGCGTTGTAGCAGGGGTCGTGATACGTGATGGTCTTGGCCATGTCGTTGGCGGGCTTCAGCCTGCCCTCTTTGACTAACTCGTTCAGGTACTCGGTGTGATGCATGACCTCGAACCGGCCGCCGAACTGCGGGTACTCGTTGAAGATGGTGTTGAAGCAGTGAGGACACGCGGTGAGAATCTTGCGAACGCCGTAGCCTTTGAGCACCTCGATGTTCTGCTCGGCGAGCATCTGGTAGATGTACTCCGCCCCCATTCGCCGGGCGGGGTCGCCGGTGCAGGACTCCTCGCCACCCAGCACCGCAAAGTTCACGCCCGCCATCTGGAGCAGCTTGCCGAGGTCATACATCACGCGCTTGTTGCGATCGTCGAAGGCACCGGCACAGCCGACCCACAACAGAACGTCGGCATCGGGATTGTCGGAGATGAGCGGGATCTCGAGCGGCGCTTGCTTGGAGGTTCCGCGCATCCATTCCTCGCGCGCCTGAGGTGGTTGCCCCCAAGGGTTGCCGGTGGTCTCCAGGTTCTGCAGCGCGCCCTGCATCTCGCGCGGGAAGCGCGACTCGCCCATCACCAAGTTGCGGCGCATGTCGACGATGACGTCGATATGCTCGATGTTGACCGGGCACGCCTGCACGCACGCGCCGCAGGTCGTGCAATCCCAGATGACCTCGTCCTCGATGACCTGCGGATTGAGGGGCGGGAGCGTGCCCACCGCGGCCTGGAGTTCCTCTTCGCTTGCTCGCTTTGCATCGAGCAAACGCGGCCCGGTCTCGAAGAGCTGATCGCGCAGATCCATGATCACGAGCTTCGGACTAAGCGGCTTGCCGGTGTTCCACGCGGGGCACTGACTCTGACAGCGTCCGCACTCCGTGCACGTCATCCCATCGAGCATTTGCTTCCACGACAGATCCGTGACGACGCTCGCGCCGAAGGTGTCGTCCTCGCTCATCTCCTCGATGTCGATGTTCATCGGTGCCAGTGCGCCCTTGGGGCGCTCGGACGTGAACAGAACGTTGATGCCGGCCGTGATGATGTGAAGGTGCTTCGAATAGGTGATGTAGACGAGGAAGCCCAGAATGATCAACGAGTGCCACCAAAGAAAAACGGTGTCGAGCGCGTCGATTACCTCTGGAGAGAACCCGGACAGCAGTCGCGACGCGGCGTAGGAGATCGGCGTCCACACGGTGTCGTAGGGAAAGTGACCGAGCGCTATTTGAGCGGCGCGTCCGAGCAGGATCGTGACCATGATCGATCCGATGGCGTAAAGGATGTAGATGGCTTCCCTGGTGTGTGAACCCTTGTAGCGGCCGGGGCGCTGGAGGAAGCGGATGATCAGCCCGGTCGCGATGCCCCCCAGTACCGCGATGATGAAGAAGTCCTGGATCGCTCCGAGCGGGCCCCACCGACCGATGATTGGCAGGTGAAAGCCATCCTGGTACACGGCCCCGAAGGCCTCGACGATCGTGGTGAACAGGATGACGAAGCCCCAGAAGATGAAGAAGTGTTCGATGCCCGGGATCGTCCATTGGAGCAGCTTGCGCTGACCGAACACGACGACGAGCTGATCTCTGAGTTTGCGACCGATGTTTCGGGGCTTGCGGTCGTCGGGCCGGCCCAGCTGGACCAGGCCGACGAGGTCGTTCACTCGCCTCGAGAACAACGCCAGGGTGATCAGGATGACGATCGTCATAGCGATCTTCTCGAGCACCGCAGCAGCCTCCTCGTTGATTCCCGGCCCACCGACTTGACCGGACGGTCAACTTTCTCGTTGCGCAGTATAGGGGGGATTCGGAAGCCCCTCACGTCGAAACCTAATACGAGGAGCTGATGCGATGTCGAACCACAAGCCATTGCTCGAGCGTGAGGACGCGCTTGACCTTCTGTACGAGTCGCTGACTCTCGCCGAGCAGGGTCGGGGTACGTTG
>JBOGWV010000266.1:0-10598 GCA_050693975.1 Actinomycetota bacterium
ATCACTCGACTAGAAGCCAGAGTGCGCACGAGCTCATCCTGCTTTCTGGTTCAACTCCGGTAGGACGGCTTCACCAAGGAGCCGGATGGACCGCAGCGCAAGGGGTTGGGGAAGTCCTGGCCACTGAACCCGAAAGACCATGAGATCCGTGTCGAGGCGACGAGAGTAGTCCGAGATCAGGTCTGCGCACGTTTGCGGGCTTCCAACAATGAACCGGTCCCTAGCGAGATCGGCGAAGTCGAGATCAAGCGGATCATCGGTGGGCAGGGCCCGATCCTGTCCCCATGAGACATAGGTGGCATATTTGGGTGCAAGAAACTCCCGAGCGATGGCGACGGCCTCCGTCTCGTCGTCCGCCACGCAGGCTTCTCGGAAGATCGGTAGCTCCCGGCAGTCCTTCCCGTTCTCCATCAGCTCTCTTCGATAGAAGCGCGTCTGCGATTCGAGGGTGCTGAGACGTGCGTGCGGGTTGACCAACCAGGAGTCTGCGATGCGGGCAGCTCGCGCGATCGCCCGTTCGTTGTTCGCCGCGAGCCAGACGGGGGGGCGAGGTTTCTGCACAGGAAGAAGCGACAGCTTTGTCCCGTCGAGCAAGGCGCTGTGGGTGCTGATCGTCGCGGGTCCTCCCGAGAGAAGCTCGGTAACAGCCTGCACGTGGGCCTCGAAGGTCTTTGCTCTTTGCTTGCGGGGGACCCGAAAGGCGTCGAACTCTTCGTCGCGGTAGCCGAGTCCCATGCCCAGCACGAACCTGCCGCCGGTAATGATGTCGAGAGTGGCGGACTCCTCCGCGAGCGCGACGGGATGGGCGAGCGTCGCCAGTGCGATTCCGGCTGCTATTCGCATGGAGCCGGCTAGAGGAGCTATTCGAGCCAGAAGCGGCAGAGGAGCGAGCATGCCATAGGGGTGAGCCAGAAAGTGCTGGCCGCACATGACAACGTCGAAGCCGAGGCGTTCCGCCTCCTCGACCTGCTCCAGCAACTCCTCGAGCGATTGCAGCGGATCCTGCTCAGGCAGGCACTGGGTATTCAGGAAGAGCCCGAAGCGCATGCTCTATGGCCCCGCAACCGGCATCATGCCGGGTGGTAGCGCGGAGTTGCCTGCCCCATGAGCAGAGTTTGCGCCTTCGTGTAGCCCCGCCCCACGTAGCTCGCCGGCTCGACACCGAGCAGCTCGCCGATCTTGCGCGCGGCGTCGCCCATGGAGGTCAAGTCGATTCCCGTGTGCACGCCCATCTCCGAGAACATGTGAACCAGGTCTTCGGTGGGGACGTTTCCGACGGCCATCCCGTGAGGCATGACGATCCCGCCTCCGAGCCCACAGATCGAGCCCTCGAAAGTGCGTACCCCGGCGTCCATCGCGGCGAGGGCATTGGCGAGAGCCATGCCGTTGGTGTTGTGGAGGTGGATGCCCAACTCGATCTGCGGCCAACGCGACAGCAGGCGCTCGCAGAGACGGTGAACATGGGCCGGATCGGCCATTCCCGAGGTCGTGGCCACATAGAACCGCTCGCCTCCGAGATCGATCAACTGGGAGAAGAGGGCCTCGACTCGATCCTCTGCAATGGGCCCTTCGTAGGGGCAGAAGAAGGCCATGCCGACCGCTATGTCAACGCGCGTTCCCGATGCGCGTCCCACCTCTAGGATCTCGTGCACATTGTGGACGAGATCTTGCACCCCTCGGTTCTGATTCTTGCGGCTGTACTCCTCCGACACGGTGATGAGCGCCACCAGAACGTCCGTGCGCGCGGCGACCGCCCGCTGTGCTCCCTTCAGGTTCGGCACCAGGGCCCTATAAGTGACGCCCGGCTTGCGCTCGACCCCGGACATCAGCCGCTCCGCGTCGGCCATCTGGGGGACCACCTTGGGATGGACGAACGAAGTCGCTTCGATGGATGCGATCCCGGCCCCCACGAGAGTGTCGATCATCGCGAGCTTGTGTTCCGTCGGTACCCACTTGCCGAGACTCTGAAGGCCGTCGCGCGGCCCGACTTCGGTGATCGTGACTCGGTCGGCGATTCTCAACTAACCACCCAGATATAGGCGGCGCACGCGCTCATCGTTGAGTAGCTCTTTCCCGGTCCCTTCGAAGCGATTGCGCCCGAACTCCAAGACGTACGCGCGATCGGCCATCTCGAGCGCGCGCGCAGCGTTTTGCTCGACGATGACCATCGTTATTCCTTCCCGCCCCATGCGCTGGAGCCCTTCGAAGACGGTGTCGACGAATCGAGGCGCCAGGCCGAGCGAAGGTTCATCGAGAAGAATGGTTTCAGGGCCGCCCATCAGGGCCCGGCCAATGGCAAGCATCTGTTGCTGGCCCCCGCTCATCGTTCCCGCCATCTGTTTTCTGCGCTCCTTCAGGATCGGAAAGAGATCGAAGACCCGGTCGAGATTGTCGCTCACTCGTGACCTGTCCCGTACCGTAAATGCCCCCAACTCGAGGTTCTCGAGTACCGACATGTCGGGGAAAACGATCCGACCCTGTGGGACGTAGCCCATCCCCGCGGCGATGATCTTGTGAGGGGCTCTTGCGGTGATGTTCTCGCCCTTGAACAGCACCCGCCCGCTGGTCGGTTTGAGTTGGCCCAGGATGCACTTGAGCACGGTCGACTTCCCAGCCCCGTTGGGTCCGATGATGGCGACCAGCTCACCTTTGCCGACGCGCGCAGAGACCTCGTGAAGGATCTGCATCTCGCCGTAACCCGCATCGACGGACTCGAGTTCGAGCACGCTGCCATTCGACTCAGAGGGCCGCGTCTGCTGCTCTTCGCTCGCGCTCTTCATTTGTCTCCGAAGTAGCTCGACAACACCTCAGGATTCGCTTGCACATCTTCAGGCGAGCCCTCGGTTAGGAGTTTGCCCTGGTCGAGGACTAGGACCCGCTCACAGATCCGCATGATGAGCTTCATCTCGTGGTCGATGATGAGGTAGGTGGTGCCTTCGCCGCGGAGCTCTTCGATGTAGGACACCAGCTTCTCGGTCAGGGTCGGGTTTACACCGGCGAAGGGCTCGTCGAGCAGGACCAGCTTTTGCGGGCGCATGTGGATGCGAGCCATTTCGACCAGCTTTTGCTGCCCGAACGAAAGCTTGGAACAGAACTCGTCGCGTAGGTCCCCCAACCCGATTAGATCCAAGAGGTGCAACGCCCGAGCCGCCGCCGATCGAAGCTCCGTGCCGGTGGCCCCGACGAGGAGATTCTCCAGAACGGTCATCTGCGGAAAGACTCGAGTGATTTGAAAGGTACGACCGAGACCACTACGCGCGATCCGGTACGGTCGGTCACCGTCGATGCGGTTGTCCTCGAAGTAAACTTCGCCTTCGTCGAGTTTCTGGAACCCAGTAATGAGATCGAACGTCGTCGTCTTGCCCGAGCCGTTGGGGCCGATCAACGCGGTCATGGAATGCCGCCTCACTTCGAAGGCGCATCCGTCGACGGCCGTGACACCCCCGAAGCTTTTCATCAGGCCGTCCGTGCGAAGAATCGCGTCAGGTTGCTCAGACACGCTCCGGAACCTCGGTCTTTTCTTCTTGGGGAGTGCTTTCGACGGAACGAATTAGTCGAGTCAGTATCCGGCGGCGATGGGTGATCCAGCCACGTTTCTTCATCAGATCGATGATCCCGTTGGGGAGGAACACCACGATCAGGATCACCGCGAGTCCTGTTGACATCAAGTGGTACTCGGGGAAGCGAACCCACAACGATTCAACGACAAACGTAAAGGCGATCCCTCCAATGAGCGGTCCGAGGAAAGTTCCCGCGCCGCCGAGCAGCGTCATCAAGATCATGTTCACCGAGAAGAACAGGGAGAACACCGACCGGGGATCGATGTATCCGATGTACCACGCGTACAACCCCCCGATGAAGCCGGGGAAGAATGCGCTCATGGCGAAGGCAATGATCTTGTCACGCGTCGTATCTACGCCCATCGCTTCGGCGGCGCTCTCGTCTTCCCTGATCGAAAGGAGCCTCAGCCCGAAACGTGAATTGTCGACCCAGTACGTGACGCCCATGACGACGGTCAGCACGATCAACAGCCCGTAGTAGACGCTGATCACGTTGTAGCTGCTGCTGACGAAGATCCCCAGGCCACCGCGGGTTACACCGTCCCAGAGGGTCGCTACCAGGGCCGTGGCCTGTGCCACGGCGAGCATTCCGATGGCGAAGTAGGGGCCTTTGAGGCGAAGCATGAGCCACCCGAGCGGAACCGAAATCACCAGCACTATGGCTCCGGCGAGGGGAAGCGCGATGAGCCAGTTCCAGTGGTGGATGCCGGAGAGGATGCCGACGACGTAGGCGCCGATGCCGAAGAAGGCCACGTGACCAAAGGAGATGTAGCCGGTGAAGCCGGAGACGAGATTCCAACTGTAGGCGAGCCCCACGTGCAGGAACATCAGAAGGAAGAAGACGAGCCGGTAGCCGGCGAGAAACAGAGGCGCGAGGGCCGCGAGAACGCCGACCGCGGGGAGGGCCGCGAGCTTCACGGAAGAAGGCATCAGGTTCCCGCTCTAAATCCCATCAGGCCGCCGGGCCTGACGAGAAGAATGACGAGCAGGATCAGATAGGCGGACGCTTGCCCGACCGCGCTGGATACATAGAAGCCTCCAAAGACCTCCACCAGACCGAGGATCACTCCTCCCAGAAGCGCCCCCACGTAGCTCCCCAGGCCCCCCAGGACGACGGTGGCGAATGCTCGCAAGATGTAGGCCTGACCGGCCTGTGGATGCATGGCGGTGATCATGACGAGGAGGCTGCCTGCGGCTGCGGCCATAGCTACGCCGATGGCGAAGGTGTCCCGCCGGACCCTCGTGGTGTCGATACCGCAGGCCATGGCCACCATGGGGTGTTGGGCGGTAGCCCTGATGGCCTTGCCGCTGCGGGATTTCCTCAGGAAGAAGAACACGGCGGTGATCAGCAGCGCGGCGCCGAGAAAGGCGATGACTCGGACCTTGGGGAGTTGAAGAGGGCCGACCGTGAAAGAGCCCCCCAGGTAGGGGACCGACCGGAACTCGTTGCCCCACAGCGTCTGGGACAAACCGATGATGAAGAAGCTCAGACCGAACGTCAGCAGCAGCGCCATCATCGGAGGTGCATTGGTCACCCTTTCGATGAGCGATAGCTGGACGACTCCTCCAAGGATCAGGAACAGGGGTATGACCACGATCACGGATAGCAAGGGGTTAATGCCAAATAGCGTGAACAGCCAATAGGTAGTCATGCCCCCAAGCATGAGGAACTCGCCATGGGCGAAATTGATTACTCGCATGACGCCGAAGATGAGGCTCAACCCGGCGGCGACCAGCGCGTAGATTCCCCCGAGAAGAAGTCCGTTCAGCGATGTCTGGAGAATCGAATCGAGATCGCCCACGTCAGGCGACTAACGCTCTGACCAAGGAGTGAATTCGACCCAGTCGGCCGTCTTCTCCTCATCTGGCCAAACGATCTCCTTCTTACCGTCGAACCATTGCACCATCACGCCTATCTTTCCGACCTGCGCTCCGGTTTCGTCGACGTCGAACTCGCCGAACACCGTATCGGTGTCCATGTCAATCAACTCTTCACGGATCTGCGGATGATCGAAGCACTCGCAGGCCTCGATGGCCTTCCCGAGGAGCTGCATCCCGGCGTAGGAGCCTGCCGCGTGATACCCGGGCTCCTTGTCGTATTCCTCCATGTAGGCCTCGACGAACGCCTTGTTACCGGGTGTCTCGAGCCCCGGCTCCCAGTGGCTGGCACCCATGATGTGTTGCCCGGCATCTCCCACCGACTCCCAGTACTCGTTCTCGGCGGCGCCGACCGTCAGTGCGATGATGGGGGCACTTACCCCCTGCTCCTTCAATTGCTGAGTGAACGCAATTGCATCCTCGGCGTAGGTTCCACCCATGATCGCGTCGGGTTGTGCTTCTTCGATCTTTCCGATGATCGAGGAGAAGTCCCTCGTACCGACGGGGTAGAGCTCGGAGTAGAGAAGCTCGAATCCACGCTCATCCGCGACGTCCTCGAGCCCCGCCAGAAGCGCGGCCGGGAAAGCCGAGTCCTCACCGACCACTACGAACGTCTCGAGCCCCGCTTCCTCCATGAAGTCGAGCGCGCCGTCGAGGTAGTGGGAGGCGGGCGTGATTACCTGGAACGAGTACTTCGCACCCTGTTGGAACAGCTCGTCCGCGGAGGCCATCGGGGCCAAATTCACCATTTCGTACCGGTCGGCGATGCTCATCATGCCTCCGGTCACTGCGCTCGAGTAGGGACCCATGATCAGGTCGACCTCTTCCTCGGTGATGAGTCTCTCGTAGAGCCGCGCTCCGGTCTCTGGGCTGCTGCGGTCGTCGAGGACCTCGAGCTCTATCTGTCGACCGAGAAGCCCTCCGGCCTCGTTGGTCTGCTTCACCCACAGCTTGTAAGCGTTGTGCTGATCCGCCGCGATGCGGGCGTATTCGCCGCTCAACGACAGGGACGCGCCGATCGTAATCGGGCCTTCTTCGCTGACTTCGCCGGCATCCTCAGTTGCCCTTGGGTCGCTGCAGGCCGCCGTGATCAATGTGACCACCAAAAGAAGGGCTAGTGACGCGAAGACCGGTGTCCTACGAGTCATCTCGGGTCCTTTCACTCGAGCGCTCGGGCAACGACTCCTACATCCGAGCAAAGCGGCGAACCATGACGAGGCGAGATGCCCGGGGACGGTGAAAGCAAGCTCCCGTCACGAGTTTTCCGGAGCGGACGACGCCGTCCATTCCTAAATCCCCCCGATGGCCGGGCCCAACGAGCAGCGTCGTGGATCGCCATCTTTTCCGATATGCCCTGAATTGTTGTACACAGTACCCGACGGGCGACGAACCAAACCACGGTTTTGATCTGCTTCCGCCGCCCGGTCTGGGGCGCACAGGAGCGGTCGACCGTCTCGGAAAGCTGCGTGCGCAGCCACTGCGATGCTTCGGTTGCATACAATCGTTCTCGATGAGCGAACCCCTGCAGCCGTCCGGCCCTATGGCGGAACCCCGGCGACTAACCAAGGAAGACATCTACGAGCGGCTGCGCCGCGAGATCGTCGAGGGAGAGCTTCGCCCCGGCCAGCGGCTCGGCGAAGAGTGGGTCGCAGGCCGCCTGGGGGCGAGCCGCACCCCGGTTCGAGAGGCATTGCACAAGCTCGAGGCCGATGGTCTGGTCGTTCTGAGGCCCCACCGAGGCGCTCTGGTAAGGCCCTTCGACCTGGACGAGTTGATCGGGATCTTCGACCTGCGTGTGCGGATCGAAGGTTACGCAGCGCGCCGCGCGGCGACGCGACTGGCCTCCGATCAGATCGACGAGCTCGCCTCGATTCATCGGCAGCAGGTGGAGGTGCTCAACGCGCCGGCGACGTCCGACCATGAAGATCCAGGCTCGGAAGCGATCCGGAGCCTCGTCGAGTTGAACCAGCGATTTCATAGGTTGATCCAGTTAGGAAGCGGGAACCGGCATGTGGAGGTGATGCTCTCCCGGCTCGCCTATCTGCCACTCGTGTACCAGGCGATCTATGCCCATGGGCTCGAGGGCAGGTGGGTGTCCCTTCACCATCACGAGCAGCTCGTGCACAGCTTTCGAATGGAGGACCCGGAGCTGGCCGAAGCGATCATGCGAACGCACATCTATCACGGTCGTGAGGCAGCGCTTGACCGCTTCGCTCAGGACGATCACTAAGGAAAGGCACGGGACGGGAACGCTCAGGCGTGCAGGATGACCATTCCGTCTTCGATCGTGACCGGGTAGGTCTTCACCCGAGTGCCGTCGTCGTCGAACAACAATTGACCATTGTCGAGTTCGAACTCCCAGCCATGCCAGGGGCAGCGGAGAACGCTTGCTTCCAGACCGTAGACGTATTCATGCGGAGCAGAGGGAAGAAAGGTTCCCCCGATCGTGCCCTCACACAGAGGCGCGCCCTTGTGGGGACATTGGTTGCGCAGCGCGTAGTAGTTGCCGTCGACGTTGAAGACGCCGATGGATCGCCGCCTGACCTCGACGATTCTGCGCGTGCCGGGAACAAGCTCATCCACGCGGCAGACCTCGTGCCGCCCGGCAGCGGCGCTGCGACCCTTCGGTTCGGGGGCGGCTCGCCCCCCTTCGGGGAACACTTCTCCGGCATGCACGATTCGCCGAGTGTATACGATAGCTGTGTGCAGTCGGCTCCTTCATAGGTTTGGGCGGGGGAGACAAGGGGCAAAACGGATGGGGAGGGAGATGCGGTCTCAGAGTTGTATACTATCTCCCTCTTGAGCCGGCGAAAGCCTGCGGCCGGATGCTACGAGGGGAGTTCGGGAATGGCCCAAAAGCTTGATCCGCAGAGCGCGCAGAGCGCGACGGCCCTGAATGACCCGCCGAGGTACGGCCTGATCGATTGCGACGTCCATCCTCACCTCAAACACGGCTTGGGGGATCTGAAACCCTACCTGCCGGCAACGTGGCAACGACGGATAGGGATCGGGGAGGAGCACGCGTGGTCGAAGGATGTCTACGCGGCTCAGGTATCGGTCCCGAAGAATGTCTTCTACATCAACACCGCCGGAGTCCTGCGGCGTGACTCCGTGCCGCCCGACGATTCGATCCCCGGATCGGACCCCGGCTTCGTGGGTCACCATCTCCTCGACAAGCACGGAATCGCGCGTGCGGTCTTGATCGGCGGGGACATGCTCGGACTCGGAGCTCTACCCGATCCCGATCTTGCCGCCGTCCTTGCCTCTGCGTACAACGACTGGCTGAGCGCCGTCTGGCTCGAGACAGACGAGCGCTATCGCGCGGCGATGGTCGTGGCTCCCAGAGATCCTGCGAAAGGCGCCGAGGAGATTCGCCGCGTCGCAAAGAGAAGTGGTTTCGTAAGCGTCTTGCTTCCTTTGACGGACCTCTTGATGGGCGAGCGCCACTACTACCCCATCTACGAGGCCGCAGCAGAGCACGAGCTGCCGATAGCGATCCATCCCAACTCGGTCGATGGCATCTTCGTCACTGCTCCGAGGATGGCCGGCGGAACGCCCACCTATTACGTCGAATGGCACACGGGCTTGACCCAGGTTTTCCAGGCCAACGTCATCAGTCTGATCTGTCATGGCGTGTTCGAGAGATTCCCAAAGCTGAAGGTGGTAGTGACGGAAGGCGGCTTCGGGTGGCTACCCGACGTCATCTGGCGACTCGACAAGAACGTCAAGGGACTTCGCGATGAAACCCCTTGGGTCAAGCGAGCGCCCAGTGAATATGTGTTCGACCACGTGCGCTTCACCACCCAGCCCTTCATCGAGCCCAAGCGACCGGAGCACCTCCATTTTCTCTGTGACGTCATCTGCGCGGAACGAACTCTGATGTTCAGCTCCGATTACCCGCACTGGGACTTCGATGATCCGGTTCGGGCGCTCGCATGGCTTCCAGAGGAGACGCGGAGACGCGTCCGGTCCGAGAACGCAATCGAGCTCTACGGCGAGCGTCTGTAGCAACCAGAGGGAGCTGATAGATGGTGAAGGGCATCACGAGGCAACTCGCTGAGTACGTCACGGCCCTCCGGTTCGAGGATATCCCCGCCGAGGCCTCCGACAGAGCGGGCCGCTTCGTTCTCGACGCGGCCGGCATCGCGCTTCGAGCGAGCGTGGATGCCGACTCAACCGGACCGATCAGAGATGGTTTTGTCGCGCTGGCACGCGACGGAGAGGCCTCGGTGTTCGGGAGCGATCTGACTCTGTCACCGGCTTACGCGGCGGCCATCAACGCATCTCTTTGCCACAGCCTTGATTTCGATGACACTCACCGAGAAGGGTCCGTGCATCCCGGTGCCGCGGTCATCCCCACGGTTCTTGCGCTCGCAGAGGAGCACGGTGGCGACGGGCCACAGGTAACAACCGCGATCGTTGCCGGCTACGACGTCACGTGCAAGCTTGCGATGGCACTCGACCCCAAGTCGCACTACGACCGTGGGTTTCACCCCACTGGGACCGCCGGTGTGTTCGGGGCGACGGCTGCGGGGGCCAGCCTGTTGGGTCTCTCGGCCGATGAGCTCGAGAACGCCTTCGGGATCAACTGTAGTCAAGCGGCCGGCAGCATGCAGTTCTTCGACAACGGTGCCTGGAACAAACGCATTCACCCCGCGCTGGCCGCACACAACGCGATCCTCGCCCTCGAGTTCGCCGGGCGCGGGTTTGTAGGTTCGTCGCGCGCCATCGAGGGCCGGCACGGAGTGCTCCATGCGTACTCGGACGAAGCGCGACCTGAGGTCGTCGTATCCGGGCTCGGTGAGCGCTTCGAGATACTGCACACCGCCGTAAAGCCCTATCCTGCGTGCCGCTACGCGCACGGCCCGCTCGACGCGATCATCGACTTGGTTGAAGAGCACCGCATCGAACCCGACGACGTCGAGTCGGTCGTGATTGGACTTCCGGAGGCCGCCATGGAGCTGATAGGACGTCCGGTAGAGCGAAAGCGCGCCCCCCAGAACATCGTGGATGGACAGTTCAGCAAGCACTTCCTCGCGGCCGCTGCCCACACGCGCCGGCGGATGACCTGGGACGAAAACAACCTCATCGGCGACCGGGGCGACGACGAACTGATGCAGCGCACGGAGGTGATCCCCGACGAAGAGGCGAGCCGCGCCT
>JBOGWV010000267.1:0-40834 GCA_050693975.1 Actinomycetota bacterium
ATCTACGACACCGTCCAGTACGTGAAGCCGCACGTGCGGACGATCGCCGTCGGGATGTGCATGTCCGCGGCGGCCATGATTCTCTGCGGCGGCGCAGCCGGCAAGCGCATGGCGCTGCCGAACGCGAAGATCATGATCCACCAGGGCTCCGCGGGCTTCCAGGGAACTCCGACCGACATCGAGATCCACGCCAAAGAGGTTCTGTCGCTGCGTCAGAAGATGGCCGAGATCATCGCGGAACACACGTCGCAGGATGTGAAGCAGGTCGAGAAAGACATCGACAGGGATCGCTTCATGACCTCGGAGGAGGCGAAGGCCTACGGTATCATCGACGAAATCATCTCCAGCCGGACCATCGCGGAGAAGAGCGAACTCATCGAAGGTGAGCCCGCCCGTCTCGCCGAGGCGAAGGCGGAGGAGACTCCGGCTCGCAAGCCGGAGTAGGCAAGGGGGGATAGTGCCGAAGTTCGGTGATGGGGGCGACCTGCTGAAGTGCTCCTTCTGCGGGAAGTCTCAGAAGCAGGTCAAGAAATTGATCGCCGGACCCGGCGTTTACATCTGCGACGAGTGCATCGACCTTTGCAACGAGATCATCGAAGAGGAGCTCGCCGAAGCCCCCGAGCTCAAGCTGGAAGATCTTCCGAAGCCTAAAGAGATCTACGAATTCCTCAACGACTACATCGTCGGACAGGAACAGGCCAAGAAGGTCCTGAGCGTCGCCGTCTACAACCACTACAAGCGCATTCAGGTGGGCACGACGGCCGACGGAGACGTCGAGCTTGCCAAGTCCAACATCCTGCTGCTCGGCCCGACGGGTTGCGGCAAGACGCTGTTGGCTCAAACGCTCGCTCGAATGCTCAACGTTCCGTTCGCCATCGCGGACGCCACGGCGCTGACCGAGGCCGGCTACGTAGGCGAGGACGTCGAGAATATCCTCCTGAAGCTCATCCAGTCGGCCGATTACGATGTCAAGCGCGCCGAGACCGGCATCATCTACATCGACGAGGTCGACAAGATCGCCCGCAAGAGCGAGAACCCGTCGATCACGAGGGATGTCTCCGGCGAGGGCGTGCAGCAGGCGCTGTTGAAGATCCTCGAGGGCACCACCGCCAGCGTGCCTCCGCAGGGCGGCCGCAAGCACCCCCACCAGGAGTTCATCCAGATCGACACCACCAACGTGTTGTTCATATGCGGCGGCGCGTTCGCGGGGCTCGAGAAGTTGATCGAGGGCCGCGTCGGTCGCAAGGGCATCGGATTCGGGGCCGACGTTCGCAAGATGGAGGACAAGAACCTCGGCTCGATCCTTCCGCACGTGCTCCCCGAGGACCTGCTCAAGTTCGGTCTGATCCCCGAGTTCGTGGGCCGACTGCCGGTCATCACGCACGTGCACAACCTCGACGACAAGGCCCTGGTCAAGATCCTGACCGAGCCGAAGAATGCCCTCATTCGCCAGTACCAGCGCTTCTTCGACTTCGACGGAGTCGAGCTCGAATTCGACTCCGACGCCCTCGTTGCCGTAGCCGAGCAGTCCATGTTGCGCGGAACCGGCGCTCGTGGACTGCGAGCCATCCTCGAGGAAGTCCTGCTCAATGTCATGTACGACCTGCCGAGCCGCCAGGACGTCGGAAAGTGCGTAATCACGCGCGATGTCGTCCTCGAGAAGGTCAATCCGACCTTGGTACCTCGCAGCAAGGTCCGCAGAGACCAGGGGCCGGCTCGCGAGCGTTCAGCATAGCCAAGGGCAAACCGGACGCCCGGCCACGCGCCAATTGAAGGCGGTAATTGAAGTCTCGTTCTGGATGTCGTTCCTAGGCTGCGGCGTGGAGGTGTCATGAAATCGAGAGTTCTCGTTCTGACCATCGTTGGGGTGCTCGGCTTTGCCGCAGTCGCCTTCGCGGGGGTTATGGGCTATCGGATGTTTTTCGGAGCGTCGCAGGACGAGGCGGTCGCGCTGGTGCCGGACGGCGCCCTCGTCTACGGCAACGTGTTCCTCGATCCATCGATGGACCAGAAGCGCGCCATAGGAGACCTGCTCGAGAGGTTCCCCCAGGCACCGAGCGCCGACGAGGCTCGCAACCAGCTGGTCGACCTCTTCGACAAGGGGCTGGCCGAGATCGACATGACCTTCGACGAGGACGTCGACCCCTGGCTCGGAGAGCAGATCGCCGGCTTCTCGATGACGCCCAACGATCTCATCGCCGCACAGCCGTCGGACGCAGCCGCGCTCGAAGAAAACGCGCCGGCGGCCGCCTTTCTCGTGGCTTCCGACGACGACGCCGCGGCACTGGCCTTCATCGATGAGGCGGCGAGCCGCGGCGACAAGAGCTTCACCGAGAAGTCCTACGAGGGGGTCGATTACAAGCTCTCCGAGAGCGACGGGAATGCGGTGGGCATCGTCGATGGCTACGTCGTGGTCGGATCCGAGCCCGGCCTCAAGGCCGTGGTCGATACGTCGGGCGGCGAACCGAACCTCATGGACAACGAGACCTATAACGACACCATCGACCGGCTCACCGAGGACCGGCTCGCCACCGTCTACTTCGACGGACGAAAGCTGACCGAGGCCTTGGAGAAGAGCGGGGCGGCGCCGCCGGGAAGCGACGGCGCCCTGGGCGGCCTCGGCGCGCTCGGACTGAACGCGGTCGAACCGGTTGGGGCGGCCCTGTTCGCCCAGAGCGACAAGGTCGTTTTCGAGGCGACCTCGACCCTGCCCGAGGGCGCGGCCGGCGACCTCGCCAGGTCGGCGGGCTCCGGACTCTTGGCGGAGCTTCCCGCCGACTCATTCGGGGCGTTAGGACTAACCGATTTCGGCAAGACCTTGACGACCTTCTACGAGATCGCCGCGCAGGCCTTCACGGGCGCGGGCGCGGGGACCGCGGAGGATTTCGACCAGCAGTTCGAGGCACAAACCGGCCTCAACCCGCGCGAGGACCTGCTTTCGTGGATGGGCGACGCCGGCGTGTTCGTAACGGGGGCGGATCCGAGTTCGGTCGCCGGCGGTCTGGTCGTGCAGTCGACCGATCCCGCTACCTCGAGCGCCGCCATCGGCCAGATCGAGAACCTGATTCAGGGCCAGGGGCTCCAGACAGAGCCGGTGTCTCTCGCGGGAGTGAACGGTTTCAAGGTGCAGCCCGAGGGTTCCCCCCAACCCATAGTGGTGCTCGCGGGCGACAAGGTGGTGGTCGCCTACGGCGAGGAAGCGGCCGAGGCGGCCTACAACGCAGATCCGGTGCTGTCGAGCTCCGAGACATTCCAGAGCGCGCTGAGTGGGCTGGGCGATGGCTACACCCCCTCGGGTTACTTTGACCTGACCGCGATTCAGGCGCTCGCGGAGAGCGCGGGGGTGGCGCAGTACCCCGAGTACGAGCAGGAGGTCAAGCCGTGGCTCGAGCCACTCTCGTACGTGGCGTTCGGCTCGAGCGTTGACGGGGATCGCGTAACGCAGCGGTTGGTGATCGGTATCGAGTAGGCGTGCGGTGCGAGAGGAGAACATGAGCGAGATCGAACAACGGTGGAGAACCTTTTGGGAGGAGCAGGGGACCTACAGATACGATCCCTCGCGCGGACGTGACGAGACCTTTGTCGTCGACACGCCTCCTCCGACCGTAAGCGGAAGTCTCCACATCGGTCACGTCTTCTCCTACACGCACACCGACCTGATCGTCCGTTACAAGCGCATGCGGGGGTTCAACATCTTTTACCCGATGGGCTGGGACGACAACGGCTTGCCGACCGAGCGACGGGTTCAAAACGTTTTCAACGTGCGCTGTGACCCGACGCTGCAGTACGACCCTGATCTGAAGCTCGAATTCGGGCGCGAGGGGGACACGCTGGTCGTTTCCCGCCCCAACTTCATCGAGCTTTGCGACGAGGTCGTGACCGCCGACGAGGACACGATGAAGAAGGTGTGGCAGACCGTCGGCCTCTCGATCGATTGGAGCCATACCTACGCGACCATCAACGAGCACTCCCGGTACGTCAGCCAGTACTCGTTTCTCAGGTTGCTCAACAAGGACGAGGCCGAGCTTCGGGACGCGCCGACGATGTGGGATGTCGACTTCCAGAGCGCGGTCGCCCAGGCAGAGGTCGAGGACCGCGAGCGCGACGGAGAGTTCCATCGCATTCGCTTTGGGATTGAGGGCGGAGGCGACTTCGTCGTCGCCACCACTCGGCCCGAGTTGTTGCCGGCCTGCATCGCGGTCGCTGCTCATCCCGACGACGAGCGCTACCGCGACCTGATCGGCAAGAGCGCGATTACCCCGCTGTTCAAAGCGCCCGTGCCCATAGTTGCGGACCAAAACGCCGATCCCAGCAAGGGCACCGGCATTCTCATGGTCTGCACGTTCGGTGACTCGGCCGACGTCGAGAAGTGGCGTGAGCTGGGGGTCCCGGCGCGTGAGGTGATCGGCCGTGACGGCCGCATCAAGAACGCCCCGTGGGGCGAGGGCCACTGGTCCACGGACGACCCGGATATGGCGCGCTCGGTGCAGGACAAGCTCGCCGGGCTCTACGTCAACCAGGCCCGGCGCGAGATCGTCTCGCTGCTGGGGGAGGCGGGGGCGATCGACGGTGAGCCCGAGCGGACGCGCCGCATGGTCAAGTTCTACGAGAAGGGCGACCGGCCGCTTGAGTTCGTGGTGTCGCGTCAGTGGTTCATCAAGATCATGGACAAAAAGGACCGGCTCATAGAGCAAGGACGCAAGATCATGTGGCGCCCGGACATGTTCCGCAAACGATACGAAGACTGGGTCGAGGGGCTCAATCAGGACTGGTCGGTGGTTCGGCAGCGCTACTTCGGCGTTCCCGTTCCGGTGTGGTACGAGATCGGCGACGACGGTGAAGTCGATCATACGCGGCTCATCCTTCCCAATAAGGAGTCTCTGCCGGTCGATCCTCTGGCCGAGCCTGCGCCCGGCTACACCGAGGACCAGCGCGGCAAGCCGGGTGGCTTCGCCGGGGATCCCGATGTGTTCGACACATGGGGGACCTCATCTCTGAGCCCGATTCTCACGACGGGATGGCCGAACGATGCCGAACGCCATGAGGCTCTATATCCCAGCGATCTGCGGGCGCAGGCCCACGACATCATTCGCACCTGGGCCTTCTACACGATCACACGCTCGATGCTCGAAGACGGCTCGATTCCCTGGCATAACGCCGCGATCTCTGGCTGGATCCTGGATCCGGACCGAAAGAAGATGTCGAAATCGAAGGGAAACATCGTGGTCCCCACCGACATTCTCGAGGAACATGGACCCGACGCGGTTCGCTATTGGGCGGCATCGGCTCGGCTCGGGGTCGACACCGCGTTCGATCGCAACGTGTTCAAGGAGGGCCGTCGCCTGTCCACGAAGCTGCGCAACGCGGCGCGTCTCGTCATGAGCTTCGAGGGTCGGAGCGGCGAACCGGTGCATGCACTCGACCGGGCCTTGACCGCGCGCCTCGGCGAACTCGTCGAAGAGGTCACCGCTCGCTGGGAGGACTGGGATCATGCCGGCGCGCTCGCCGCCACCGAGTCGTGGTTCTGGGGTGACTTCTGCGACAACTACCTCGAGCTATCGAAGTCGCGCGCCTATGCGGGAGACCCCTCGGCTATCGGCACGCTCCGGCGAGCCCTCGACGTCGTGCTGAGACTGTTCGCGCCGGTCCTCCCTTACATCACCGAGGAGATCTACAACTCGAACCGAGAGAAGCCGGTTTCTATTCACCGCTCGCCTTGGCCGCAGATCTCGGAACTGCCCGAGGCCGGTGACGATGGCTGTTTCGACGCGGGCGTCGAGGTGCTGACGGTGGTCCGAAAGGCAAAGTCCGAGGCCAAGGTGTCGCTGCGCGTGCCCGTGGTGAGGGCGGCTATTCGTGGCTCGCAGAAGCGCCTCGATCTGTTCGCAAAGGTTCAGGACGACGTCGCCACCACCGTCAACATCAAGCACTACGAGTTCGCGGTTGACGATTCCTTAGAGGACCTCACCGTGGACGTCGAACTGGGCGAGGCCGAGCCCGCCCCGCGTTCGTGAGTTTCGAAGAGGCACAGGCATGGCTCGACGCGCTCGGCGTCGACGCAATGAAGAAGCTGCGCCCGGACATGACGCGCATCGAGAAGCTGTGTGAGGCGCTGGCCCATCCCGAGCGCTCCGCGCCCGCTCTTCACATCACAGGGACCAACGGCAAGACCTCGACGGCCCGCATCGCAACCACGTTGCTGGCGGCCACGGGGTTGAAGGTCGGCACCTATACCTCGCCGCACCTGGAGTCCGTTCGCGAGCGCATCGCATTGAACGGGGAGGCCATCTCCGAGACCGAGTTCGGCGAGGTCTTCGATCACATCCGCCCCTACGTCGAGCTGGTCGAGAAGCAACTCGACGAACGCATCACTTACTTTGAGATCCTGACCGCCATGTTCTTCCTCTGGGCCTCCGAGGCCCCCGTCGACGCCATGGTCGTCGAGGTCGGTCTCGGAGGGCGCTGGGATGCCTCCAACGTCGTTGATGGCTCCGTGGCGATAGTCACCAACGTGGGGCTCGACCACACCGGGTTGCTCGGGATGGAGCGAGAGACAATCGCCGCAGAGAAGGCCGGCATCATCAAGCCTGGGGCCCACGTGGTCACGGCGGAACGCACGCCCTCGGTTCTGCAGGTGATCGCCGACGAGGCGGTCAGGGCGGATGCCGAGCTGGCTACGTTCGACAAGGACTTCTCGGTGAGCGACAACCGCATCGCCGTCGGTGGGCGCTACCTATCGATCAGCACGTCGACGCGCAACTACGAGGGCTTGTTCCTGCCGCTCCACGGAAGTCACCAGGGAGTCAACGCCGCAGTGGCGCTCGAGGCCACCGGTCGCTTCGTCAACAAGCCGCTCGATCACGAGGTGGTGTTGGAGGGCTTCTCAGCGGCGCACGTTCCCGGTCGACTCGAAACGGTGCGACTCCAGGGCGATGATGCCGTGCCCGTGATCATCGATGTGGCGCACAATCCCGACGGGATGTCGGCAGTGGTGACGAGCCTCGTCGAAGCGTTCGCCTTCGACCGAGCCGTCTTCGTCGTGGGGATACTGGAGGACAAGGACTACCACGGCATGCTCACGGAGCTAACGCGCGTGCCGTGCTCGATCATCGTGACGACTCCCGGCAACGTGCGTTCGGTCGACATCGACGAGCTGGCCACCGCGGCAACCGACTTGGGGCTCGATTGCGTCGCCGAACCCAATGTCGTCACTGCGGTGGAAGGGGCCCTCGCCGATGCGAGTGCGGGTGAGCTGGTGTGCGTAACCGGATCTCACTACGTCGTGGGCGAAGCTCGAGCCCACCTGGTGGGCGGCCCCTAACAAGCTGCTACCGTCTCTCCGACAAACCAGGAGGTAGCAAGTGTCAGACATCCAGAAGACGTTCGTGATGGTGAAGCCCGACGGCGTTCGACGCGGCCTGATCGGCGAGGTCGTGCGACGCATCGAGTCCAAGGGTTACGCCGTCCGCGAGATGAAGCTGTTCACGATCCATACCGAGCTCGCCGAGGAGCACTACGGCGAGCACAGAGAGAGGCCGTTCTTCGCCGAGCTGGTGAGCTTCATCACCTCGGGACCCGTCGTCGCCATGGTGGTCGAAGGCGCGGACGCGGTGGTCGGTATGCGCCAGATCATGGGCGCGACCGATCCACTCGAGGCAACCACCGGTTCAATTCGTGGTGATTTCGCTACGCTGATCGGCGAGAACGTCGTTCACGGGTCCGATTCGCCCGCCTCCGCCGAAAGAGAGATCAAGCTCTTTTTCGGCTAGTCTGATTTAGCCAGTGAGTGAGTGACGTGGCCTTTAGGCGCGCGTCACCGAACTGACACAAGTTCTCAGGAGTTAAGAGATGGACAGTCTGTTTCAAATGATCGGCCGCGACATGGCCGTCGATTTGGGCACCGCCAACACGCTTGTTTACGTGCGCGGGCGCGGGATCGTGCTCAACGAGCCCTCGGTTGTCGCGATCAATACCAAGACCGGGGCCATTTTGGCGGTCGGTTCGGAGGCCAAGCAGATGATCGGGCGCACGCCCGCCCACATCGTCGCGATTCGGCCCCTCAAAGACGGGGTGATCGCCGATTTCGACGTCACCGAGAAGATGCTTCGCTACTTCATTCAGAAGGTGCACCGCCGGAGCTTCCTCGCGAAGCCTCGCTGCGTCGTGTGTGTCCCTTCGGGCATCACCGGAGTCGAGCAGCGCGCCGTCGAGGAGGCGACGATCTCCGCCGGCGCTCGCAGCGCCTTCATCATCGAGGAGCCGATGGCCGCGGCGATCGGCGCGGGCCTTCCGGTACACGAGCCGACCGGAAACATGATCGTCGACATCGGCGGAGGGACCACCGAGGTCGCGGTGGTGTCGCTTGGTGGGATCGTCACCAGTCAGTCGATTCGCATCGGTGGTGACGAGCTCGACGAGTCGATCATCAACTACGTCAAGAAGGAGTACTCGCTGATGCTCGGCGAGCGCACGTCCGAGGAAATCAAGATCTCGATCGCATCGGCGTTCCCGATGCCCGAGGAGACCAATGCCGAGATCCGCGGTCGCGACCTCGTAACGGGTTTGCCGAAGACCATCGTCATCTCGGCAGAGGAGATTCGTCGAGCCATCGAAGAGCCGGTCAACCAGATCGTCGACGCGGTGAAGAACACACTCGACAAGTGCCCGCCGGAGTTGGCGGCGGACATCATGGACAAGGGCATCGTTCTGGCCGGTGGTGGCTCGATGCTCAAAGGATTGGACGAGCGACTCAAGCACGAGACGGGGATGCCCATCCACATCGCGGAGGACCCCCTGTTCGCCGTAGCCATTGGGTCGGGCAAATGCCTCGAGGAGTTCGAGTCGCTCAAGCGGGTTCTCATCTCGTCCACCCGTCACTAGCCGTCACAAGCTGTCCGAGTTCGCCTGAAGAATGCCAGGACCAGGGCGAACCGAACCGCGTTTGGGCTGGTCAGAACCATTATGAGCCCGCAAATACGTTATCGGGGCTACCATTGGGCTCGCAGAGGCGGTCCCCGATTGCGGGCTTGTGAAGGTCGCCGTGGGCTGCCCCAAGGTTTTTGCGCTAGCGCAAAGAGGTTCTGACAACCCATGTATCGGAAACCCGGCCGGGGCCGGTTGTTGCTGCTTGTGTTCTTGGCCCTGTCCATCATCGTCATCACGATTGACTACCGCGCGGGCTCCGGGGGCATCTTGCGGACGGCAAAGGAGTGGTCCGTCGCCGTGGTCGCTCCCATCCAGCGTGGCATCACCACCGTCTTCCGCCCGGTGGGCAATTTCTTCGCGTCTATCGGAGAGCTCGGTGACCTGCGCGAGGAGAATCGCCGGCTGAAGGAGGCCAACGAACAACTCGAGTCGGAGAACACCCAGGCCGATGAGGTGTTCGAGGAGAATCTCCGTTTCGCCGACCTCTTAGAACTCGAGGAAGCCTGGCCGACGATGGACAACGTCATGGCGCGCGTTATCGCGCCCGATCCCGGCAACTACGGAGAGGGCGTTTACATCGACAAGGGACGGGCGGACGGAATCGAACCCAACATGCCGGTGCTCTCCTTCGAGGGTCTGGTTGGAAAGACGCTCCGGGTCACGGAGCACGAAACGCTTGTGGTCTTGGTGGTCGATCCGGATTTCGGAGCCAGCGCGCGCGTGAAGGAGACGCGCGACACCGGCGGCGTTCAGGGAAACGGGACGGCGGATCCACTCTCGATGCTGTACGTCGGAAAGAACTCCGACATCGAGGTGGGGGATGAGGTCATCACCTCGGGACAAGACCCGATCTACCCTCCGGCGATTCCGATCGGCGAGGTCATCAGGGCCGACGTCCAGGGCGGGCAGGCCTCCAAGACCATCGACGTCGAGCCTTACGTCGACCCCGCCAAGCTCGACTACATCATGGTCCTGATGCCCGACGGGAATTCCAAAGCCAAGCCCGTGGCGGGTGAGGACTAACGTGGCGGTGACTGCCCACAAGGCCCGCGGAGTGGGCGGGTTGTCCGAGCTGGGCTTGGGTCGAATGGCGGCCTTCGCCGGCATGCTGCTACTCGCGGTCGCGATCCAGTCGACCCTGCTCGCTCAGGCCACCATCCTCGGCGTCATCCCGCAGCTGGTGCTGGTGGTGGTGATCAGCCTCGCCTTTCTGGACGGCGAGCGGGTCGGAACCGTCATGGGGTTCTTCGGGGGCCTCTTGATCGACATGTTGCTTCCCAACGCCATCGTTGGGCTTACCGCCTTGATCTACACACTGCTCGGCTACGGCGTCGGGCTCATTCGTTACATGGCTCCTCCGGACTCGGTCTGGACGCCCGTGTTCGCGGTGGCCGGCGCATCCGCGGTTGCCGAGCTCGGCTATGCGGCGCTGGCGATCATCATGGGGCAGAGGTGGGTGAGCCTCTCCGAGACGGTCAAGATCGCCGGACTCGTCGTTCTCTACAACACCCTTTTGACTCCATTCGTGTTTCCTCTGGTGAGGCGCGTGGCCGACAGGTTCAGGCCCGAGAAGGTCTATCGATGGTGAGCAAGGGGCCGCGAAAGAGAAAGATCGGGACGCGTCCGATCTCGACCAAGAAGAAGACCAAGCCTCGTTCGAACTCGACCGGCGGGGTTGCGGCCCCGCCCAAGACGCTCGGGCTCGATCGCCTGCGCCTCCGTCTACTGGTGTTCGGAGTTCTGCTGATCACCGTCTTCGTGGCACTCTTCTCGCGCCTGTGGTTCCTGCAGGTTCTGGCGGCAGACGAGTATCAGGTGCTGGCCAGAGAGAACCGCGTGCGTCGAGTCGACTCGGAGCCGCCGCGCGGCCGCATCCTCGATCGAAACGGCGTTGTGCTCGTCGACAACCGGCCGACCCTCAGCGTGACGATCGATCGCCAGATCATCACCGATGAGCAGATCCCCGGGGTGCTTCGTCGCCTCTCGAGGCTGTTGAAGGTAAAGGTCAAGGACCTCAAGGAAAATCTGAACGATGGAACAGTGTCGCCCTACAAGCCCGTGCCGGTGGCGAGCGACATCACCGAGGATCAGGCCATCAATATCGACGCCTATAGCGAACGCTATCCCGGCGTCGACGTCGAGGAGTTGCAGGTACGCGTGTATCCCCAGGGCAAGCTCATGGCGCACGTGCTCGGGTACGTGGGTGAGGTCAACTCGGATGAGCTGAAGACGGGCCAGTTCAGGAAGTACAAGGCCGGAGACATCATCGGGAAGGCCGGCATCGAGCGGACCTACGACTCCTTCCTGCGCGGTGAGCCCGGTATCGAGAAGGTGGTCGTCGACGCGAACAACGAGGTCGTCGGGCACCGCACCCAGCAGCGAGAGGAGGAGGGGGACGACCTCTACCTCTCAATCGACGTCCGGATTCAGAAGCTCGTCGAGCAGGCTCTGGAGGACGGAATCCTTGCGGCGCGTAGCGGCGGCGAGGGCGCAGCTCCGGACGGCGGTGTGGTGGTCATGGATCCGAAGACGGGAGACGTCGTGGCCATGGCGAGCTATCCAACCTACAACCCGTCCATCCTCGCCGACGGTTACTCGAACAAGGACGCGAAGATGCTCGCCGGCAGCTCCGAAACCAATCAGGATGACGCCCTTACCAACCGGGCCATGGCCTCCGAGCAGGCCCCAGGCTCGACCTTCAAGCCGGTCACCGCGGGAGCCGCCCTCTCGCTCGGGGTCATCGGCGCCTACGACGGGCTCGAGTGCCCGGGTAGCAAGCTCTACCCGCCCGAGGGCGGACCGGGCAGTCAGATCTACAACAACTGGACCAGCGCCGACAACGGTTACGTGAGCATCCCCACCTCCCTGGAGATCTCCTGCAACACGTTCTATTACGAGCTCGGCTGGCGCATGGAGGATCAGTGGGGCGAGGCGAACGGGGACGAGACCGAGCGTTACCAGAAGTACCAGCGCACCGCCGGCTTCGGCAATCCGACGGGCATCGACCTTCCCTACGAGCAGGACGGGGTGGTCCCCGACTGGAACTGGTGCGAGGAGAACGCTGACATCGGGTACTGCCCCGATGGTTGGCTTCCCGGTTACACCGTGAACATGTCCATCGGTCAGGGCGACCTGAAGGTCACGCCGTTGCAGATGGCCACGAGCTATTCGGCCTTGGTCAACGGCGGCACCGTGTGGGAGCCGCGCGTGGGGCTCGACGTTCGCAGACCACCGGTGCAGGATCAGGACGAACTCGAGGAGTCGCAGAGCAGCGATGTGGACGACCTCGACGAGCCTTCGGCGACGGAGGAGACAACCACCGAGGCTCCCGGCGAGGAGGGCGCCGCCCCCGACACCGAGAAGGTCGACCCCGGTGACTCGAAGGTCCTCAAGGACATCAAGGCCAGGAAGACGGCCGAGCTACCGCTCGACGAAACCCAACTGGGCGTGATCCGGGAGGGCCTCGAGCTGGTCGTAACCGGGGCGAGCGGCACCGCGGCCGGGGCGTTCGCGGGCTTCCCCCTCGACCAGTTCCCGATCGCAGGCAAGACCGGCACCGCGCAGCGAGGTGAGACGGGGTTGAACGACTCCTGGTTCATCTCCTATGGGCCGGCCGACGACCCGGGCTACGTCATGTCCGTTTACGTCGAGGAGGCCGGGCACGGAGGGACCACGTCGGCTCCCATCGCCCGTCAGATCTGGGAGGGCATCGCCGCCCTCGAGGGCGTGGGAGGCGTGGACAAGGCCACCGAGGTCTCGCTCGGATCGGATGGCTCAGGCTGATGGCCACGATCTTCGGCGAGGCGGTCGACCGCATCGGAGGGCAGCCGGTCACGGCGCGCATGGCGCGCAAGGCTCCGATCCGTCACCTCGATCCGATGCTGCTGCTGATGACGCTCGCGCTGTCCGCGTACGGAGCTCTGATGATCTTCTCCTCGACGGCATCGAAGCAGGAGGCCATTGGGGGCGATCCCTCGTTGTTTATGAAGCGTCAGATCATCTACATCGTTACGGGAGTGATCGCCCTGCTGCTGGTGTCATTTTTCGACTACCGCCACGTGCGCGCGCTTGCCCCGATCATCTACGGAGTGACCTTTCTCGCACTGGTGCTGGTGCTGACGCCACTCGGTGATGTGCAGAACAATGCTCGGAGTTGGTTCAACTTCGGACTGTTCCAGATTCAGCCTTCGGAGTTCGCCAAGCTCTCGTTGATCGTCTCGATGGGGGCCTGGCTTGCCGAGCGTAAGGGCGATGTTCGCTGGATGGATCTCGGCGCGTGCCTGGCTATGGCCGCTGCCCTGAGTGCGTTGATCTTCATCGAGCCCGATCTCGGGGGCACCATGGTGATGGTGGGGATCTTCTTCGTCATGCTGTTGGTCGGGGGAGCGAAGCTCCGCCACTTCCTTGCGCTGATCTTGATCGGTGCACTCGCGGTCATCGGAGCGCTACGGATGGATCTCGTCGAGCCGTATCAGATGGAACGCATCACCGCGTTCCTCGATTCGAACCCGGATGTGCGATCGGAGGGATACAACCTCACCCAGGCCAAGATCGCGATCGCATCGGGTGGCTTTCGAGGAAAGGGCGTCGGCTCGGAGAACACCCAAACCGACCTCGACTTCGTGCCCGAGCAACATACCGACTTCATCTTCACCGCGGTCGGTGAGCAACTTGGCTTTGTCGGAGGAGCAACACTGTTGGGGCTATTCGCGATCCTGATCTGGCGGGCTCTACGGATTGCCGCGTTGTCGCGCGATGTCTTTGGCACGCTTGCCGCCGCAGGCATAGCAGGAATGTGGGGAATTCAATTGTTTGTGAACGTGGGAATGACGATGGGCATCATGCCGATCACCGGCTTACCGCTGCCCTTTGTCTCGTTTGGAGGGTCGGGTCTACTGATGAACTTCATGGCGGTCGGTTTGTTGCTGAACATTCACATGAGGCGGTTCCTCTAATGGCCGAGCGAGCACCCAGGGAACGCGAGCCCGCTCCCGGCCTGAGCTCCTTTACTCCCGACACCAAGAGGGAGCCTCGCGAGCAGCCAGGCGGCGACAAGGATCGGACCGCAGAAAAACCCCGGGATGGACTCGACCGGACCGCAGAAAAACCGCGGGATGGACTCGACCGGACCGCAGAAAAACCCCGGAAGCGTCGCTCGCGCGGCCGGCGTAAGCCCAACCGAAGACGCGCCGGCCGTACGGCGCCCAGCGTCGAGCGGTTCATGCTCGTGCACGACGATCCTCAGGGGATCCAGATCACGGTTCTCGAGGAGACGACGAAGGGTCCGGCCCAACGGGGAGGCGGTGCCGCCGCTCCGCCGTATCAGATCGTCGAGCACTACGTCGCACGCGAAGAGGACCGTTCCATCG
Organism: Actinomycetota bacterium; assembly: GCA_050693975.1. Taxonomy (GTDB): domain Bacteria; phylum Actinomycetota; class CADDZG01; order CADDZG01; family WHSQ01; genus WHSV01. The sequence continues at coordinate 14,295 of JBOGWV010000267.1, forward strand.
TGGGCAACGTCTACCTCGGGCGCGTGCAAAACGTGCTCCCAGGTATGGAGGCCTCGTTCATCGATATCGGTGAAGCGCGCAACGGCGTGCTGTACGCGGGCGAGGTGGGGATTGCGGGTGACGAGGGCGATGAGGTCCCGCGCATCGAGACCGTTCTCAAGTCCGGCCAGCCGATCTTGGTGCAGGTAACCAAGGACCCCATGCGTGCAAAGGGGGCCAGGCTCACCGCCATGGTGTCCCTCGCGGGACGACACCTCGTACTCGTGCCCAACGCGAAGTCGATCGGCGTGTCGCGCCGTTTGCCCGATGACGAACGATCTCGCCTGCGTGACATCGCTCACAAGATTCGGCCCAACGACCACGGCCTGATCATTCGCACCGCAGCCGAGGGGGCGAACCACAGCGACCTCGAGCGCGACCTCGAGCGCGTGCTGGAGATCTGGGAAGAGATCAGCACCAAGGCCAAGCGATCCAAGGCACCGGCGTTGCTCTATGAGGAGCCCGAGCTGGAACTCCGGGTGATCCGCGACCTCTTCAACCGTGAGGTCAGTCGCTGCGTGGTCGACGGAAGGGAGCTCGAGAGCAAGCTGCGTGACTACATACGCACGACCACGCCCAGCCTCGACCACCGGCTCGAGTTGTACGAGGGCAGGCTGCCCATCTTCGAGGAATACAGGGTCGTCGAGCAGATACGAAAGTCACTCGATCGCAAGGTGTGGCTGCCGTCGGGTGGGCACATCGTCATCGACCGCACCGAGGCCATGACCGTCATCGACGTCAACACCGGCAAGTTCGTCGGGAAGTCGAACCTCGAGGAGACCGTGTTCAAAACCAACAAGGAGACCGCGGTCGAAGTGGCTCGCCAGCTCCGCCTTCGGGACATCGGCGGCATCATAGTGATCGACTTCATCGACATGGAGGAGCTGCCTAATCGGGACGAGGTCATCCGTGTGTTCCGCAAAGAGCTCGAGCGCGACCGTTCGCGCACCCAGGTGTTCGACATCTCTCCGTTAGGGCTGGTGCAGATGACGCGCAAAAGCGTGTCGGCAGGCATCGTCGATTCGTTCAGCGATCCCTGTCCGATGTGCGAGGGCCGGGGGATCCTCATCCACGACGTCGATTAATCAGCCGCGGTGTTCGGTGTCGCCGGACAACAGCCTCAGGGCATGAGGGAGCACCTCGAGTACTGCTTCGAGGCTCTCGCGCACTCCCTTGGGGCTTCCCGGCAGGTTCACCACGAGGCTGGCGCCCGCGGCGCCGGCGACGCCGCGCGACAGTGCAGCCATCGGAGTGTGAGCCAGCCCGGCGGCCCGCATCAGCTCGGAGAGTCCGGGGGCGGGGCGGTCCACGACCTCGGCGGTTGCCTCGGGCGTTACGTCGCGAGGACCGAACCCGGTGCCGCCGGTGGTAACGATGAGACTGACCTTGGCCTCGACTTGAGCCCGCAGGGCGGCGGCGATTTCGGCATGCTCGTCGGCCACCGCCATCCGAGCCACGACCGGGAGACCGGCGGTCTCGAGCAACTCCTGCGCGAGGTCACCAGAGGCATCGTCGCGCGTCCCTCGGGTAACGCCGTCGCTGACGGTTATGACCACCGCGCCGATGCCTTTTGGCCTCAAGACCTTAGGAGTGTGACTCTTTGGCTTGCTCGTCGAGCTCGATGACGTCATCGTCGCGCGCGGTGAACTCGACGGTCTCGGCCTGCGCCGGCGGCGCGGAATCGTCGTCGTCCGACTCGGCGGGCTCATCCAGAGCTATCGTCTCGATCGTTTCGGGCGCGCCTGGTTCGAACTCCTCGATGGCCTCGGCCTCGGCTTCCTCAGCGGCCTCTTCGGCGACCTCGAAGCGCTGGAGTCTCAACGTCACTTCGAGGAGTTGAAGCCGCAGCGCCCGAATGCGCTCGCGCGCCTCAACCTCCTCTTGCTGCAGTGTCACGATGCGCCGCTGGGCATCCTCGATGATGCCACGCGCCTGCTCCTCGGCCCCCTCGCGGATCCGCTTTACCTCCTCGCCGACCTCATCTCTCGCGCGCTGGCGATACTCATCGGCGTCTCGACGCTTGTCCGTCGACTCCGCATCAACCTCTGCTCTGAGTGCCGTTGCCTCTTCTTGGGCTTTGCGAGTCATCTCGTCGGCCGAGTCACGGGCATGCTGTAGGAGCTGGCCCATCTCGTCGCCGAGGTCGACGTAAGCACTGCGAGACACATCCGATATGAGTCGTATGTGGTCGGCGACGGCAACCAGGTAGTCCTCGACCTCCTGCTTGTCATAGCCGCGCAGCCCGATCGTGAACGAGGCGGTTTCGATCTCCTCTGGCGTCAATTCCGGTTGCATCTCGTGTCCTCCTTGATGGCCGGCGGGCAACAACCGAGTGCCATGTACTTACCTTGCAGAACGCTCTTCTTGTCGCAGTCTCGCACTAACCACCGAGATCGGGCGGGAGCCGGTCGAACCAGGCGAGGACTGCCTCCTCGTAGATCAACCCGAAATCCAGGGTGGCCAGCGCATAGGGGTCGGGCTCGTCTGTGGCGGTCAACGCCGCCTCGGTCTCCCTGTAGTTCGCCAGCTGCTCGGAGTGAACCTCTCGGTGCTGAGCGACGAAGCCTGCCAGGCGCTCGGGTGGGAGATGGCGGCCGAACGCGATGGTCAGCAGCAGCGGGAAGCGAATGAGCTCGGGGCCCGGCTCGCGCTCGACCCATTCGGCGAAGGCGGCTCTGCCGGCCGGGGTGATGGTGTAGGGGCGCCGGTCCCGGCGCCCCCGTTCTCCGGCGGTGACCAGGCCGGAGGCGGCCATCGCGGCGAGCTCACGGTACACCTGGCTCCGGGTGAGGGACCAGAAATCGCCGATCAGCGCCTCGGCCGTGGCCACCAGATCCCAGCCGGTCAGGGGGCCGGAGTGGAGAAAGCCCAGCAGCGAAGCGGCGGTGGCGTTGAGCGGGCGATCCTCCATGCTCTCCTTTTTCCCTCGGCTTGACATTCCATTGTGGCAGGTCTACCTTACTCCTTGACCTTCCACATTGGAATGTCTTGCCCGGGAGGCAACTGTGAACGAGACCCTGCTGCTCTCCGCCGATGCCCGCACCACCGCGGGGATCCTGCTGCTCACCATCGTCTTCGTCGAGTACGGCGGCACTTATTTGCTGCGGGTGGTGCGAGGACGCCACCCACTGACGGAGTTTCAGCGTTCCTTCGCACGGGCCGGCCACGCACATGCGGGCGTGTTGGTGAGCCTCGCGCTCGTGTGTCAGATCCTGGCCGACTCGACCGATCTTACGGGAGCGCCCGCGGGCGTGGCCCGAAGCGGGGTTCCGCTCGCAGCGATCCTTATGCCCGCGGGCTTCTTCTTCTCCTCGATGGGACGAGGCGTCGATCGCCCCAACCGTTTCATCGTGCTGCTGTGGGCCGGAGCCGTGGCACTTGCCGCCGGCGTGGTCACGCTGGGCTTTGGCCTCCTCAGCGCGTAGCCGCCACCAGTGCGTCGCTAAGTTCCTCGAGGCTCTTGAGGTTGTGACCCGTCATGAAGCGATCGACGTGAGGCAGAGCCGCCGCCATGCCGCGTGCGAGTGGCTCGTATCCGGTGGTGCCCTTGAGCGGGTTCACCCAGATCAGGTCGTGGGCGATCCGGTGCAAGCGCGCCATTTGTGTCGCGAGCAGTTCGGGATCTCCACGCTCGAGACCGTCCGAGCACAGCACCACCACCGCGCCCTTGAGGGCCGCCGCCTGCGAAAAGTCGTCCAGGAGAGACTTCAACGAGTCACCGATCCGAGTTCCACCCTCCCAGTCGCGCACCAGTCGAGCGACCTCGTTGAGTGCTCTATCCGGATCGCTGGTTCGCATGGCTCTGGTAACGCGCGTCAGCCGGGTGCCGAAGCAAAAGACCTCGACTCGGTGTCGTCTGCCTGCCGTGCCCGCCTTCGACGACATCGCCGCGAACCCAAACTGCATCAGTGCCCGCGCGTAGGGAGCCATCGACCCGGAAACATCGAGAACCAGCACAAGTGGGCGGGCGATGTCGCGGCGCGATTGCCACTCGCGCCTCAACGGTTCTCCCTGCGTCCGCATCGACGAACGAAGCGTCCGCCTGAGATCGAAATGGGTGCCCTTTACGGCGCGCTCGAGCCGTCTCGAACGGCGCAGCGGCAAGGTGAGTCCCAGCTTCCTGATCAACCGGTCCGCTCGCCGGCGCTCTTCGACGTTTAGTTTTTCGAACGATTTCGTTCGTAGGACCTCGGCGCCCGATGCGATCAACCGCTGAACTTCGATCTGCTCGGTGGCCTCGTTGTCACCGTCGTCCCAATCCTCATCTGCCTGAGGGCCGGCGATCTCGATCTCGACCTCGGCGGGGGCGGGCGCCTCGACGCCCGAGAACAACCCCCCCAGCGCCTCGCGCAGCCGGGTACTGCCGAAGTAGTCGTCGAAGGCACGGTCGTATGCCTCGACGTGGTCCGGGTGGGCCACCAGACTGGCGCGCCCCGCCCAGTAGAGACGGTCGCGATCGAGGGGGACGAGGGCGGCGACGCTACGGCAGAAGGTCAGTATTCGGTTGGTGCCGACCGGCAGCCCGCGGGCGCGCAGCTGACGGCCGAAACCTACGAGGCGGGCGACCGGCCGGGATTGTCCGGAGCGTGGATCGGACACGCCCTCACCGGTCGCCGCGGTCGCCGAGCACCTGGCGCATTTGGGCGGCCACGACCTTCTGGTCCTCGTGGTCCTTGACGACCGCCCCGAGGGTTTCTAGGGCGGTGGCCGTGTCGAGTCCGTCGACTCCCATGAAGCTGAGGGCCGAGGCCCAGTCGATCGTCTCCGCGACGCCCGGCCGCTTGGCGACGTCAAGCTCACGAAGCCGCTCCACCGCCGCGGCGACCTCGCGCGCCAGCGACTCGGGCACCTCGGGCGCGCGCGTTCGGATTATCTCGACCTCGCGCTCGAGACCGGGATGGTCGATCCAGTGATAAAGGCAACGGCGCTTAAGCGCGTCGTGCAACTCGCGCGTCCGGTTGGAGGTGATGACCACCGCAGGGGGATTGGTTGCGGCGATGCGTCCAACCTCGGGAACGGTCACCGCGAACTCGCTCAGGACCTCGAGCAGGAACGCTTCGAACTCATCGTCGGCGCGATCGAGCTCGTCAATCAGCAGAACCGCGCCCGGTCCGGTCTTGATTGCATCGAGCAGCGGTCGCTCGACGAGAAACGCGCCCCCGAAGAGGTCGTCGATCGACTTGCCCTCTGCCTGTGCGGCCCGTATCGCCACCAACTGGCGCGAGTAGTCCCAGTCGTAGAGCGCTTGATTGGAGTCGATGCCCTCGTAGCACTGCAGGCGGATGAGCTTGCGCCCGAGCATGTCGGCCAGGACCTTGGCGACCTCGGTCTTGCCGACTCCAGCCTCGCCCTCGAGCAGCAACGGCTTGTCCAGCGAGACCGCGAGGTAGATCGCGACAGCAAGCCCGCGATCGGGCAGGTAGGAGTGTGCCCGCAGCGACGATTCGAGCTCGTCCACCGATGCGAAGGGGAGGGCGGCATTGCGACCGCCCTCCCCACCAGTAGCCGTTATGAGCCCATCGCCTCCTGAAGAGCCCGGCGTGTCAGCACCTTGGCCAGCTCGCGCCGGTAATCGGCGCTGCCGAACGGATCGCTCGGCGGTGAGGTGTCCTGGGCGGCTTCGTTGGCCGCGCTCACCGCATCCGAGCCGGAGGCCAGAGCCTGTTCGACCCCGGCCGCCCGCATGGGCACGTCGCTCATGTTGGTGAGTGCCACCGACGCGGCTCCGTTGTTCTGCACCGCGGCAACCCCGACGATCGCCCAGTCCTGGGCGCGGTGGTGGAACTTCTGATACGACCACCCTCCGCGGAGCTTGGGCACTCGTATCTCCGTCAACAGATCGGTGGGCTCGAGCACGGTCTCGAACAAGCCCGTGAAGAAGTCGCTTGCGCCCAGGGTTCGTTCGCCGGAAGACGACCGCACTACGAACTGTGCGTCGAGCGCCAGCATCACCGTCGGAAGGTCCGACGCGGGGTCACCGTGTGCAATCGATCCGCCAATCGTTCCCATGTGGCGAACCTGTGGATCGCCGACCTCGCCGGCGGTGTGCGACACGATCGCACAGTGTTGAGTGAGGACGTCGGAGTCTTTGACGTCTTCATGGCAGGTCAGCGCCCCGATGGCGATGGCGTCGCCGTCCTCGCGCACGTAGCTGAGGTCCGTGAGCCTCCCCACGTCGATCAACGTCGACGGGGTCGCGAGACGGATCCTCATCATCGGGAGCAGCGAGTGGCCGCCGGCCAGCAGCTTAGCTTCGTCACCGTGTTGGGTGAGCAGCTCGAGTGCGTGGTCTGCAGACTCGGCTCGTTCGTACTCGAAGGATGCCGGGATCATGCTTCACCTCCGGGCGCATCGGCGGAACCAAGCCCGCTGCCTGCCGGAGTGCTCTCCGTGCCCCGGCCCGCCACCGGACCGCCTTGCGCGCCTTGGATTGCCGCCCACACGCGTTCGGGACTCACCGGCATATCAATGTGGTCGATGCCCAACGGCGACAGGGCGTCGATGGTTGCGTTGACCACCGCGGGTGGAGCGGCGATCGTGCCCGCCTCGCCGATGCCCTTTACTCCGAGGGGATTCGTGGTCGACGGTGTCTCGGTTCGGTCGGTGTAGAACGAGGGCAGCTCGGCCGCCGACGGAACCCGGTAGTTGGCCATCGACGAGGTCATCAGCACGCCGTTCTCGTCGTACACGGCCTCCTCGTACATCGCTTCCGCGATGCCCTGAGCGATTCCTCCATGGATCTGACCCTCGACTATGACCGGGTTGATCACGTTGCCGCAGTCGTCGACCGCGACGTACTTCTCGATGCGCGTCATGCCGGTTTCGGTGTCCACCTCGACCGCACAGATGTGCGCCCCGGAGGGGAACGTGAAGTTGGGTGGGTCGAATACGTAGGTGGCCTCGAGTCCCGGCTCGGTGCCTTCGGGCAGGTTGTGAGCCGTCCATGCCGAGAGCGCGATCTCTGCGACCGTCTTTGATTTGTCGGGCGCACCCTTCACTGAGAAGGTCCCGCCGTCGTATTCAAGGTCCTCCTCGGACACCTCGAGCTCGTGTGCCGCAATCGTCCTTGCCTTCGTGATGATCTTGTCGGCAGCGTAGTGCAGCGCGACCCCGCCAACCGACAGGCTCCGGCTTCCGTAGGTGTCCATCCCCAGTGGGCTAACCGCGGTGTCGCCATGGAGCACCTCGACGTCGTCGAAGTCAACGCCGAGCTCGTCGGCCACGATCTGCGACCAGGTCGTCGAGTGGCCCTGCCCGTGCGGCGAGGTTCCCGTGACGACCGTCACCTTGCCTGTGGGGTGGCACCTGATCGTCGCGGTGTCCCATCCGCCCGCGGCGTAACGCAGTGAGGCCAGCACCTGGCTGGGGGCAAGGCCGCACATCTCGATGTAGGTCGACAGACCGATTCCGAGCTGCTTGGTGTCACCCGCGTCGCGCCGGCGTTGCTGCTCGCTTCGCATCTCCTCGTAACCGAAGGCCCCCAAGGCCTTGTCGAGGCTCGCCGCGTAGTTGCCGGAGTCGAACGAGAGCCCCGAGACCACCTCACGCGCCTCGGCGAATGGCGCGATGAAGTTCAGCCTGCGGATGTCGACCGGATCCTTGCCCACCTTGCGTGCGAGCGCGTCCATGATCCGCTCGACCGCGTAGGTCGCCTCCGGTCGCCCGGCCCCCCGATAGGCATCAGTGGGCGTCTTGTTGGTGAAAACGCCGGTGCAAGTGAACGAGTATGCGACCGCGTCGTAGACACCGTGATACAAGAACGCGCCGAGGATAGGGATACCCGGGGTGACGAGCTGGAGATACGCGCCCATGTCGGCGGTGAGGTTCGCTCTAAAACCGACGATCTTGCCCTCTTCGTCGGCGGCGACCTCCATCTCCTGGATCACGTCGCGCCCGTGAATGGTGCCAAGGTAGGCCTCTGACCGTCCCTCGATCCACTTCACCGGCTGGCCGAGCCTGCGGGCCACGGCCGTGCAGATCGCCTCTTCGGGGTAGACGTTCAGCTTCGAGCCAAAGCCGCCTCCGACATCCGGAGCGATGACGCGGAGCTTCTGCTCGGGCATCCCTAGGACGCCCGAGAGCGTGGTCTTGAGGATGTGTGGAATCTGAGTCGCCGAGTAAAGAGTGAACTCGCCCATGGGGATGTTGGGATGGCAGACGACGCCGCGGGGTTCGATCGCGTTCGGGATGAGGCGCGGGTGGTAGTAGCGCTCCTTGACCACTAGCGCTGCGTTTTTGAAGACGTCGTCGACCTCGCCCACGTCGAGATTCCACACGTAGCACGAGTTCGAATCGAAATCGTCGTGGACTTTGGTGGCTCCATCGGCGAGCGCGGCCTCCATGTCCACAACGACGTCGAGTGGTTCGTAGTCGACGTCGACGGCTTCTGCCGCGTCAACGGCCTGCCCGCGCGTCTCCGCGACCACCACTGCAACCGGGTCACCCGCAAAACGCGCCTTGTCCTTAGCCACCGGCCAGTGCGTAGGGAGCTTGATGTCCTCGGTGACCGGCCACGCGCAAGGAAGGCCGTCGGCCCACTCGCTTGCAAGGTCGGCGCCCGAGTAGGCGGCTTTGACGCCCGGCATGCCGGCCGCGCGCGCGGTGTCCACCGAGTTGATGGTGGCGTGGGCGAAGGGGCTGCGAACGATGCTGACCCACAGCATTCCCGGAAACGCGATGTCGTCGATGTACTGGGCGCGTCCGGTTAGCAGTTCGGGGTCCTCCTTGCGGAGCACGCCGCCGCCCATGTATTTCTGCGCCTTTTCTGCTACCTGTGCCATGTGCGACCTCCTCTCACGTGCTCGCAGGCGCGTGCATCTCGCTCGACGCCTGTTGAATGGCCTTGACGATGTTGTGATAGCCGGTGCAGCGACACAGATTGCCCTCGAGACCGATGCGGATGTCGTCCTCACTCAAGTCGCCGTTGTTGTTGATCAGGTCCAGGGCGGCCATGATCATGCCCGGCGTGCAGTAGCCGCACTGAAGTGCATGGGTCTCGTGGAAGGCCTTCTGCAATGGGTGCATGGTTCCGTCCTTCGCAAGGCCCTCGATCGTCGAGACTTCGGCTCCCTCCGCCTGAACCGCCAGCATCGTGCACGACTTGATCGACTTGCCGTTAACCAGAATCGTGCAGGCGCCGCACGTCGATGTGTCGCATCCCACGTTGGTCCCGGTCAGCCCGAGCTGCTCGCGCAAGAAGTACACGAGAAGCTGTCGGGGCTCGACCATTGCTTCGTGCTTGACCCCGTTGACGGTGAGCGAGATTCGTCTCAAGGGCCACCTCCTTCCCATGGGTTCCACCGGAAGGGGAGTCTCAATCCCACCCCCCGATAGGACCAACACCGGCGATAATGAACTTCCTCAACGTAGCATCACGCCCACATTTTTTTCTGGGGTCCAAAGGAGAACAATGTCCACGGGAAGAGACTCGTCGATAGAACCGTTCGAGGTTCTGTGAACCTCAGCGAAACCGCGGAAGTGCTCGCCGCCGTTGCCGCTCTTGTGGAGCAGCGGCGGCCTATGGCGCTTGCAACCATCGTGTCGGTCGAGGGTTCTACGTACCGTCGTCCGGGCGCGCGCCTGCTCGTCCCCGACGAGGGTGAGGGGATTGGGAACCTCTCTGGTGGTTGCCTCGAGGGACAAGTCACCGAGATCGGACGTGACGTGATGAAGTCGGGCGAATGCCGCCTCGAGTTCTATGACCTCACCGCGGACGACGAGGTCGTGTGGGGCTGGGGGCTCGGTTGCAACGGAGCCATCGAGGTCTTCATCGAGCCGGCCGCGAATGCGCTCGACAGCGCGGCCGCGCTGAGCGAGGCGATCACCCAGGAGCGCTCGCTGGCGGTGGCGACGGTGATCGAGACATCGCTCGAGGGGGTCGCTCAAGGAGCGCGCGTACTCGTGTACCCCGACGGTGATTCCCGCGGCTCACTGGGCGAGGGCTCCCTCACCTCAGAGGTCACGGCCGCCGCAACGGAGTTACTCGGCTCCGGCACCACGGAGGTGGTCGAGTTCGAGACCGCGAAGGGCTCCGCCCGCGTGTTCATCGAATCGTTGACTCCGCCTCTGCGCCTGGTGGTGTGTGGCGCCGGTCACGATGCAATCCCGCTGGTACGAGCGGGGGCGGCGCTGGGATGGCGAGTGGACGTGGTCGACGATCGCGCCTCGTTCTTGGACACGGCACGGTTTCCCGGCGCCCGTAACTTCATCGAGTGCGAGCCCGCCCAGATCAACGAGCGGGCCGAGATCGACGAGCGAAGCTATGTCGTGGTCATGAGCCACAACTATCTCCGCGATCGCGACTACCTGAGGTCTCTGCTCGATAGCCCCGCCGCGTACGTCGGCATGCTCGGCCCTCGGGCGAGACTGCAACGCCTTCTCGATGATCTGGCATCGGACGGCGTGAAGCCGGGGAGCGAACAACTCGAGCGAGTGCACGGTCCCGCGGGAATCGATCTCGGTGGCGAGGGGCCCGAGGAGGTCGCCGCGGCTATCGTCGCGGAGGTCCTGGCCGTGAGCCGAGGTCGTCCCGGCGGATTCCTGCGCGAACGGGTGGGCCCGATACATCAGCGGCCACAGACCACGACGGCTGGAGGTACGCAATGAAGATCGAGAACTCGTTCGAGGTACCGGCTCCAACCGAAACGGTGTGGGATTACATGCTTGACATCGAGAAGGTCGTCCCCTGCATGCCTGGAGCGTCGCTAACCGAGACCATCGACGCCACCCATTGGAAGGGCAAGCTGACGGTCAAGCTCGGGCCGGTCGCGCTTAACTTTGCGGGTAAGGTCGAAATGTCAGAGCGCGATGACGAGGCTCATCGTGTGGTGCTGCAGGCCTCGGGGATGGAGCAGCGGGGAAAGGGGGCCGCGCAGGCGACGGTGACGTCCAACCTCGAGCCGTTCGAAGGCGGGACGCGCGTGCTGGTCGTTCAGGATCTGAAGATCTCAGGCCAGGCCGCGCAGTTCAGCCGCGGGATGATGCAGGACGTTTCGGCCAAGCTCACCAAGAAGTTCGCAGACTGCCTCAAGGCGAACATGACCATCGACGAGCAAGCGGCCTCCGCGGACGTGCCGGCGGCAGCCGAGGCAAACCCCGACGCCGCCGAGGTCCCTGCGCCCATGCCCAAGAGGGTCGAAGCCAAGCCGGTTGGCGGAATCCGTCTCGCACTCGGCGCTCTGGTCTCCGCCGTCATCCGCTTCTTCAAGGGGTTGTTCGGCCGGAAGGAAGCGTGATCACGGCAGTCGTTCTCGCGGCGGGCTCGTCGAGTCGGATGGGTCGGCCCAAACAGCTGCTGGAACTGGACGGCAAACCGATGTTGCAGCACACCGTTGATCTGGTCGCGGCGCGCTTCGAAGATGTCGTCCTGGTGCTTGGTCACCAGGCGGATGCCATCGAGGGGGCGCTCGAGGTTCCTCCTAAGGCGCGAGTGGTGCGAAACCCGGACTACGAGAGTGGTCAGGCTTCATCCGTGAAGGTGGGGATAGCGGCGGTCGGGTCGGAATCCGAGGCCGCGGCCGTCTTTCTCGGTGACCAACCCGGCATGTCGGGCGTTCTGGTCGAAGAGGTGATCGCGGCCTACCGGAGATCGACGGCGTCGGTGGTCCGCCCGGGCAGTCGCGATGCCCCCGGGCATCCAGTGTTGGTGCGGCGGCAGTCCTTCTCCCAATGGGCGCAGCTCACCGGTGACGAGGGCGCCCGCAGCTTGATGCGAGGATCTGACGTGCACTTCGTCGTAACCTCCTCCCCTCTGCCCGACGACGTCGACACACCCGAGGACTACGAAAGGATTCGACGTGGCTGATCGCTCGACCGTCGCCTTCGACATGATCGGTACGACCTTCTCGCTCGAGTCGCTACGTCCACGGCTCGCTTCGGTGGGACTGGCCGAGGCAACCCTCGAAACCCTGTTCGCCCAGTCGCTCCGCGACTGCTTCGCGCTGTCTCACGCCGGGGGCTACGCGCCTTTGAAGGAGGTGCTGACGGACTCGGTGCGCCGGCTTCTCGAGGTTCACGAACTGGACGCGTCCGGCGATACGGTCGGCAAGGTAGTTGCCGGCCTCGGCGAGATGGACCTCGTGCCGGGAGCCGAGAATGCCTATCGCACACTGATCGATGCGGGTCACTCGATCGTCTCGCTCACCAACGGCGGCGAGGCGTTCACGCGCGGGCTGCTGGAGCGATCGGGCCTCGACCGTTACGTGTCGTCGGTCATCTCTTGCGACAGCATCGAGGTGAGCAAGCCCCACGCGCGCATCTACGAGCACGCTCGGAAGCAAGTCCCGGGACTCGGCTGGCTGGTTGCCTCACACGCGTGGGACTGCATGGGCGCGCAGCGCGCCGGCCTCAGAGCCGCGTGGATCTCCTCGCACGAGCGCCACTGGCCGAGCTACTTCGATCCGCCCGACCTCTCCGAGGCCAGCATCGAGGATGCGGCTGCGGCCATTGTCGACGTAGAGCGGCAGAGCGAGACCTAGCCGTCGGGCCCGGCCCTCGCCTGCTCCTCGAGCTCCTGGTGGCCCCCGATGATCACGTCCAGCGCGTAGGTGTCGAGCGGGCCTCCGTCCCAGTCGGGCCGGCAGGTCTGGTCGTCGATCGCCAGTCCCCGCTGTCGTTGCTGCGCCGGGCCGATTCGCCGGCAGCCTTCAGCTCCGGCGCATCCGGCAGCTCACGGCCCCAGGGGTCGGTGAAGCTCAGGGTCCCGTCAACTCTCCGCTTCACCCCGAAGCCGCCCTCGTGCACCATGCGGTGATGGCGCCGGCACAAAGACGCCAGGTTCTCGATCTTGGTCTCGCCCTCGTCTTCGCCCCAGAACTCGAGGTGGTGGGCGTCGCGGAAGCGACTCTGCCCGCAGCCCGGCCAGCGGCAACAGCCGTCGCGGGCGTTGAGCGCCCGCCTGAGCGCGGGCGACACCACCCGGGTCTTGCGCCCCAGATCGAGCGGGTTGCCGTCGCGGTCCTCGACCATGGCCACCAGGCTGCAGTCACAGGCGAGCCGGCGCGCGGTCTCGCTCAAGATGCCCACCCCCGGCTCGAGCTCGCAACGAGCGTCGGAGTCACCATCTGTTGGTTCCTCTGAAGCCCGCAGCATGTCGGGCGTGAGGTGCAGCACCACCTGGGTGGCATCGCCGCCGCTGCGCGTGCCGACCGACGACAGCGCGCTCTCGGCCAGCTGCACCAGGGCGTCGGCCCTCCGCGCCCCCCAGGACTCATCAAGGGCGGGCTCCTGGTTTCTCGAGGCCTCCCTGAACAGCTCGTCCTGGGCCCGATCCAGAGCCCTGTCGATCAGCGCCCCGGTGTCGGCGCTGAGCCGGCCCGAGATCCGGTAGCTGCCGTCGTCGTCGAAGTTGGTGTACAGGAAGCGGTTGCGGTGTTTCTCTTCAGCCGCCTCGGTCTGCAGGCGCTTGCAGCGCCGCTCGGTGCGCGACAGCTGGTCGAGCTGCTCGGCGGTCACCAGCGAGGCCCACCTCAGGTAGCTGGAGTCGGTTTGGGGTGTGGCCACCCGAGCGATCGACTCCACCTGGGTCAACGACAGCCTGCCCTCTTCAAACGCGGCGGAGGTGGCGGGCAGCTCACTCAATTTCTTGGCCACAGACACCCAGCGCCGGGCGTCGCGCCGACCCACGCCGCACTGCCAGGAGAGCAGGTGGGTCATAGACAGACAGCCGCCGTGGTCGCCCCAGCTCTGATCCGCCTCGATCTCGCCCACCAGTGAGACGACCTCGGCGGTGGCCGCGTTGAGCCTGGCGATCGCCTCCCTGAGCTCGCCCTCGCGCCGCCGCGCGGAGTCCCGCCGGGCCGCGAAGGCCCGGTCTTCTTCCCGGTCTCGCTCCCTAGTATCGAACATATGTTCGATACTAAACCTCACGATTGACCCCGTCAAGCCCTAATTGACTACATTTGCCTCCGCATTCAATATATGACGAGCTAAGTCTGGAGGGAGACTTTCAAGCCATGCGGGTTGCGGCGATCTATGACATCCACGGATATCTGCCGGCCCTCGACGCGGTGCTGAGAGACATCGAGGAGGCGGAGCCCGACGTCATCCTCGTCGGTGGTGACTCGGCGTCGGGACCGTTCCCACGCGCGACGCTCGGACGCCTCACGGCGCTCGGCAGCCACGTCCACGTCATCCGCGGAAACGCGGACCGCGAGCTCGTCGATGCCTTCGACCGCGCCTCTGAGGGTGGGGGAGCCGGAGAGGACGACCTCTGGGGCCAGCGCGGCGCATGGACGGCTCAACAGATCACGAGCGAGCAACGCGATTTCCTGGCCCGGCTTCCGGAGACGAAGACGTTCGACGTTGCGGACATCGGCCCGGTCCGTTTCTGTCACGGATCGCCGCGCAACGACGAAGAGATCATCACCGCCGTAACCTCCGACACTCGGTTGCGCCGGATCCTTGCCGGCGTCGAGGAAGAACTGGTCGTCTGTGGACACACCCACATTCAGTTCGATCGCGTCGTTGACGGGACCCGAGTTGTCAACGCGGGGAGTGTGGGTATGCCCTACGAGGAGGAACCGGGCGCGTACTGGGCGTTGTTCGGCCCCGAGGTCAGCTTGAGACGAACCGTCTACGACTTCGATGAGGCGGCCGAGCGGATTCGAAACAGCGGCTTCCCGGAGGCCGCCGAACACGCGCATCAACTCTTCGTCGAACTGCCCTCACGCGAGGAGACGGCTCAGTTCTTCGAGCGGCTCGCCAAGGAGCGCGAAGAGGCCGGTCAAGAGGGTTGAGCCGGGGTTGATCGCCGACGCCTGAGAAGGGTGGGATGCTTGACCAACGGAGCGCAAGCATGGGAGGGGGCAGCCACGGCTGTTGTCGATCTGAGTCCCGAACTAGAGGCGATCTGCGGCGCCGACGGCGTCGTCTCCGATCACGTCGCCCGCAAGACCTACGAGTCGGACGGGCTCCTTCAGTACAAGGTGCAGCCGGGGGCAGTGGTGCTCCCCACGACTACCGAGCAGGTCAGCAAGGTGATTGGGTTGTGCCACCGCCACGACGTTCCCTGGGTGGCCCGCGGGTCTGGTACCGGTTTGTCGGGGGGAGCGGTCCCCGTCGCGGATGGCGTGCTCATTGTGACGTCGCGCATGCGCAGCATCCGCGAGGTCGATCTCGTCAATCAAAGGGTGGTGGTCGAGCCGGGGGTCATCAACCGGGAGATCTCCGCTGCCGTGGCGCCCACGCACTTCTATCCGCCGGATCCCTCGAGCCAGGTCGTGTGCTCGATAGGCGGGAACATCGCCGAGAACTCGGGCGGGCTGCACTGTTTCAAGTACGGCTTCACCACCAACTACGTCACCGGGCTCGAGATCGTGCTTCCAGACGGAAGCGTCGTCGAGCTGGGCGGCAAGGAACTCGATGCTCCCGGCTACGACCTCATCGGAGCCTTCGTGGGCTCGGAGGGCACGCTCGGCCTGGCCACCCGGATCACGTTGCGAATCATCCCGGTTCCCGAGACCGTCCGCACCCTGATCGCGTACTTCGACGGCGTGGGGCCGGCCGGACAAACCGTGTCGGACATCGTGGCCGATGGCGCCTTGCCCGGAGCCATCGAGATGATGGACAACGCTGCGATTCGCGCCTGCGAGGACTCGACTCATGTCGGCCTGCCGGTCGATGCGGAGGCCGCGCTGATCGTCGAACTCGATGGACCCAAGCCCGAATGTGAGGCTCGGTTCGATGGGGTGGTCGACCTATGTCATCGCAACGGGGCGACGGACGTTCACGTCGCCGCAAACGAAACCGAACGTCAGCTCATCTGGAAGGCGCGCAAGGCCGCCTTCGCGGCGATGGGCAGGATCGCACCCAACTACTACGTGCAGGACGGCGTCATACCGCGCACGCGGTTGGGCGAGGTCCTCGAGCGCATCGCGGCCCTGGGACACGAGTACGACCTGGTTGTGGCCAACGTCTTTCACGCCGGCGACGGGAACCTTCATCCACTGGTCTGCTACGACGGGACCAAGCCGGGTGAGGCTGAGCGCGCCGAGGAGTGCGCGGGCCTGATCCTCAGGGCTTGCCTAGATGCGGGCGGGTCGATCACGGGAGAACACGGGGTGGGGATCGATAAGAAGCGCTTCATGGGTGACATGTTCTCCGAGGACGATCTGGCGACCTTCCAGCGACTGCGCTGCGCCTTTGACCCTGAGCAGCGGGCGAATCCCGGCAAGGTGATGCCGACTCCGAGGTTGTGCGGCGAGGTTCCCGGTCCCTACCGCCGTCACCCGTTAGAAGTCGCCGGCATCGCGGAGCGACTTTGATGGCGAAACAGCTGGAGATTCGCACCGAATCTCCCTCGACCCCTCAAGAGGCTGCCGAGGTCATGCGGGCCTTGGGCGAAGCGGCCACGCCACTGCGAGCGCGCGGTGGCGAGACGAAGTTCGATTGGGGCCACCCGAGCGATCCGTCGGCACTCGTGTCCACGAGTAACTTGAATCGAGTGCTCGAACACAACGCCGCGGACATGACCGCGGTGCTCGGCGCGGGGACGCCGTTCGCTGAGGCCCAGAGCGTCTTCGCAGAGTCGGGTCAGATGGTCGCGCTCGACCCGCCCTGCGGGCCGGACGACAAGGCGACGATCGGCGGGATCCTCGCGGCCAACGACTCGGGTCCGCTGCGCCATCGCTACCGCGCGGCGCGCGATCTCGTGCTCGGGATGACCGTCGCGCTGAGCGATGGGACGCTGGCCCACAGCGGCGGCAAGGTCATCAAGAACGTCGCCGGTTACGACATCGCCAAGCTGTTCACTGGGGCCTTCGGCACCCTCGGGCTCATCGTCGAGGTGGTCGTCCGCCTGTATCCACTGCCCGCACGCACCGTCACGGTGACCGGGGCGACGGAGGATCCTGCGGCCCTGCAGGAGGCCGCGCTCGCCATGAGCCACGCGAATCTCGAAATCGAGGCTCTGGACGTTGCCTGGCGCGACGGTTCGGGTGTCCTGCTGGCGCAGTTCGGCGGCGTTGCGCCCGAGGGGCAGGCCGAGCGCGCCCGCGCGCTCATGGCAACGCCGGGACTCGAGGTCGCCGAGAACGACGACGACAAAGAGTTGTGGGCGCGCCAGCGCAACGGGCAGCGCGCCGCAGACGGCGAGATCGCGCTCAAGCTGTCGGTCCTCGCGTCCAACCTGGCGACCGTGATCGAGATCGCCGGGCGGCACGACGGCTCGCTCGTCGGGCGAGCCGGTCTCGGGCTGCTGTGGATGAGCCTTCCAGCGACGGACGATGCCGCCGCAGAGCTCGCCGCCGTGCGCTCCGAACTTCCCGGGTCGTCGGCTCACTGCGTGCTGTTGGACGCCGACCAGGCCACCAGAGCGAAGGCGCCGGTGTGGGGCGACCTGGGTGCGGGCGAGCTCAAGCTCATGCGTTCGATCAAGTCGCGCTTCGATCCCGCCGGGGTCTGCGCCCCGGGAATCTACGTGGCCGACCTGTAGTGAAGACCGAACCGACGCGCGCCTTCGACGACCGCAATCCGCCGGACATGGATCTCATCGAGGACTGCGTGCACTGCGGCTTCTGCCTCCCGACCTGCCCGACCTACGTCCTGTGGGGTGAGGAGATGGACTCGCCGCGCGGAAGGATCGTGCTCATGCGAACGGGGCTCGAAGAGGGGAGCGAGCTGACCGACTCGATGGCAACTCACTTCGATCGCTGCCTCGGCTGCATGGCGTGCGTGACCGCGTGCCCGTCCGGCGTTCAGTACGACCGTCTGATCGAGCAGACCAGACCGCAGGTCGAGCGGTACCACGAGCGCAGCCGCACGGAAAGAATCGCCAGGCGAGCCGCGTTCGGGCTCTTCACCCACCCCACGCGACTGCGATTGATGGTCCCGCTGCTGGCCGCGACGCGCAAGCTGAAGCTGGATCGTGCCGTGGCGCGGGGCCGGCTCGCTCGACGCTGGCCGCAACTGGGGGCGCTGGCCGCGCTCGCGCCGGACGTGCGGGCCGGCGCGGTTAGCGAGCGACTCGAGGAGCACTTCCCCGCCGTGGGCGCGCCGCGCGGACGAGTCGGTCTGCTCCAAGGCTGCGTGCAGCGCGCCTTCTTCGGGGATGTCAACGAGGCGACTGCGAGGGTGCTGTCGCAAGAGGGTTATGAGGTCGTCGCACCGGCGAAGGTGCGCTGCTGCGGAGCTCTGATGCTCCACACCGGCTACGAGGACGACGCTCGCAAGCTGGCTCGCAAGGCGATTGTGGCGTTCGAGGATTGCGACTTCATCATTACCAACGCGGCCGGGTGTGGGTCCGCGATCAAGGACTACGTGCACCTATTGGCGGACGACCCCCAATGGTCCGAGCGCGCCGCGGCGCTGTCGGCGAAGGCGCGCGACGTCATGGAGTTCCTCGGTTCGGTCGAACCGCGTGGTGAACGCCATCGCATCGATTTGACCGTGGCCTATCACGACGCCTGCCACCTGGCGCATGCCCAGGGGGTGAGGGCCGAGCCGCGCGCTCTGCTAAAGGGAATTCCGGGGCTTGAGCTCGTCGAGCCTGCCGAATGGGAGATTTGTTGTGGCTCGGCGGGTATCTATAACCTGCTACAACCGGAGGCCGCTACGGAGCTCGGCGAGCGTAAGGCCGACAACCTCCTTGCGACCGGAGCACAGGCGATAGCGGCGGGAAACCCGGGTTGCGCACTGCAGATAGGCAGCCGCCTCCGCGATCGAAACCACGAACTGCCCGTGTATCACCCGATCCAGCTACTCGACGTCTCGCTATCGGGAGGCGGAGCGCTGGACGGGAAGGTGAAGAGAGGGGAGCTGTAGGAGACGTGAGTCAACAGATAAACCTTCGCGGCGATAGAGACGAGGTCATCCTGAGTGACGAAGCTCTGGACTTCGTCGCCGGACTGCACCGAACCTTCGACGGGCGGAGGCGCGAGCTTCTTGCGGCGCGCCCCGAGCGCAGGAGGCTCATCGAGTCGGGCGAGCTGCCGGACTTTCTGACCGCGACAAAGGACGTGCGCGAGGGCGACTGGCGCGTGGCTCCGGCTCCCGAGGACCTGCAGGACCGCCGTACCGAGATCACGGGTCCGACCGACAGGAAGATGATCATCAACGCGCTCAACTCGGGGGCCAAGGTGTTCATGGCCGACTTCGAGGATTCCAATTCGCCGACCTGGGACAACATGGTGACCGGCCAGCGCAACCTCATCGATGCGATCGAACGGACCATCGACTTCACCAGTCCCGAGGGCAAGTCGTACGCGCTCGCCGAAGACACCGCGACGCTCGTCGTGCGACCGCGCGGATGGCACCTCCCCGAGCGGCATCTCGAGGTCGACGGGTCCCAGGTCTCGGGCTCGCTCTTCGATTTTGGTCTCTTCTTCTGGCATTGCGCGCAGAGGCTGCTCGACCGGGGGAGTGGCCCCTACCTCTACCTCCCGAAACTCGAGAATCATCTCGAGGCGCGTTTGTGGAACGACGTATTTTCTTACGCTGAGGACACCGTCGGGCTCGAGCGGGGCACGATCAAGGCAACGGTCCTCATCGAGCACGTTCTCGCCGCGTTCGAGATGGAGGAGATCCTCTACGAGCTGCGCGATCGATCGGTCGCGCTCAACGCGGGCCGATGGGATTACATCTTTTCGATCATCAAGGAGTTCGGGGATCGTGACGACTTCGTGTTGCCCGATCGCATCCAGGTCACCATGGCAGTGCCCTTCATGCGCGCCTACACCGAGCTGCTGGTGGCGACGTGTCACAAGCGCGAGGCCCACGCTCTCGGTGGGATGGCCGCCTTCATTCCCTCTCGCCGCGATGAGAAGGTCAACGCGACCGCCATCGCAAAGGTGCGAGAGGACAAACAGCTCGAGGCAGGCTCCGGATTCGACGGAACCTGGGTCGCTCACCCCGACCTCGTGCCGGTTGCCCAAGAGGTGTTCGACGAGGAACTCGGCGAGCGGCCCAACCAGGTATCCAAGAAGCGGGACGACGTTTCGGTCGAGGCCGGCCAACTGCTCGACATGCACGTGCCGGACGGCAGCGTGACCGAGGAGGGGCTGCACAACAACGTCAGCGTGGGCATCCAGTATCTAGAGTCGTGGCTACGGGGAACCGGCGCCGCGGCGATCTTCAATCTGATGGAGGACGCCGCCACCTCGGAGATCTCCCGTTCTCAGATCTGGCAATGGATCGCAACCGGCACGAAGCTCGATGACGGAAGGCCGGTGACCAGGGAACTCGTGCAGACGATCGAGGCCGAGGAGCTCGGCAAGATCAGGGACGAGTGGGGAGCGAGCGCGTTCGACTCGGGACGATTCGACGAGGCCCAGGAGATCTTCGAGCAGGTGGCTCTGTCAATCGATCTGGCCGACTTCCTGACCATCCCCGCGTACGAACGGCTCGTCTGAAGTGGGTCCTGCCGCCTCGGAGTAGTCCCTTCGGGCTGCCCTCGAGCCCGTCTCGGTAGTCCGAACGGGCCATACGCGATCTTTCGGATTGAGTCGCCCTAACCGAGCGCCGATAGTTAGCCGAGATCATCGTGTAGCAGCCGGAAGGGAAGAAAAGAATTGCGCGTCCTGATCGTCGACGACAACGTGCACGTGCGAGGCGGCCTCCGACAGCTTCTGGATTTCCAGGAGCACATCGAGGTCGTTGGTGAGTGCGCGGATGGTCGCCAGGCCGTAGACGAGGTCGGCCGGCTGACACCCGATGTCGTCGTAATGGACATGCGCATGCCTGAGATGACCGGCGCCGAGGCGACTGCAGCGATCAAACAAGATCATCCCGACGTAAAGGTTCTCGCTCTCACCGCTTTCGGAGAGATGGAGCTCGTCAGCGAGATGGTGAAGGCAGGAGCCGACGGCTACCTTCTCAAGGGAGGCAGCGCGGACGAGCTACTCAGGTCTCTCGACGCGGTCTTCGAAGGCGAGGCCGCGCTCGGCCGTGAGGTGACGCGAGGAGTAATGCAGAACCTTGCGCAGCTCTATCGCGAAGAGCAGGAACGAGCTCGTTCGCTCGCAGACCTCGACCGGATGAAGACCGAGTTCGTCTCGGTGGTCTCGCACGAGCTGCGTACACCGCTGACAACCATCAGCGGCGGGGTCACCACGCTTCAGTACAAGTGGGACAACCTCGACGACGCCACCAAACTCGAGCTTCTGGGATCCATGCACAACCAGTGCGACCGGCTCTCGATGATGATCGACAAGATCCTGACCGTGAGCGGAATCCAGCGCGGAGGCCTCGGCTTGCAACCGGTCGAATTCTCGCTGGCGACGGTCGCACGCGAGGCTCTGGCTCTCGTTTCGCACAAAGCCGAGCCGGGCCGCGTGAAGCTCGAGGAGACTGAGTTGAGCGCCTCTGGGGACCGCGACCGCATCCGGGAAGTGGCCGTATCGCTCCTCGACAACGCTCTCTCGTTTACCGATGGAGTCGTCGAGATCGCGCTCGCAAGAACCCTGCGCAAGGTGTCCCTGAGCGTTCGGGACTCGGGCCCTGGCATCGATGCGGCGACTCTCGACCTATTGCTCAACAATCCCTTTACGCAGGGAGACTCGTCCAGCACCCGAAGGGTCGGGGGCCTTGGCCTTTCGTTGTTCATCGCACGCCAGGTGCTGGAGGCGTCGGGTGGCCGCCTGGACGTCACGTCGAGCCCCGAGAGCGGCTCGACCTTCACCATGGTGCTTCCGGCCGCCTGACCTGCGGCTTCTGTTATCCTTCTTCGGCCCTGCCTTTCGTGGGGCCAAAACCCTGCGAGCGACGCATCACCGGCGATCGCGGGCGGAGGAATCAGACCGAGGAGTGACATGTACGCAGTGATCCGCGCCGGCGGCAAGCAGTTCAAAGTCGCCAAGGGCGACGTAATCGAGATCGAGAAGCTCGGGGGCGACGACGAGAGCGTCGAGTTCACGCCGCTGGTCGTCGTCGACGACAAGGGCAAGACCACCGCCGGCAAGTCGGCGCTGTCCAAAGCGAAGGTCACGGCCAAGGTCATCGGCGCCAGCAAGGGCCCGAAGGTCGAGGTTTCGAAGTTCCGCAACAAGTCGGGGTACCGTCGCAACAACGGTCACCGGCAGCACTACACCAGTGTGAAGATCTCAGACATCAAGTTGTGAAGGGGAAGTTCTCATGGCTCACAAAAAGGGTGCATCGTCTTCTCGCAACGGGCGCGACTCACAGAGCAAGCGCCTCGGAGTGAAGATCTACGGCGGCCAGACCACCGGTCCCGGGGAGATCATCGTTCGTCAGCGCGGCACCAAGGTGCACCCGGGCCTCAATGTGAAGCGCGGGGGCGACGACACGCTGTTTGCAACGGCCGAGGGCATGGTTACGTTCCATAACCGGCGCGGTCGCAAGGTCGTCAGCGTGCTGGCCGAATAGCGGTCCGGCGACTTGAATGGGGGACCCTGCAGGGTCCCCTTTTTGCTTGATAGACAGGTAGGCACATGCGGTTCGTCGATGAGGTCAAGGTCAACGTGGGGGCCGGCGCGGGCGGAAACGGGGCCTCAGCGTTCCATCACGAGCCTTTCAAGCCCAAGGGTGGGCCCGACGGGGGCGATGGAGGCGACGGTGGGAGCGTGATCCTGCGCGCCGACACCTCGGTGGGAACCCTCCTGGAATTGCGTGACAACCCGCACCTCAAAGGCCAGCGCGGCGGTCACGGCGAGGGCAAACGCAAACACGGAGCACGCGGCAGCGACCGCATCATGCTGGTCCCTCCCGGCACCATGGTCTTCGATGCCTCGGGGACGCTCATCGCGGACCTCGCCACCCCCGGCGAGGAGCTGGTCGCGGCTCAGGGGGGGCGGGGAGGGCGCGGCAACGCTCGCTTCGCGACCGCAACGCGACGGGCTCCGACCTATGCCGAGAGGGGCGAGCCCGGCGACGACACCTGGTTACGGCTCGAGCTGCGGCTCCTCGCCGACGTCGGACTGGTCGGTTTCCCCAATGCGGGAAAGTCGACGGTGGTCTCGCGGATCTCGGCCGCTCGCCCCAAGATTGCCGACTACCCGTTCACCACGTTGCAGCCGAACCTGGGCGTGGCGCGTCTCGGCGAGGAATCGTTCGTCGTTGCGGACATCCCCGGCCTGGTGCCCGGGGCGGGCCGCGGTAAAGGGCTCGGCCACCAGTTCCTGCGCCACATTCGGCGCGCCGCGCTGCTGGTCTTCTTCGTAGACCTCGCGGCTATGGATCGCGACCCGTTGGAGGACGTGGACCTACTGCGAGCCGAGCTCGAGGCCTTCGACGAGGAGCTTGCCCTCCGGCCCTCGTTGATAGTGCTTTCCAAGCTCGACGCAGGCCGGGAGAGGCTCGCCGCCGCCCAGGAGCGTTACCCGGACGCGCTGGCCATCTCGGCCGTGACGGGTGACGGAATCGACGAGTTGATGCG
This sequence comes from Actinomycetota bacterium, assembly GCA_050693975.1. Taxonomy (GTDB): domain Bacteria; phylum Actinomycetota; class CADDZG01; order CADDZG01; family WHSQ01; genus WHSV01. Next base: position 37,660 of record JBOGWV010000267.1, read on the forward strand.
CCGTCTGGCTCGAGGGGTCGAGCGGGCTCGCGAGGAGGTCGAGGCGCCGATCGGCTACGTGCGACACATCGTGCGCGACGACCCGATCGCCGTCCGGCGCCGCAACGAGTCGTGGATCGTGACCAGCCGGAGGGTCGAGCGCGCGGTCGCGATCACGAACCTGGAGAACGAGGAGTCCGTCGAGCGACTGCAGAGGAAGCTGATCGGCATGGGGGTCGAGCGAGAGCTCGAGCACGCCGGGGCCAAGCCCGGTGACGAGGTCGTCATCGGAGACATCTCGTTTACCTTCGAACCGGAGAGCAACGAAGATGCTCACGGCAAGGAGCATGGTGACGCGCGCCGCCGTTAGCCTGGGCGACCGCCTGGTCGTGAAGCTGGGCACGTCGTCGCTGGTCGGTGCCGATGGCGAGCCCGACGAACAGCGGCTGGCGAGGCTCTGCGATGAGGTCGCCACCCTGAAGGCAACCGGTATCTCACCCATAGTCGTGTCGTCGGGCGCGATCGCGGCCGGACTGAGGCCCCTGGGCTTCGGGCTGCGACCGGCCGATATCCCCTCGCTGCAGGCCGCCGCCGCGGTGGGCCAGGGCAAGCTACTGAGGATCTACTCCCGGCTCCTCGCCGAACGAGGCATCACCGCTGCTCAACTGTTGCTGACCCGCTACGACTTCATGAATCGCCAGCACTACCTCAACGCTCGCAACACCATCGATCGGCTGATCGCCTTGGGCGCGATGCCGCTGGTCAACGAGAACGACACCGTCGCCGTCGACGAGATTCGCTTCGGTGACAACGACCGGCTGGCGGCGCTGGTGTCCAACCTGGCCGGCGCGGCGCTATTGATCCTCCTAACGGACGCCGCCGGAGTCCACGTGGCCGATCCACGAGCCAAACCGGCGGCCGAGCTCCTCGACGAGGTGGAGCGGATCACTCCTGAGATCGAGCGCGGAGCGGGGGGCCGGGGTTCGGACCTGGCCAGCGGAGGCATGGCGTCGAAGCTCGCCGCCGCATGGGTGGCGACGTTCTCCGGAGTTCCGACCGTCGTCGCCTCGGCGGCCGAGCCGGACGTGCTGCGTCGCATAGCGGCGGGCGAACGCGTCGGGACGTACTTCCATCCTCGCCCCAAGCGTGTGAGCGCGCGCAGGCTCTGGATCGCATTCGCACAACCGCCGCGCGGAACGGTCGTCGTGGATGCAGGAGCGCGTCACGCACTCGTGGCCGGAAAGAGGAGTCTTTTGCCCGCAGGGGTTGTCGACGTGCGCGGCCGCTTCGATGCCGGCGCGACGGTGGACGTCATGACGCCCGACGAGAAGCTGGTCGCACGCGGGTTGGTACGCTACGCCTCCTCAGAGCTCGAGGCCGCAAGGGGGCGACCCGCCGCTGAGTTCGCAGGTCGTGAGGTGATCCACAGGGATCAGCTCGTCGTACTGGAGGACTGACCATGGCGGAATCGGTAATCGATATCTGCAAACGGGCCGCCGAAGTTGCTCCACGCATCGCGCGGCTCGACCGTGCCACCAAGGACGCCGCGCTCGTGGCAATGGCCGACGCGCTGCATGACTCCGCCGGAATGCTGGTCGATGCCAACGCGAAGGACCTCGCAGTCGCCACCGAGGAGGGCACGGCTCGATCCTTGCTCGACAGGCTCACGCTCACTCCGGCGAGGCTGGGCTCCATGGCGGCCGGCCTACGCGCGGTAGCCGCGCAGAACGATCCCGTGGGAGAGGTGGTGACCGGTTGGCGACGCCCCAACGGTCTGTTGATCGAGGAGGTCAGAGCCCCGCTTGGCGTCGTCGGCGTGATCTATGAGGCGCGCCCGAACGTCACCAGCGATGTGGCGGGGCTGTGCCTCAAGTCCGGAAACGCGTGCGTGTTGCGAGGCTCATCTATTGCGCTCAACTCGAATCGGGCCATCGTCGAGGTGCTCCGAGCCGCGCTGAACTCGGCCGGCGTCGACGACGACGCCTTGCAACTCGTGCCCGACGCGGGGCGCGCGGCCGCGCTCGAGCTCATGCGCGCTAAGGGGTATGTGGATCTCCTGGTTCCGCGCGGCGGGCCTGCGCTCATCAAATCGATCGAGGACAACTCCACGGTTCCGTTCATCATCGACGGCGATGGGAACTGCCACATCTACGTTGACGCGGCCGCCGGCGAAGCCATGGCGACCGAAATCGTGGTGAACGCAAAGACGCAACGCCCCAGTGTATGCAACGCGATGGAGACGCTCTTGGTGCACGAAGCGATGGCCGGCACGTGGCTAACGGGCGCGCTGGATTCACTCGCGGGCGAGGGAGTCGAGATCCGGGGCGATGAACGAGTCGTCGAGGCGTGGCCCAAGGCGACCGCCGCAACCGATGACGACTGGGCGACCGAGTACCTCGACCTCGTGCTCGCCGTCAAGGTCGTCGATTCGTTTGACGAGGCCGTCTTGCACATCAACACTTTCGGAACCGCGAACGCGGAGGGAATCGTTACCAACGATCTGGCCGCGGCCAGGCGCTTCGCCGCGGAGGTCGATGCAGGCTCTGTGTTCGTAAACGCGTCTACGCGCTTCTCCGACGGCGGCGAGTTCGGCTACGGCGCCGAGATCGGCATCTCGACCCAGAAGCTGCATGCACGAGGACCCATGGGTCTGACGGCGCTGACTTCGACGAAGTACGTGGTGTGGGGCGAGGGCCAGGTTCGTCCCTGACGCTTCTACCGGGCCCGACCCCATAGCCGCAGCGCTTCGTGGTCACTAGAATGTTTCTGTGCGATCGTGGGCGACCCGTAGACGACCGTTTGCCCGTTGTTCACCTTTGCTACAACTGCCGTTTCTATCCTGGACGCCGATGACAGAGCCGAACTTTCTTCCCGAGGACCGCTACTTCAACCGCGAGTTGTCGTGGATCGACTTCAACGACCGGGTCCTGGAGCTCGCCGAGTCCTCCGCACTTCCCTTGCTCGAGCGCGTCAAGTTCCTGGCGATCTTTGCAAGCAACTTGGACGAGTTCTACATGGTGCGCGTAGCCGGGCTCAAGCGGCAGGTCGACGCCGGCCTGTCGAGCCGAAGCTCCGACGGTCGCACGCCGCGCGAGCAACTCGCGGCCATCGCCGAAAAGGTGCTTCCACTCGTGGTCAGGCATGACCGCTTGTTCCTCGACGAGATCCTTCCGGAGCTGGGCAAAGAGGGTATCGA
>JBOGWV010000268.1:0-2676 GCA_050693975.1 Actinomycetota bacterium
TCGACGCGCCGGGTGGTCCGCTCGAGAGGAATGGTTATCTCCCCCGAGCTCGCGAGCGGCCCGCTATCGGATGGCAGCAGCTCTACGAACTGCTCTCCGAGCAGAGACGTCTGGCGAACCACCGCGCCCATGGCTCCCGACCGAAGCTCGACGTCCTCGTCGAGTGACATCTCGACCCGAGCCACCATCTCGCCGTCCTGCAGGACCAGGTCGATCGAATCCACGGTCCCGACCTCGACATCGCTGATCTGTACCTGACCCCCGTTTACGAGGTCCCCGGCATTCTCGAAGTAGGCGACCACCGCGCGCGGCTCGGACGAGCACGACGCAAGAAGACCCACGATGAGGCACGCAGCGAGCGCTCCAGCCGGGTGCTTGAGCGCCCTCATGGCAACTCTTCCTGGAAGCCGTGCATGAACCACTGGCCCAGCATCTCCATCACGACGTCGGTGCCCAGGCGATCGACGAGATCGTCGAGCAGCAACATGGTGCGCTGGTCGAGCGCGGGGTTGTCGCCGAGCACGGAGCAGGGTTCGATCAGACTTCTGATCAGCCACTCGAGGTCGGCGTCGAACTCGTCGGGGATGTAATCCATGGCCGCGTGGAGGACCTCTTCGACCCCCCACTCAGGGTTCAAGATCAAAAACGAGTCGGTGAGCGCACCAAGGCGCTCGCAGGCGATGGTGTCGCGCTGGTCGATCCGGTAGTTGTATTCGGCGCCGGCCTGCCCCGGGCTCGTCTGCCTTCCGCTGTAGGCGTACTTTCCTCGACCGGAGGGGTCGGTCTCGCCGAGCGCCTGCGCTATCGCGTTGGTCCACTTGGCGCCCTTGATCAATTCATCCTGATGCTCCAGGACCACGTCCAGGGTCTTGGAGAGTTTGCCGAAGGATGTGCCGAGGTCGTCACCGGATTCGATCACCAGCGAGGCCGCCTGCGTCGAAAGGAACTCGAGGTTTTCGATGACCCCCTCGAGGTTGTCCTGGTCGTCCGCGAGCGCGGTGGCAACGAGGGCAAAGCGCTCGTTGATCAGGCCGATCTCGCTGGACGAATCAGCGAGCGCTATGAAGACCCTGTCGAGGTTCTGTATGAGCTTGGTGATGTCCGTCTGCGATCCGGCCAGGTTCGACAGGACCACCGATGAGTTCTCAAGCGCTCCCGCCAACGACTTCGCCTTGCCCTCGAGAGCCTTGTCGGCCGCTTGAACCAGGTCGGCGAGAGGGCCTCGTTTCTCGCCCGGCCTCCTCTTGAAGGCGTCGACCAGGTCCTTGAGCTCGCTGAGGACCTCGTCCAGCTCGGCGGGAATCGTCGTTCGCTCGACCGGGATGTGGGCTCCGTCTCGCATCTCCGGCCCACCCTCGTAGGGACTCAGCTGAACGTAGCGGTCGGCAATGATCGTGATGGGGATTACCGAGAGGCTGGCGTCGGCCGGGATGGGCACTCCCTCGTCGATGTTCATGGTGAGCTCGACGCCATCCGGCCGGGGGTCCACGCGGGTTATCGTTCCGATCTCGACGCCGCGAACCATGACGCGGCCGCCCTCGAACAGGTTTGGTGCTTGGTCGACGGTCGCCGTGATGGTCTTTACATCGGGTTCCGTCTGCGCGGTGTTCACGAACGCCAGTCCCGTTCCCGCGAGCACCACCGCACTGAACGCGGCGACTGCCTTTCGACCGCCGGTCGAGATCCTCATTCGGGGATCCTTCGAAAGCCGCCGGGCTGGTTTCCGCGCTGTGGGAGACCCGGCTCGGTCGGAGAACCGTCCGGCACGCAGGTGTTTGCGGTGGTCAGCGAGCAGACCTGCCCTTCGATGAAGCGGCCGAACTTGATGTTTTGGCCGAACAGCTCCTGGGCGATCCCGAATTCGTCGAGCGCCTCGTCGAGGGTGCCGAGCTCGCCGTTGACCGATGTCAGAATCGATCGGAGATCACCGCTGCCGGACTTGATTGATCCGCGCGCCGCTTCGATGAGCAGTGCCAGGTTCTCGGTCAGGTCGTCGGTGGCCGCCAGCAGCGACGACGTCGTGGCCCGGTTGTCCGCGAGCGTGCCCAGGACCTCGGTGGCGCGCACCAACAGACCCTCGATGTCCTGGTCGCTCTCGGCCAGGGTGCCCGAGAGCGCGGAGGCGTTGCGCAGCAGCTTGCGGATGCCGGCGTTCTTGGTCTTGAGGACGCCGCCGGCCTCGTCCACGCTTTCGAGCGCCGCGCCGAGCTCATCGCCTGAAGCGTTGAGCGTGTCGGCCAGAATCGAGATGAGATTCCGAAGCGCCTTCTTGTTGATGTTCTCGATCGCGCGCGTGCCCTCGGTCGCCGCCTGATAGATCTCGTAGGGAACCGTGGTCTGATCGATCGGAATGACGTCTCCGTCGTCGAGGAAATCCTCTTGCGCGCTCGCCGGGTCTGCGCCTCCCGAGTAACGAGCGAGGAAGGCATGCGGCATTCGGAGGTCGATGAACTTCTGGCCGAGAATCGTCTTCAGCTTCACCTCGAGGCGCGCCTCGGTTGGAATCCGCACCCCGTCCTCGATCTCCATGTCCACGACCGCCGATCGCTCGCCCAGCCGGACCCCGGTTACCTGGCCGACCTTGACTCCGGCGACGCGCACTTCGTTCCCCGCTTGCAAGCCTGCGGCATCCTCGACCTCCGCGGCGATCTTGTAGACGCCTTTGAGTGCGGGAAA
>JBOGWV010000269.1:0-15700 GCA_050693975.1 Actinomycetota bacterium
GAAGTAGTGGCCCTTCCAATACCTGCGCAGGTGATGCCCCTCCTCATCATCGTCCATCCGTTGCAGCTCGAGGTAGGAGGCCTCCTCGATTCCCTCGACCACGGGCCGCCCCAGGTCGCGTACCGCGCCGAGCAAGGACCGGCATTGGTCGGGGTCTCCCAGCCACACGAGGCCAACGCGGGCGATAGGCCGACCCTGCAGTTCGGCCGGCATCGAGGGAGGCGAATCGCCGACTCCCGCGGTGAAGGTCGCCTGGCGGGGCGACTCGTTGATGAGGTCGCGCCACCCCTGCAGTACGGGCGGCGCGGCATCTATCGGGTAGAAGAAGTTGGCAACGAGAGCTTGCGGCGCGACCGGGTGCAGTTGGAACTCGAACTCGGTCACCACACCGAAGTTCCCGCCACCACCTCGGAGTCCCCAGAACAGGTCGGCGTTCTGCGACGCGGTTGCGCGAACGACGTTCCCCTCGGCCGTCACCAACTCGAATGCAGTTACGTTGTCACACGACAGACCGAACTGCCTGGCGAGCCATCCCATCCCTCCCCCCAATGTCAGCCCGCCGACTCCTGTGTGTGACACGTTGCCGGCCGTCGTCGCGAGACCGTGTTCCTGGGAAGCTTGGTCGAGGGCACCAAGTAGGGCACCGCCCTGGACCCACGCGCGTCGCCGCCCGGGATCGACACGGACACGATCCATCACAGAGAGGTCGATCATCAGACCGCCATCGGGGACGGCCTGGCCGAGAACCCCGTGCCCGCCGCAAAGGACGCCGATCTCGAGGTTGCGGTCACGGGAGAAGCGCAGGGCGGCACGCACGTCGTCGGCGTGCGCGCAGCGGACGATGTAGCTGGGTCTGCGGTCCACCATGGCGTTCCACACGGCTCGCGCCTCGTCGTAGCCCGCGTCTCCGGGAACGAGTAGTTGGCCGTCGATCTCTCCGGCGAGCGACGCCGCCTCATTCAGCACGTCTGTGATCCTCCTCTACCTGCGGCGTTCCGCTCCAGATGGGCTCAAGCGGTTATTCCTATGACGGTTCGGCCTACGCAAACTCATCGGAACCCAGGGCTTGCCGGGCCCTCATGCCGTGGATGCCGGCATGATGAGAAGGGCGCTACCGTCGTAGGAATGCGGCCTCGGATCGACAACGTCCTGTTCCTCTCAGGGAGGCGATGCTACCCGTGAGGAGCGCGCGATCCATCGCCGACCGTCTCGGCAGGCTGACGCAAGAGATCTCCCTCATTGTGGTCGTGTGGGCCGCGATCTCGATCGCGATGTCGGGCGCGCTCGAACCAGCCTCGCGCGAACCCGATGCGCTGGCATACGGACTCGCGCTGTTGATGGCGTCCTTCCTCCCCGCTCGACACCGCTGGCCCGTCGCGACGCTGCTGGCGACGGCCGCTGTCTTGAACTTCTACTACCAGCTCGACTATCCCGGCTTTGTTCCCGCGATCCCTCTCGCCGTGCCTCTCTACTCGGTTGCGGTCGCGGGGCGAACCGTACTGCCCCTCGTCGTCAGCTCGTTCTGGATCATCATTCCGATCCCCTACCGGCTACTGGTCGGTCCAGAGCCCGTCACTCGAGTGATCAACGACGCCCTTAGGGACGGGGCCTTCTTTGCGGTGATCATCCTCTTGGGTGTAGTCGTTCGGGAACGCCGCGCGTACGCAGCCGAGGTAGCGGAACGGCTTCGGCGTGCAGAGGACGAACGGGAGCGCGTCGCCCAAGAGTTGAGGGTCGCCCGGCTCGTGCAGCAACAGTTCCTGCCGGCCGAGCTCCCCGACCTTCCCGGCTGGAGGATCGCGGCCTTTTACCGTTCGGCGCGCGAGGTGGGAGGCGACTTCTACAGCTTCGCCGACCTGCCCGGCGAGAAGTTCGGAATCGCGATCGGCGACGTCACCGACAAGGGCGCTCCGGCAGCCCTGGTGATGGCGACCACCCAGGGACTACTGGATGCCGAGACCGCGGGTGCCGCGTCCGCTTCGGCCGTCCTCGAGAAGATAAACGAAGTACTCGTCCTCAACACGCCCGAAAAGATGTTCGTGACATGTCAATACATAGTGCTCGACCCCGCAACCGGTCAATTACAACTCGCCAACGCGGGGCACAACCTCCCCTACCTCTCGAACGAGGGCGGCGTCGTGGAGCTCAGGGCGACGGGAATGCCTCTCGGCCTCATGCCGGCTACCACCTACGAGGTGCAGGATGCGGTCATTCCGCCGGGGGCTCGCCTGCTGTTGCACAGCGATGGTCTCGCGGAAGCGCACAACCCTCAGCGCGAGATGTTCGGCTTTCCGCGGGTCGTCAAGATCATCGAGAACACTCATCGCGACGACGATCTGATCGGCGCGCTGCTGGCAGAGCTGGACCGGTTCACCGGCCCGGACTGGGAGCAGGAAGACGACATCACGCTGGTGACACTCGAGCGCTTGCCAACCTGACCCGGGATCGTCGTCAGCGAGGGATCGTGAGCACCGCCTTGCCGGTGACCTTGCGTTCACGCAATGCGTCGAGAACGTCGTTGGTAGCCTCCCAGTCACTCACGACGCCGAGCCGCGGCTTAAGCCGGCCGTTCGCAACCAACTCGACCAAGGAGGCCAGCTCGGCCCCCATGGTCTCGGTGCCCAGCGCATAAACGAACAGGCCCACCACCCGAGCGAGCGGCGCGTTGGCGAATGCAGGAAGTCCGATCTCCGCACCCGGCCCCCCCACCGATCCGTAGGTGGTGATGGTGGCTCTGGGAGCACAGCGGAGCAGAGCAGTGCGCAGCCGAGGACCCCCCACCCCGTCGAGCACCAGATCGAAGGGGCCCAGCGTCTCGTCGTCGAGCGACGTCACCACCTCGGAGGCTCCCAGAGTCTCGGCCTCCTCGATGCGATGCGGCCCACTCACCTGAGCCGTCACCCTGGCGCCTGCGGCGACCGCCAGCTGCACGGCGAACTGGCCGACGCCTCCGGTCGCTCCCGTGACCAGCACTCGCCTGCCCAAGATCGGCCCACCGGTCCCAAGAGCTCGAAACGCGGTGAGCCCTGCGACCGGCAAGCTGGCCGCGTGCTCGTGGCTTACCGAATCTGGAATTGCCGCGAGCCGATTCAGCTCCACCGAAGCTCGCTCGGACCAGCCGGCGCCGTCGACAATACCCACGACCCTGGTGCCCTCTGCCGGCCCGGTGCCGTCCTGCGCGGCGGCGACCACAGCGCCGGAGATGTCCTGGCCCGGTTGCCAGCCGTCGGACCTCGCGTTCAGCAGCTTGAGCTCGCCGCGGTTCACGCTGAAGGCATGAACGTCGATGACCACGTCTGAAGGGCCGGGCTCGGGCTCGGGCAGATCGTCGGCAAGCCGGAGCCCATCGGGAGCGGATGGATCGGTGATCAGGCCACGCATGGTCGTCTCCTTGAGGAGGAGTCAGTTCTCTTTCACGCCTAAGACTCGCAGCAATCACAGGCGGTCGCGACCCGGTTGAGCGCCGGACGCAAGCGTGACAAGCTGGATTGATCATGGCCAGAACGGAGCATGGCGCGAATCAGCAAGTTGTGAGCGCGTCGTGGCTCACTCCTCGTCGAATCGGCCTAGGTGCGCTTGCGGTCGCCGCCGTTCTCGTGAGCCCCATTCTCGTCGTCTACGAGTTCGTCGTGGGACTGGCGCTCGTCGGGGGCGGCTTCATCGCCCGACTCATCCAGCGCAGCCCGACCGAACGGAACGTTCGCGCCGTTGGTCTTGCGCTGCTGGCCGGGCCGGTTGCCTACGCCCTCGCCTGGTTCCCCGCGCAGCTCTTCAACTGGTAACGCCCGGGTCCCCGGGCACCCGAACTCGGAGCGCGCTCCCGAAATCTCTGTAACGTTGCCCAATGGAAAACATCATCAGCTTGGACGGCCTGAGCAAGAGGTTCGGGCACACGCAGGCACTGGACGGCCTCGATCTGGAGGTCCGGGCCGGTGAGGTGCAGGGTTTCCTTGGGCCCAACGGTGCCGGGAAGTCGACGAGCATTCGCATCCTCCTTGGCCTCCTGAGAGCCGACGCGGGAACCGCCCGTCTGTTCGGCGCCGATCCATGGCGGGATGCCGTCCACCTTCACCGACGCCTCGCGTACGTCCCCGGCGACGTGAGCCTGTGGCCCAACCTCACCGGCGGCGAGACCATCGACCTGCTGGGCCGGCTTCGGGGCGGGCTCAACCCGCAGCGCAAGGAAGAACTGCTCGAGAGGTTCCATCTCGATCCCACCAAGAAAGCGCGCACTTACTCAAAGGGCAACCGACAGAAGGTGGCTTTGCTCGCCGGGCTATCTTCGGACGCCGAACTTCTGTTGCTAGACGAGCCCACCTCCGGTCTCGACCCATTGATGGAGGCCGTGTTCCAGGAGTGCGTCAAGGAAATCAGGGGTGAGGGCCGCACCGTCTTGCTCTCGAGCCACATCCTGGCCGAGGTGGAGGCGCTGTGTGACCGAGTCAGCATCATTCGTGAGGGGCGCAACGTCCAGAGCGGCACGCTCGACGAGCTGCGTCATCTCACCCGCACGTCGATCTCCGCGGAGACGGCCACCCCGACCACCGGCCTCGCGAACCTGCCGGGGGTGCACGATCTAAAGGTTGAAAACGGCCGCGTCCACTTCGACGTCGACACCACACACCTCGACGGAGTGGTGCGGCATCTCGCCGCAAACGGCGTGCGTGCCCTGACCAGTCACCCGCCGACGCTCGAAGAGTTGTTCCTCAGGCACTACGGAGACGAGATCCACGAGGATCATCAAGGAGACGGTCGGAGTCCTGCAACGGAGGGATCCACGAGTACCGGATCCTCTCGATGACGACCCTGACGGGCACGGGCTCACTGATCCGTTTCATCCTGCGCCGCGATCGCATCCGCATTCCGGTTTGGATCGCTGCGATTCTGGCCCTAGTGCTTTCGACCGCGACGAGTGTCACCGGCCTCTACAACACACGGGAGGAGCTTTCGGCTGCAGCCGACATCGTGGGAGACAACCCCGCGTTCGTTGCGATGAACGGACCGGCGTATGCGATCGAAACCGTCGGTGGAAGGGTGGCGTGGGAGGTAGGCGCCTTCGGGTTAGCGGTGGTTGCTCTCATGAGCATGTTCCTGGTCGGGCGGCAAACCCGGGCCGAGGAGGAGAGCGGACGGTCCGAGCTGGTTCGCGCCGCGGTCGTGGGCCGCCATGCCGCCACAACCGCCGCCCTCGTCGTGGTTACGGGTGTCAACCTGCTGTTGGGCGCGCTGGTCTCTCTCATTCTCGTTGGCCTTGACCTCCCCGAGGCCGGATCCATCGCGTTCGGTGCGTCCATCGCCGGAATAGGCCTGGTCTTCGCTGCGATCACCGCCGTGGGCGCGCAGGTCACGGAACATACGCGCGGTGTCTACGGGATCGTCGGGGCCGTGATTGGCGTTTCGTACGTCGTGCGAGCGGCCGGCGATGTGGGTAACGGCACGCTGACTTGGCTATCGCCAATCGGATGGGCGCAGGCAACGAGATCCTTCGGCGACGAGCGTTGGTGGCCTCTGCTGCTTTCGGTCACGATCGCCGTTGTGCTCGCGTCGGTTGCGTTCGCGCTCACCACGCGCCGCGATGTGGGGGCCGGTCTCGTCCCGCCGAAGCCCGGCCCCCCCACCGCATCTCGGTATCTGACGAGCCCTCTCGGTCTTGCGCTCCGACTCCAGCGCGGGAGCCTGATCGGGTGGAGTGCCGCGCTTTTTCTAACCGGTCTCGCCTACGGCTCGATCGGCCAGGAGGTGGAGAAGCTTGTCGGCGACAACGAGGAGCTGAGCGATCTGCTCGCTCAGGCCGGAGGCAGTTTCACGGACTCTTTTTTCGCTACGACGCTCCTCATGCTGGCCTTGATCTCTTCAGGATTCATGATCCAGTCCGCGCTGCGACTGCGGAGCGAAGAGACCGCGGGGCGGGCAGAGCCCGTTCTGGCGACGCCGGTCGGTCGTTGGCGCTGGGCCGGCGCCCACCTAACCGTGGCGATGGTGGGCACCGTGATCGTGATCGCCTCCGGCGGACTGGGCACCGGTCTGGCATTCGGTGTTAGCACCGGTGACCTCGGGCAGGTGACGCGGATGCTCGGCGCGGCGCTCGCACACACGCCCGCGGTGTGGGTTCTCGGAGGCTTCACGGTTGCGATCTTCGGCCTCGTGCCTCGAGCGTCGGCAGCCGGGTGGGCGGCGCTGGCGGGATGCTTCGTCGTCGGAATTCTGGGCCCCCTGCTCGATCTGCCGAACTCGGTGAGCGACGCGTCGCCGTTCAACCATGTCCCGCAAGTTCCCGCCGCCGCAGTGACGGCAGGACCGTTGCTGGCTCTGACGCTGATCGCGGCCGCCTTGGCGGTCGTGGGCCTGTCGGCGCTTCGCCGCCGAGACTTGGTGACGGCGTGATGACGATTCGGTGACGAAGCGGGGTGTATACCGAACCTCCGAGGGGCGATAGGAGGCGGGGCCGTGGCGAAATCTTCCGAGCGAACTCCCACCGGATCGGCGCCCGACGTCGACCAGATGCTCAAGATGTCGAAAGCCGACCTCAATGAGCTCTTCGCGCGGAGCCCGGCCGGCGAGATCCCCGTCGACCGGAGCAGGGGGACGGTCATCTTCGCTCCCGGAACACCGTTTGCCCGGCTGGTCGGCAAAATCGCCTATCTGCTTGCATGGCGCGGGAAGATCTTCAACCAGGAGCGCGGAGATCTCCTGAACATCGTTTCTCCCTTCGGATTCAAGGCGATCCGGGCGCGGGTCTACAAGAACCCGAGCTGGATGGATCAGCGCGAATGCATAGTGATCGATTACTCCAAGACGTCCTTCGTGGCCCGGCTGGTACGAGACGAGATCCGGGAGGTCTCACCAGGGGTGTTCCTCGGACAGGTGTTCTGGTCCAAGACCAACATCCTCAAGTTCGCTCTGGTCTTCTCGAGAGCCTGAGCCGGTCGTGATAAGCGACCCCTGCGAGACACGGCCGTGAGCCATCAACTGGCAGTGACCGCGATGGCGGAGGTTCTTCCCGGTCGCATGGAGGAGGTTCGCCGGATCCTCAAGTCATTCACGAACGGCGACCAAACGACCGGCACGCTTGCGTTCAGCAAGATCCCCACGGTCCACTTCGCCCGCCTGTTCACGATCGAGGAAACGAGCGATCTCGACGGAAATCCTCTGCCGGGGCGCCTCGTCTTCATGAGCGACATCGACGCGCCGCTGGACAAGTACGTGGATGACCTTTTCGAGGCTGGAGGTGATGCGCTCGACGGGGCTTTCGAATGCTGCGAGGGGTTCCCGGCCACACGACCTTTGACGAACGCAGATCGCGCCGCCTTCCTACGACACCACATGGTCGAGCCTGCAGCGATGTACGTGAACACGGTCGGCCGCACCGCCGAGCAGGTGCATCAGGAAGCCGAACTCCGCAACGCCATCGAGGGATTCCTCGATCGTCCCGAACACGACTTCTCACAACTCGGTGCCCGCGAGGTCCAGGCTCGCATTCGTGACTACGTGGAGAGTCAGGAGGGAGTGCGCTGGTCAAGGATTCCCGCCGCAAGTCCCAGCCCGGCCTGGAGATTCAGGGAGATCCTCCATCTCGTTGCGGTACCCCTGCTGCTCCTGGTCCTGTTGCCCGTGTTGATCGTCGTTCTGCCGATCTGGATCGTGCTCATTCGCCTTCACGAACTCCGGGACGCATCGAGCAGCGAGAAGCCGGATGAAGGGCGCGTGCAAGAGCTTGCAGCACTCGAGGACCACATCGTGCAGAACCAGTTCACCGCTATGGGCCACATGAAGCCGGGACCGGTCCGGCGCTTGACGACGATTGCCCTCCTCCGGCTTGCGAATTATGGGACGAGGCACATCTTCAACCGGGGTCGCCTCACCGGCGTCAAGACGATTCACTTCGCGCGCTGGGTGTTTCTCGATGACAAGAAACGTTTGGTATTCGTTAGCAACTACGACGGAAGCCTCGAGAGCTACATGGATGACTTCATCGACAAAGTGGCTTGGGGGCTCAATGCAATCTTCAGCAACGGAGTCGGGTACCCCAAAACCAGCTGGCTGGTGCGCGGCGGAGCCACCAACGAGCAGATGTTCAAGGACTTCCTGAGGGTGCGGCAGCTCCCCACAGAGTTCTGGTACTCGGCGTATCCGCAGCTAACCGCACAGAACATCGAGAACAACGCACACATAAGAGCGGGCCTCTTCGCCAACTTGAACGAGCGCGAGGCCGAGGAATGGCTTCGACGCCTATGAGCGCGGCCCTGGAACTCAACGACATTCAGGGGCTGGTCGTCCGAGGATACGGAAACCTCAAGACCGCAAAATTCTTGCTACTCGGCATCCACGACGCTCCGGCGGCAAGACGCTGGCTGATGAGCGTCACGGGCCTGCTTACGCCGGCAGATACGCGACCCGAGCGCGCCGCCGTCAACGTCGCGTTCACCGCTGAGGGGCTGGGCAAACTCGGTGTGCCACCCGATGCGATCCGGGGGTTCTCCTTCGAATTCCGGGACGGAATGACGAGTTCACACCGGAGCCGCGTGCTCGGCGACCTCGAGGACAGCACGCCCGAGAGGTGGGTGTGGGGAGGCCCCTCGACCGGCGGAATCGACGTCCTTATGCTGTTGTACGCCCGCGATGCCGACGAGCTCGAGCTCCTGATCGCCGACGTGAACCGGGAGCGCTCCGGCGTAGCCGAGGTCGCCACGCTTGAAACCGTCCCACTGACCGACCGGGAGCACTTCGGCTTCCACGACGGCGTCTCTCAGCCCGCCATCGAGGGATTGGGTAGGGCCGACTCACCCTCGAACACGATCAGGGCCGGGGAATTCATCCTCGGCTACCTCAACGAGTACGGGCTCCTTGCGGATAGCCCCACGCTCGATCGGTCGGCCGATCCAACCGGTCTGCTGCCCGTCAGTCCCCAAGGAAACGGCACAACCGACCTTGGCAAGAACGGCAGCTACCTCGTCGTGCGCCAGCTGGTCCAGGACGTGCCCGGCTTCTGGAGCTTCGTCGACCGCGCCGCTCAGGCGCTCGATGGGGATGGCCATGATGGTGACCCGGTTGAACTTGCCGCCAAGATGATGGGACGGTGGCCGAGCGGTGCCCCGCTGGTCAGCTCGCCGGATCGAGACGATCCCGCGTTGAGTGACGAGAACGATTTCGCCTATCACCACCTGGATCCGCACGGCCATCGCTGCCCCAAGGGCTCCCACGTTCGCAGAGCCCACCCTCGTGACTCTCTAGATCCCGACCCCGGGTCCGGCAAGTCGATCGCCATCGGCAAACGACACCGCATTCTGAGACGGGGCCGGCAGTTTGGAAGCTGGGTCTCGCCCCTTGCATCGACCGGGGAGCGCGGAGCCGACGACGACGAGCGCGGCCTCTACTTCATGTGCCTGAACGCGAACCTCGCTCGTCAGTTCGAGTTCGTGCAGCACACGTGGATCAACAACCCGAAGTTCGACGGGCTCTACGATGACGCCGACCCGGTCGTGGCCACGCGCTCGACGACGGGGAAATCGTTCTCCCTTCCGGCGGCACCGGTCCGGCGGCGCGTCACGGGGGTTCCTTCGTTTGTGACCGTGCGCGGTGGGGCTTACTTCTTCCTCCCAGGGATTCGGGCCGTTCGCTATCTGGCGAGCCTGGGATGAAGCAATGGATCAACGACGTCCTGGTGAAGCTCATCACTCTCGAACGCCGTATCGATCCCTTGTTCCGCGACGGCTTCGACAGGATCTTTCAGAAGCCGGTATCGAGAGTCGTGCAGGGGTTGATCAATCTCCGCCGTTCCAACGATCATCTGCAGCTCGCCGAGGAGCGGATCCTGCCCCACGAGCAGCAGATCACCGCCGAGATCATCGAGGCCATGTCGACCTTTCTGCGAACCCGGTACGCACCGGGCGAGGCACAGCGCGCCGGCAACACCAAGACCTACGGGGTTGTCCGGGGGACCTTCGAGGTATTGGAGGACATACCGAAGGCAATGAGAGTTGGGGTGTTCGCCGAAGCCCGCAGCTTCCCGACCTGGGTTCGATTCGCCGGTCCCGGCCCCCTTGCTCCCCCCGACATCGAAGACAACGGGATCCTCAGCATCGGAATCAAGCTCATGGGAGTCGAGGGCGAGAAGCTCATCGACGACGAAAAGTGGACCCAGGACTTCACGGGCATCAGCGCGCCGACCTTCACCACTCCCAACATCGCCGAGAACCTCAAGTTGCAGAGGCGCATTCTGGACGGCACGCCGATCCTGTATTTCCTGAGCCCCTTTGACTCCCACCTGCTGGACGGGATCATGCAAGCTCTCTACGCGCGCACCCACTCCAGCCCCCTGGAAGCTCCCTATTTCGGCTGCGTCGCCTACCTACTCGGAGAGGGCCAAGCGATGCACTACTCGATCAGGCCGCGCTCAACCCATAAGTCGAAGACTCCGCGCAGCTTCCCCGACGACTACCTGCGCGACGCAATGGCGAGAACGCTTCGAGAAAGGGAAGTCGTATTCGACTTCATGATCCAACTGCAGACCGATCCCCACCGGATGCCTATCGAGAATGCCTCTGTCGAGTGGCCCGAGCGACTCTCGCCTCCCGTCGCGGTCGCCCGGCTCCGTCTGCCGGTCCAGACCTTCGATTCCTCTGAACAATTAGCGCTCGCGGACAACCTTTCGTTCAACACGTGGCATTGCCTTCCGCAGCACCGTCCCCTCGGCAACCAGAACCGGACGCGCAAGACCCTGTACCTGGTGCTCTCAGAGCTTCGCCAGTCGATGAACGCGTCGCAAAGACTGGAGCCAACCGGCGATGAGGTGTTCCCCGACGAATCGGTCCAGCCGGACGAGGCATCCGTCAATACCGCCGAAGCCTGGAATTGGAAAGGAGATGACATGCGTGAGGAGAGAGCCCACCGGCATAGCGGAGCGGCACTGATACTTAGTGGCGTCGCCTTTGCTTTGTTCATGCTTCTGCATCCCTACGACGAGCTGGCGGGGGTCCACGGGCCCCACAGCGCAACCTGGATTCCCTCTCACACCTTTCATTTCCTTGGAGCGCTGCTCGCGCTCTTCGGATTGCTGGAGGTGCGCGATCGCTGGCTGTCCGACTCCACTTGGAAGGAGAAGCTCGCCTTCGGCGCGGCCTTCACCGGCACCGCCATGTTCGTCGGCACCGGAATGATCACCGCGTTTCTGTGGCCCGCCATCGCGGAGCACGTTCCTTCCTTTGTCCGAGCGGACGGCCCGATGTTCACGGACGTGCTCGCATCCGGCGCGATCACTGTGACCTACATCTTTCTGGTAGTCGGCTACGTGTCTCTGGCGATCGTCCTTCGACGGTCCGGAGCGATCTCCATCACCGACACCCTGCTGCTCGTTGTGGGTGTGCTTCTCTTCAGTGCGCCCGTTGAACCACTGGGCCCTGCCCCTTGGATTCTGCGCGTTGCCGGAGGCATCGTCTTCGGTGCGGGGCTGGCTCGATTGGGTTTGGTGCTTCGGTCGAGCAGACACGCCGTCGAATCCGGCCTGCAGCCCGCCGCGGCGAGACAGCCCTCATGACCAATCCAAGTCTTGCGTACACCGGTCGAATTGAAGGGAGCTAGTCATGGGTTTGTTCTCGCGGGTGTGGACCTCGTCCGCCAACCGGCTCGACAACCGATTTCATTGGGACCGAATGCCTCGGCCTCTGGGGATCTACACGCTGGCAGGGCTTCGCAACCTCTACCGGCAAAAGAACCTCTACGACACTAGAACGACGTCACCAACCACTGAAGGGATCGAGAAGGAGGAGCCTCCCGAGAACCTCAACGTTCGCACGCTCGACGGCAGCTACAACGACCTGAGCGATCCGGCCATGGGGAGCATCGGGAACCGCTTCGGCCGCAACGTCCCCATCGACCGGACGCATCCGGAGAAGGAACCCGAAGTCCTCGAGCCGAATCCTCGGCTCATCAGCCGCAAGCTACTGACCCGCACTGAGTTCATCCCCGCCACAACGCTGAACGTTCTCGCGGGAGCCTGGCTGCAGTTCGAGGTTCACGACTGGTTCAGCCACGGCAAGAACGAGCCGGAGAACCCCTGGAAGGTCGAGCTCGAGGAAGACGATCCTTGGCCGGAGGATCCGATGAAGATTCAGCGCACGCGCCGGGACCCGACCTCGGACCTCGACGAGGACACTCCACCCACCTATGTCACCGACGACAGCCACTGGTGGGATGGGTCCCAGATCTACGGGAGCACACGCGAGTTCGCAGACAAGCTTCGCTCGCACGAAGACGGGAAGCTGCGACTCGATTCATCGGGGCTGCTCCCGAAGGACCTCGAAGAGGGACTCGACCTCACCGGAGTGGCGGGGAACTTCTGGATCGGACTCGGACTGCTGCACACGCTCTTCTCTCTCGAGCACAACGCGATTTGTGATCGCCTGCACGGCGCCTATCCGACCTGGTCCGATCAGAAGCTCTACGACCATGCCCGCCTGATCAACGCCGCACTGATGGCAAAGATTCACACGGTCGAGTGGACGCCCGGCATCATCGCCCACAAGACGACACAGCTGGCCATGAACGCCAACTGGTGGGGTCTGATGGGAGAGCGCTTTACCAAACGCTTCGGACGGCTCGGGTCGAGCGAGATCCTCAGCGGTATCCCCGGCGCTCCCACCAAGCACTACGGGGTGCCCTACTCGCTCACCGAAGAGTTCGTAGCCGTCTACCGAATGCACCCCCTTCTCCCCGACGAGTTCACGTTCCGCTCCCTAGAAGACGACCACGTGCTGCAGGAGAGAACTTTTCGCGAGGTGGGGGCGCTCGAGACCAGAACCCGACTCGAGGAAATGGGCATGGCAAACGCGTTGTACTCGTTCGGAATCGCCCATCCGGGGGCGATCACGCTGCACAACTACCCTCGCTTCTTGCAGGACTTCAAACAACCGGGGGGAACCTCGGTCGACCTCGCGGCCATCGACGTCATGCGGGTCCGCGAGCGAGGCGTGCCGCGCTACAACGAATTCCGAAGGCTCTGGCATCTGAAGCCCGCGGACTCGTTCGAGGATCTGACCAAGGACGCAGCAAAGGCCGAGGAACTGAGCAGTCTTTACGGCGGCGACATCGAAAGGCTCGATTTGATGATCGGGCTCTACGCGGAGCCGCTCCCGAAGGGCTTCGGATTCAGCGACACCGCCTTTCGTGTCTTCGTGCTCATGGCGTCACGCCGCCTCAACAGCGACCGCTTCTTCACCGTCGACTACCGCTCGGAGGTCTACACGCAAGAGGGCATCGAGTGGGTTGGAAATACGACGATGATCGACGTGCTGCTCAGGCACTATCCGCAACTCGAGCCAGCCCTCAAAGGAGTGCAGAACGGCTTCTCACCATGGAGAAGGGTAGCGCTGTAGGTCCGGCTAGAAGACCGAGATAAACAGCACGCGTAACAGGACCAGGGCCAGGAGCAGGGGCCAGGTTGCCACGATGACGAAGCCGATCCTCAGGAAGAAGTTCCGAGTTCCCGTGACTATAGGGATGGGTGGCATCGGCGCGTGACGAGTGGCCATGGAGCTTCCTCCGTCGCGAAGGGAGAAGCGGACCAAGCGTTCTTGCCCGGGCACCCGCAAGTCAAACTCATCGTGAGGACAAATTGCCGTTTTGTGATGGCGGAAGAATCCAGACCTAGCAAAAGGGACGATTCGGTCTCGTCTTGCGCGCCTCTGAGCCCGAGTCCATAGTGATCGAGCGATCTCCATCGGAAGATGACAGGAGCTTGAGCTCGATGAAGAGAACGACTGCTCCGCCTGCCGGCGGGGCCGTAGAGCGACCCGCGCATCGAGCCACCGGAGCCTCGCTCATCGCCCTCATCTTGGTGTTGATGTGCTTCGGCGCCGTGATGCTGCTCCACGTCCTGCGCGGTGAGATCGACCCGCTTCGCCAGGTGATGAGCGAGTACGCCAACGGGTCGCACGGCCTGATCATGACGGTGGTGTTCTATGGCTTCGGCCTGTCCTCGCTTGCGCTTGCGTTTCGGCTGCGCCGGGCCATCGATCTCGAGGGAGTCACAAGGCTGTTCCCCGGGCTGCTTGCGGCGGCCGGTGTATGCCTGATCGCCTCGGGGATCTTCGAGGTCGAGCGAGCCCTCGTTCCCGACTCGCTGGAAGAGGTGATCCACAGCAACGCTTCGGTGGTGGCCTTCGTGCTGTTGATTGCCTCGATGCTGCTGTTCTCCTATGCCTGCACAGGCGATGACCGATGGTGGACGTTTCGATGGACGTCGACGGCAATCGCCCTGAGCGCCGCGGCTGCAGCCATGGCCACGCCACTGACCGCTCAAACCGGGTGGTCGGGATTGGTTCAGCGGCTGCTCAGTCTCACCGTCCTGCTGTGGTTCCTGCTCACCGCTCTGCGCGTCCGAGGGAAAAGATTCAGCTCGACCTGAGGAGCCGGGCGCGGGTCGTTGCGATCGCGGGGCTGCTGAGCAGCCTTGTCTGTGTGGCGATCCTTCACCTCCTCCGCACTGATCTGCCGCCGGTAGCCCACAGGCTCAGCGAGTACGCGAACGGTCCCTACGGCTGGGTGATGGCCCTCGCGTTCGCGGCGTTGGGCTGCGGCCTCATCGCTCTGGGGGTGTCCCTCTGGTCGGAAAGACCCCGGGAGCCGCTCGCCTGGACCATCCCGGCGACCGCGTTCCTGGCCGGCGTCGGAGCGATCGTCTCGGGAATGTTCCGAACCGGCGTCTCCGATACCAGCGAGATCGTCCATAGCCGAGCCTCGGCCGTGGCCACCCTCGCGCTCGTGGTCCTGTGCCTCGTCTACTCGACTCGGGCCCTTCGCAGGTCTGCGGCGCGTCCCGATTACGTGGGCACCACCCTTGCTCTGATCGCGGCAACCCTGGTGGCGATCAGCCCTCTGCTGCACGACACGCGCTGGACTGGCCTCAGCCAGCGGCTTCTATGGATCGCGCTCATCGCCTGGCTGCTGCGGACGGCCTGGCACCGGGCTTGATGCTTGGTCGCCTTCGTTCCCCTTTAGGGTGTGGGGATTGCGACGGGGGAGCGAGGCGACACTCGAAGGAGTCATTGGAGATGCTTCTGGAGAAAAAGAAACTGCTGATCACAGGCGTCCTGACACGCCAGAGCATCGCCTTTCATGTCGCCAAGGTGGCTCAGGAGCAGGGCGCAGAGGTTCTTCTCACCAGCTTCGGTAAGGCGATGTCACTGACCGAGCGGACCTCCCGGGAGCTGCCGGACAAGGTCGACGTCCTCGAGCTGGACGCCAACGACGACTCGCAGATCTCCGCAGTGGGCGACGAGATCGGGAGCCGCTGGGGTTCACTGGACGGCTTCCTGCACGCGATCGCGTTCGCGCCCCCCGACGCCCTCGGCGGCTCGTTCATGGAGACGCCGTGGGATAGCGCCAGGACCGCGTACCAGACCAGCGCTTACTCGCTCAAGTCGGTCGCCGTAGGGCTTCGCCCGCTGATGACGTCGGGGGGCTCGATCGTGAGTATGGATTTCGACGCGTCGGTCGCCTGGCCGGTTTACGACTGGATGGGGGTGAGCAAGGCCGCGCTCGAGGCCGTGTCACGCTACCTGGCGCGCTATCTCGGTGCCGAGGGAATCCGCGTGAACTGCGTTTCGGCGGGCCCCCTGCGAACCATGGCCGCCAAGGGCATCCCCGGCTTCAACGAGCTCGCGACCGCGTGGTCCAAGAAGGCCCCGTTGCCATGGGACGTGAC